>JBBSJY010000040.1:0-27680 GCA_038256845.1 Verrucomicrobiales bacterium | reverse complement strand
GAATACCGGAAACTGCTGATGGCCGGGGCGCTTGGGAAGACTTCCGAGTCGGTCGGCAAGGACGGGAAAGTGGCGGTGAAGACGCTGCGGAAGGGAATTTCCAGGGAGGATGCGGAGAACGAGCACGCGAGGGAGGGAGAGCTTCCGTTCGGGAAGATGCTGCGCTGCCGGATCCGTTATTTCACCGACGGGGCGGTGATCGGCAGCCGGGCGTTTGTGGATGAGGCGTTCTCGAAATCGAGGGCGAGGTTCGGGCCGAAGCGGAAGGACGGCGCGAGGAAACTGAAAGGAGCGGCGGCGCCTGCGGGCGGGGCCTTGTGGAGCCTGCGGGATCTCCGGAAGGGCGTGGTCTGACAGGGGAATGAATTCATCAGATGGCCACGGCGATCCAGGCATCGGAAGCCCGAATTGCACTCACGTATTCGGACCCTGATCCGCGCCCTGGTGGACGGAGGTCTCTCCTCCGCCCGCTTCATCCCACCGGAGCCCGAAGCGCCTCCACCGCCGCCGCCAGATCCTCCCGGCCGACGGATTCCACCACTTTCGCGGATCCCAACTTTTCGAGAACCACGAAACGGATCTCCCCTGCGGAGAATTTCTTGTCCCTCGAAAGTTTCTCCAGAACCGTCGTGGTGGCGATTTTCTCAGGCAGCACGAGCGGCAGGTGGAACTTGTCCAGCAAACGAAGGACCTGCCCGCTTTCCTCCGCGGAAAGCCCGCCGTGCTTTGCCGAGAGAAACAACGCCGCGCGCATGCCCAGCGCGATCGCCTCGCCGTGGAGCATTTCCCCGTAGGGGACCGCCGCCTCGATTCCGTGGCCGATCGTGTGGCCGAAATTCAAGAGCGCACGCTGTCCCCGCGTCTCGTGCTCGTCGGCCTCCACAATCCGCGCCTTGATCGCGATGTTTCGCGCGATCAGGTCCGCAGGGACATCGCGCGACTCCGGGTCCAGTGCGGCCAGCTCATCGAGCATCGCCGCATCTCGGATGGCGGCGTGCTTGATCGCTTCGGCGAACCCTTCATGAAACTCGCGGTCGGGCAGGGTGCGGAGTATTTCGGGGTCCACCAGCACCGCTCGCGGTTGATGGAAACAGCCCAGCAGGTTCTTCCCCTCGGCGATGTTCACTCCGGTCTTTCCGCCCACCGACGAATCCACCTGCGCGACGATCGTCGTCGGAATCTGGACGAACGGGATGCCGCGGAAAAAAATCGAGGCGACGAATCCTGCCAGGTCGCCCACGACACCGCCGCCCAATGCCACCAAGAGACTCCCGCGGTCGTGCCCGGCCACCGCCAGTTCCCGGCAGAGCATTTCCGCCTGACCCATGGACTTGGAGGCTTCCCCGGCGGGAACGGTGTGGAGCGTGGCGTGGAATCCAGCGGCTGCGAGGGAATCCATCAGCGGTGTGCCATGGAGACGGGCCACCGTCCGGTCGCTCACCACCGCCACCTTCGTTCCTCCCATTTCGAGAGACTTCAAGACATCACCGGCCCGGCCCAAAAGACCGGCTTCCACGGAAACCTGATAGGAACGTTCGGCGAGATCGACGCGTATGGCAGGCATGACTCGGAGCATGGAAAATCCGGGCGGCATGTCCAAGCCCGATGTATCAGCGGACTCCCGGAGAGCGTGCGCCCGATCCAGAGCCGGGCAGGCCTCGTTTCCCGGGCTCAGTCTTCCACGGGATTTTCCGGCTCCGGTTCTGACTCCGGCTCCGGTTCTGACTCTGACTCTGACTCCGGCTCGGGCTCGGGCTCGGGCTCGGGCTCGGGCTCGGGCTCGGCGGGCGGATTCGGTTCGTCTTGGCCGGCCGGGGCAAGTGGCTCAGGTTGCCCGGGTGCGTTGGGTTCGACCCCGTTCATTTCGGCGGCTGGAGGGGTCTCGTCCCCTCCGGTGGTCTCCTCCGCGGGTTCCGCAGGTTCCTCTTCCATCGGGGGGATGGATATGGGAGGAGTGAAGGCCTGGATCGGCGGGGTGGTGACGCTGTTGCCGCCGGCGGGACGTGGCATCGGGATGCCGCCGGGCTGCATGCCGGGTTGCGGAACTCCGGTCTGGGCGGCGGGCTCGGCTTTTTGGAGGAGATCTTCGCGTTCCTTCAGCAAGGCCTCAAAGGTGCTTTGCCCGACTTCGTAGGTGCGGCCTTCGAAGGTTTTTTCCTTCTCCAATTTTTCAGTAAGTTCCATGAGCCGGGTGGTGAAGGCCTCGTCCTTGGTCTTGGCGTCCTCCTCCGTCTCGCCTTCTTCTTTCTTTCGCTCCTTGGGCAGCTCCGCGTCCACGCTGACGGTGAGGGCAAGGGTATCACCGGCCGGCATCGGGTTCTCCGGATCCGGTTCGCCGGTGGGCTTGGTCGGCGTGATGCGAAGGGTGTAGGTGAAGCCTTCGAAGGTTCTGATGGTGGCGACCGCGGTTTTGTCGGCGATCAGGCGCTCGTCGACCTTGGCTGCGGGAATGACATCGTCGAAGCGTGCGTAGGAGAGCAGGCTTTTGAGCGGGGCGGAGGCGGTGGAATCGAGGGTTTCGCCGGGCTGGGCGTCCGCCAGAGCGAACTCGCCGTTCTCGTCATCGCGGCCGACCTCCCACGCGACCTCCTCGCTGCCAGGCTGGATGACCGTGATGGCTTGGATCTTTTCGATGCTGATGAAGTCTTGGGAAAGCCAGCGGGCCGGCTCGGCGCTGAGGGACGGAAACATCTCGCTGACGGCGTAGAAGCCGGATTCATCCGCATGGTTGCGGACAAAGCGGCCGACGGTGCCGCCACCCCCCATCGGTGAAGGTGAGCTCGCACTCTCGATGTTTTTACCCACGGAAACGGTGCCGATTTCCTTATCGGCGCTGTCCCGGAAGGTGACCGTGAGACCACGATTTTCAGGATCGGATGAGTCGGGATCCATTCCGAAACGGGGTGCGAACGATGGCCCGGCTTCCATGCCCTGCGTGACCTTGAGTTCGCTGAGGGTCCGGAGGAGTCCGTTGACGAAGGTGCTGTTGGCGGGGTAGGCGTCACGGTCGGCGACGGTCCAGCCATCGTCTTTTTTGGTCAGCGTGGCGGATCCTTCGGCCCCTTCGATCCGGACGGTGGCGACCTCGTTGGCGGGGAACGATTCGAACAGGGTCTCACCGGCGGACCTTCGGGTCGCGCTGTCGGTGGACTGTTCCTGGCTGACTTTTACGACGGCCACGGCGACGCCGAGAGCGATGGCGATGACCCAGAGGATGAGGACCTGGCGTTTGTTCATGTTAGGAAATGTTGGAAGGGGTGATTTTCAGTTCGGATGTCATCAGCGGGCGCGGGTCGATCGGCGGCGTTTGATGAACAGTCCGAGGCCGATGAGGACGACAAGGGCGGGCATGACGGTCACGTTGAGCAGCGTGATGTTGCCGGCCAGCTCGTCTTTCTGGCGCCGGAGATCCTTTTGGGCTTCGCGAATGAGGCGCGCGTATTCGACGCGTTCCTCGCGCAGCTTGCGGATTTCGGCCTCCTGTTCGGGCGAGAGATAGAGCTCGTTGCCGCGGGTTTTTTGCGCCTGGAGCTCGTTGAGCTTGGTCTGGGCCTCGGCCTCGCGTTCTTCATACTCTTTGATTTTCTCGCCGATATCCTTGTTGAAGTCGGCTTCCATTTCCTGGATCAGGGTGAACGGCCGGCGGATGGCGGCGCGCGAGCGGGAACCGATGAGGTGGCGCGAACCGGTGGCCTGGTCGAGGAGGTTGAAGAGCATCGCGGCGTTGCCGTTGACCGGGGTGGCCATTTGCATTCCACCGAAATTCTGCACGTTATAGGCGAAGCGGTCGTAGAACGCATCGATGTCGGCGATGAGGAAGACGTTGCCGGGGGCGGTGGCTTCCTTCAGGTAGGTCGGCGGGTCCGCGGCGGGTTCCGCGTCGTTTCCGGCCGTCTCGCCGGGCTCATCCGATTCGCCGGATTCCGGATCCGGCGTTTCATCGCCCGGTTTGCCCTCGGGGAAGGCGGTCTTGAAGGTGCCGGAGAGGTGGGTGACGAGGTCGTATGCCTTGCCGGCGGGGACCAGGGTGGTGGCAAGCTCTGGGGCCAGTTGGGACGCCTTGAGCGAGTCGACGAAGCCGGCGTTGGTGGAGGATCTGACCAATGTGTTGATGGCAACGCCCGCGCCGCCGAGTTTGGTGAACGCGCCGGGCAGGAACAGGGTGATGGAGCCGAGGTCCTTGGTGATGACGTTGTCCTTCTGGGGCATCGCCTCCTGTGGCAGGGATAGGACGGCGAGTCCCTGGCGGTTTCCGCCTAACATGGTGGCGTGGGTCGGATCGGCGAGGACTTTGCCGGATTCGAAATTGATTCCCCATGATTCGAGCAGCGTGGGAAGGGTGGAGGTGGTGGGGTTTCCCTGCTGTCCCATCATGGGATTTCCGCCTCCGGTCATTTGCGCGGCGACGGAATAGGCATCGAGGCAGGCGACGACAGTGCCACCGCCGAGAAGATATTGGTCCACCGCGAACTCCGCCTCGGGCGTGATGCCCGCGGGATGGAAAAGCAGGAGCACTTTGATGTCCTTGGGGTCGATGGATTCCGGTTCCATGCCGAGGTCCTTGATTTCGAAAGATTGCTGGAGCTGCTGATAGATGACCCAGCCGGGATCGGGCTGCTGGCCTGGCATCATCGGGGGCGTGCCGCCGAGATTGAGCGCGGACATGATTCCGATGACGGATTTGGTTGGGGTGCTCACCTCGGCGATCGCTTTGGAAAGCTGGTATTCGAGCATCGTTTCCTCCTGCGGATTGAGGAAAGGCAGGACGGCGGTGCGATCGAGGCAGGAGATGGCGATGCCGAAATAGAGGTTCTGGTCGTCGAGGCGCTGGCCGGAGATGCCATCGAGATTGGCGGAGTCCTCCGCATCGGTGTCCGGCTCGGGATCGAGATGTTCGACCCGGAGTTTCCCGTCGGAGAGGGAAGCGTATTCCTTGAGGAGATCATCGACGCGGCGCATGTGGAGTTTCAGCTCCTCCGGCATGTAGTCGGTATTACGGGAAGCATAGTAGCGGAGGACGACCGGGGTGTCGAGTTCCTCCAGGATGGCGCGGGTGCCATCCGAGAGCGTGTGGATCTTGTTTTCCGTGAAATCCGCGCCGCGGTTGCCGAGGGGGGTGAGCGAGACCAGCCAGTTGGCGAGGATGGCGATGGCAACGAGCGCTGCGACTCCCAGCGCTGCACGGGTGACCGGGTGAGTGGTTTTCATGAGATGTTTAAGATTTGAAATGAGATGTTAGGAACCCGCTCAGGCGCGCTTGGCGGAGAGGATGGCGCTCGTGCCGAGAAGACAGACGAAGATGATGGAGGCAAACCAGACGAAGTCCTGGAGGCGGAAAAGTCCGCGGTTGAGGGAGCGGAAATGATCCCATACTCCGATCGAGACAACGGCTTCGACGACGGCGGCCGGCGCCGCTTTCGCGAGCTCGCGGGTGAAATCATCATAACCGCAGAGGACCATGGTGACGCAGATGGCGACGGAGACGATGAGGCAGACGACTTGGTCCCGGGTGCAGGCGGAGACGAGCATGGTGATGGCGAGAAACGTGCAGCAGATGAGGAAACTGCCGAGGTAGCCGGCGAAGATCGCGCCGTTATCCGGGCTGCCAAGATAGTTCACCGTGATGACGATGGGGAAGGTGAGTGCGAGGGCGGCCAGCCAGACGGTGGCGGCGGCGAGGAATTTCCCGGCAATGGCGCTCCACGTGGTCACCGGGAAAGTCCCTAACAACTCAATGGTGCCGGTGCGTTGTTCATCGGCCCAGAGTTTCATGCCCACGGCGGGCGCGAGGAGCATGTAGATCCATGGATGCCAGAAAAAGAAGGTCCATTCGAGTGACGAGTCGCCGACTCGCATGAAATTCCCGAAGCTGAAGGTGAGGCCCATCGAGAGAAACAGGAAGATCACGATGATGGCGTAGGCGGTGGGCTGGGCGAAGTAGCTGGAGAGCTCGCGTTTGTAGATCGTGAAGGAGGACATGGTGAGAGGACGCTGGAAGTGATCGGTGATCCGTGGAAGGGAAGGGGTCAGGCTGCGGCTTCGGCGGGTTCCTCGGTGTCGCGGGTGGTAAGCTCGCGGAAGAGGTCGGTGAGGGACCCGGTCGGGGACTGGGCGAGCAGTTCGGCCGGGGTGCCGTCTGCGACGATTTTCCCGCGGTCGACGATGACGGCGCGGGTGCAGGCGGCTTCGACTTCCTCGAGGATGTGGGTGGAAAAGAGGATGGCCTTGGTTTTGCCGAGGCGCTTGATGAGCTGGCGGACCTCGTATTTCTGGTTCGGGTCGAGTCCGTCGGTGGGTTCGTCGAGGATGAGGACCTCCGGGTCGTGCAGCAGGGCCTGGGCGAGGCAGGTGCGGTGGCGGTAGCCCTTGGAGAGGGTGTCGATCGACTGGCGGGCGACGGATTGGAGGAAGCAGGTTTCGATGGCCTGTTCGACGGCATCGCTTTTGGCCGATCCCCTGAGGCCGCGGATCTCGGCGCAGAATTTGAGGAAGCCGATGACGCTCATGTCGTGGTAGAGCGGAGCGGATTCCGGCAGATAGCCGATTTTGGTTTTCGCTTGGGCGGGTTGGTCGATGATCGAGACCCCGCAGACCTTGGCGTCGCCGGAGGTAGGGGTGATGAAGCCTGTCACCATTCGCATGGTGGTGGATTTGCCGGCTCCATTGGGGCCGAGGAATCCGAGGACTTCGCCTTTTTCGACGGTGAAGGAGAGGTGGTCCACGGCCAGCTTGCTGCCGAACTGTTTGGTGAGACTTTCGACTTGGATCATTGGTGCAAAGGAGGTTTCAGAAAGCTTCGCGCGGGCTAGCGATGCCGCAGTGGTTTCTTGTTTGAAATGATGGCAGCAGCCAAAGATCAAGTCTTTTCCGGATTGGCGGCGGCGGCATGCCGCTTGCATCGGGCAGGCCGTGGTGTATCGCTCCCTCACGATGGAGAGCATTCAACTTCCCGAGCGATGTGGCGTCATGGTGCTGCCGGACTGCACCTTGTTTCCCCATGGCGGGCTGCCGCTTTTCATCTTCGAGGAACGCTACCGGATCATGTTGGAGGAAGCGTTGGAGGGAAACTGCTTTTTCGCGGTCGGGCGGGTGGTTGGGGAGGACGAGGAGAGCGAGGATCCGGCGGAGTATGTGGCCCCGGTCGGGACCATCGGGCTGGTGCGGGCCTCGCGCGAACAACCGGACGGGACCTCCCAGTTGCTGCTCCATGGCGTGATGCGGGTGCGTTTCACGGAGTGGCACGATGACCGGCCTTACCCGAGCGCCAGCATCGAGCCGGTGATTTCAAAGTTCACGCCGGAGAACCAGGCGGAGGCGGCGATGAAGACCCTGCGCGGGGCGGTGGAGGACGCGATCCGGAGTTTGCCCAAGGAAGTCCAGACCGGTGTGCTGACTCTGCTCGACCGGGCAGACGGTCCGGCGCTGATGACGGACATCGTTTCCCAACAGTTCGTGCATGATCCCGACCTGCGGCAGCAATTGCTGGAAAGCGAGTCGGTGGGGAGCCGGATTCCGCTCTTGTGCGATTACCTGCACCATGCAAGCGGGAAAGGAGATTGAGACGGCTGAGGGATTTCAGCGTTCGTCCGCCGCTTTTTCCCACATCCGAGAGCCCCAGGCGAGGAGAACGAAAGCGCCGAGGGCGTAGACGGGAACCTGCCAGAAGAGCGCGTGGCGGAGCGCATCTTCTGCCGAGCTCTCGCCTTGGGCGGCGAGCACGCGTGAGAAGCCGAGGCTGAAAAGCCCGTACCCGAGATTGAAGGCGAGTCCCTTCACGGAGAGCACGGTGGCACGTTTTTCGGAATCCGTCTCGCGATGGAGGGCGCGACTGACCGTGAATCCGACGAAGCCGAGTGACGTCATCAGCACCATCACCGGGATCAGCCCCGCATGGGATTGCAGCAGGACGAGCCCTCCCAAACCGAGGAAAACAAGCCCGGCGGCGAAGGCGAGATTGGCAAATGTCCCGAAGCGGCGGTTCATTCGGCGGGCGATGCCCGGGACGAACCAGCCAAGTGCTCCGGTCGCCGCTCCGATGATTCCGAATGTCCACTCCGGGTATTCGATGAGGCGGTAATAGCTGCTGTTGATCGTGGCGAAGTTTCTAACAAACGAATCGATGAACAGGCCGATCACGACCACCACCAACGTGCGGCGGTGGGTGAAAACCCATACCGCCGTTCGCAAGGTGAGTCTGACGGCATGACCGCAGGTGTTGCGGAGGGCGCTCCCGGCGGGCGGGGGCGGTTCGACCATCCGGAGCGTGAGCGCGAGACAGGCGAAGGCTTGGCAAAGGACCAGTGCGACCGGCAGCCGGTGGGCGACGGCAGCGGAGAGATGCAAGCTTTCCGGCAGCACGCGGTTGATGGCGGTGGCGTCGTAGAGGAATCCCCCGAGGATCATGGCGACCACGAAACCCACCGATCGCCAGCGCATCGCCTTGGCGAGCAGATGGTCCCAGCTCTCGGAACGGTCCGCCTCGGGCAGGGATTCGTAGGCGAGCGCCTCATCCGCCCCGCTCGCCGCCGCTTCCGAAAGTCCGGAGAAGATCCGGTTCATCACGCAGAGCCAGAACAGGACCCACCCGCCGTCCCGCGGAGCCAGCAGCAGACAGGACATTTCCATCACCATCAGAACCGCCGCCGCGATCAGCAGCCGCCTGCGGCCGAAGGTGTCCGCCAAGGCGCCCGAGGGCACCTCGAAGAGGAAAATGGTGGCTGCCCAGATGAGGTTGAGCAGAACGAATTGATCCAGCGTCAGGCCGAGATCGAGAAACAGGATCGCCAGCACCGGATAATAGGCCCGGCCGTTGTAGAGCGCGGTGAAGAGGACGAAGCGCCCGGGATTGGCGGACAGATCGCGGGCGGAACTCATGATCACGGTCACACGGTGACCGCTTGGTTCTAACGATCCCCGCCGCAGGGGGAATCACAATCCGCAACCCGCCATCGAATGCGGCCGGGCCTCCGCGACGAAAGCGGAAACGCGCTCGAAGACGGGGTCGGAGAGGCTCCGCAGGGTGGTGGCGGAGAAGGCGCAGCCGGCCCGCAGGTCGCTTCATGGCGCCGTGAAACATTTTCCCTTGTCAAATTCCTCCCCCCTCCTCATACCTCCGCCCCGCTGCGAGGCGGAATGGGTAGATGCCCGAGTGGCTAAAGGGGGCAGACTGTAAATCTGCTAGCGAAAGCTTACGTTGGTTCGAATCCATCTCTACCCACCATTGTTTGTCCCGATTTGGGGCTGGCGACGAAATCCCCGCTATTCCACGCCCGCGCGGACCAGGTTGTTGAAGCGGTCGACGGGTTCGTTGGCTGTCCAGGCGAGACCGCGGAGGACAAGGGTGCGGAAAACGGGATCGTCGAAGGTCCATGAGTAGTGACCGCCGAGGGTGACGAAGATCCGACCGCCGGGCGCGGGCTCGGTGACCCAGCACTGGGGATGGGAGGCGCCTGCCTCAATCGCGGTGGCCAGATGGTTTGGCTTGGTTTCCCGGGATGGAACGAGATTCCAGTAGGTTTCATCGATGAATGATACTTTCGAGAGATTCCGTGCGATGGGATGCTTCGCAGCCGGCGCGAAATCCAAGTGGACCAGGCCGTGCCGGTATTTGGTAAGATTGGAGTCGGAGGCATATCCGAGACGTGCCGCCAGATCCGGCGCGTGGACACCGCCTTCGACCGCCCAATGGATGAACACGGCACCACCACCGCGGGCAAGGAACGCGTCGAATTCGCGGCCACGTTCGTCGGACCAGTCACCTTTGCGGAAAAACATCACCGCATCGGCGGCGGCCCATTGGGCCGGGGTGGGCCATTCGAAGGCAAGATCGATCGATGTCTTGTCGGCAAGGGTGAACAAGCGGGCCCAGGCTTCGCGCCAGCGCGGATAATCGTGTTCTCCGACGCCATGGGTTTTGGGCCCGGATACCAGCAGGACTTTCAACGGGCGGATGGCGGCGGGCGGTTCGGGTGCCCCGGCGAGGAGGGTGGAGATTTCGTCCGGTGTGCGTTTGGGTGGGTGCGGACCGTCGGCGTAGACCCCCATGAGCGGCGGAGCGGTCAGAAGATATGCCATCAGGTCGCGGAAATCGCGCTCGCCCAATGCTTCGTCCAGCTTGGCCGGCATGAGCGAGGTCCTGATGGCGGTGGAAGAGGCGATCTCGTCTTTGGCCAGGCGAAGTTCGGCTCCGGGCCCGATGCCGAGGATGATGTGGCCCTCCCCGTCGCTGCGGGGCACGCCGACCAGTTCGCGCCCGTCCCGCAAAACCACCTGGTGGTTCAGATAGTCGGGATTGAGCGCGGCGTCCGGCTCGCGGATGTCGCGCAGAACCGTAGCGTGGTCCCGGCTGACCAGGTTCGACAGGTCCGGCCCGATCTTCGATCCCTGCCCGCGGACGCTGTGGCACTTCGAGCAAAGGCTGCGATCGCTCATGAAAATTTCCCGCCCGCGCGCCCAGTCACCGCCTTGGATTTCCGGACGGGAGGCGGTCGCGAGCGGGTCGGGAACGGCGGCCGGGTCGGCCCACGGCAGAAGGAAGCGGCGCAAGGGAAGGGCACGGGGGCGGGAGTCCTCTTTGGTATGCCATGAAATCCGCAGCGTTGGTGCGGTGGCGGCAGCAGTGCGGCAGCTGAGCGTGAGATCGAACCATTCCTTTTCCTCAGGTGTGACGGTCAGGAAGACATCGTGACTGATCTGGCCGGGGATCGAATCCTTCGCCACGGCCCTGTTGCCGACACCCAGCGTAACCGTGAAAGGCGTGTCGGTCGAAGTGATGGCAATGGTGACTTCTTCCGGCCCGGGCTCGTAATCGAGCGATGCTCCCGGCTGGATGGCGGGTCGCAGCATCTGCCACAAGTCGAGCCGGGTGCGGAGGGTCAATTCGCCGGGGAGTGTTAATGAATGATGCAAATTTTCATGCCGGGCGCTTTGGGTGGTGAGTTCCCGACTGACCTGACTGTCCAGATGCGGAGTCCACCCTTTCCACGTGGTGCCATCGTCGCCCCGCCATGACGTTTCCACGCCGGTGAGTTGGGCGTGGAGGTCGGCACCCGCCGGCCCCGGCAGGGTGAAGGCAAAATGCTCCGGGGAAACTTGTGGCGGCACGCGCAGTTCGATGGTGCGGCGGTCATCCGAAAGGCTGCCACCCAGCACCGGGACCGGGGTGGCCGGCCGGGCCTTCTGCTGTTTCACGATCTCATAGCCCGGCCACATGCTTTCCAAGCGATCGCCGGCCCGGACGTAGAGTCCGCGTCCGATCGAGGCTCCGGCGATCATGATTTCCGCGGCGGCGGCATCCAGCGGCCGGTCGTAGGCGATGTGAAATGTTCCCGGGGATTCGCTCCATGTCATCACCGGCTGCGGGGCGGGGTCGGGATTGGGAGAGATTTCGAAAATCGTTCCTCTGCCCTCCGGTCCGGTGCCCCAGTCCGGATTTCCGCTGTGGGCGGCCACCAGCAGGGAGCCGCGCGGCGATAGCGTGAGATCCACCGCGAGCTGGTTCAACGAGGCGATGATCTCAGAGTGGGCGACATATCCGGCGTCCGACTTCACCAGCTTGGTCCGCCAGATCTTGCCACGCGCCTGGCCGGCCACCAGGGCGTCGCCGGCCCACCACACCGGGCCGAAGGGTACGCCGCCGTTGACGGGGGCATTGAAGCGCAGGCCGCAGGTCGATTGATGCTGGGGGCCGTAGTTGAAGACACTGGGCTCGTCGATGACATCGGGCAGGTGCTTCGGGTGACGCGGCGGAAATCCATAGTGGCGGCCTTTTTCGATCAGCAGCAGTTCATCGAAAGGATTGCCGTTGGGCAGCCAGGTCGCGCCTTCCTGGTCGGTGCAAAAGAGATCGCCGTGTGAGTTGAAGCGAAGGCCGATCGGCCAGCGCACGCCGGTGCAGATTTTTTCGCGGGTCTTGAAATCCGGCGAGAGACGCAGGATGGCGCCGCGCTCGGAGGTGAGGTCATTGTGCGCCTTTCCCGCGGCATCGATCTCGTAGGCGTTGTCGTACCAGCGCACGCCGAGTCCGAAGTAGAGCGAGCCGTCCCTTTCGTCATAGCAAACGCTCGCGCTGTCCACCCCCGCCCGGGCCAGCGGCCAGCCCTCCGCCAGCACGCGTTCCTCGTCCGCTTTGCCGTCGCCATCGCGGTCCGTAACCATCATCACCTTGCCTTTGCAGGCGAAAAACACCGCGTCTCCATGGATCGTGTCCTTTGGCGCGAGATCCATGCCGATGGGGGCGCTGACCTTTCCTTTTCCTTCCCAAAAAAGCGAGGCATGGTCCTCGATGCCGTCGCCATCCGTGTCGCGGAGCAGCCAGATGTTGCCGTTGTATCCCAACGCCACCAGCACTCCGTCGTGGCGGTATTGGAGATTGACCAGATTCGTCAGATCCAATGGCAAGGTCCGCACGGTGAAGCCCGGCACCAGCATCTCCAGCAGGGGCGGGGCGTCCTTGTCACGGTGGGCCCGCTGGCCGGAAGCGGTCTCCGGGGGAGGTTCGATCTCGCCTTGCAAGGCCGCCGCGAGGGCAATGGAAAGGGCGAAGGAAATGCGAAGAACGGGGGAGCGGTGGTGAAGGGCCATGGTGAAAGGTTTGCTCACGCCAAAACCTACAAGGGATATCGGCAAGCCACACCCTTGTAGAAGCAGCCCGTGGAATCAACACCAAGCGTGGCAACCGGATTATCTGTTAGGTGGCGATGCTTATTCTTCAAGGGGAGTGCGGAAATAGGCCTTTTCTTCCGGCGGAAGGGTGGGGTCGGCCACAAGCGTGCCGGGAGGGATGCCACGGACATCGACGACTTTTCCGTTGAAGGGGCTAAAGACCATCCCTTCGCTGGCGCGGGTGGCGACAGGGGTGGTTTGCTCCTCTGCGGCTGCGACCAGTTCGTGCACTTCCGCGCTGTCGGTCTTCAATTGGAACAGATGGCGGAGGCGAGGGGATATCGGTATCTCGCCGACCACCGGGGTGACGACTTGGACGTTGTTCCAGTCTCCGTTGGATAGTCGGACAACGAACCTGCTGCCTGGCTGCGTCAAGCGGATGTTCATTTCCTCGGCGCTCAGCGAATTCGCCTCCACAGCAGGGATCCCGGACAGACCTGAGGTGATACGGATCTCAATCTCCTCGACGCCACGGCTTTCCCAGCGGGGAACGGGCTCGGCGAAGCGGCCGAGGCTGCCGCGGATCCAGATGGATCGGGCGAGGGTTTCGCCGAACCGCTCCGCCAACTCGCGCTGGAAAACGGCGGTGAGTTCGTGGCCGGGCTCACGCCATTTGATGCGGTAATGGCCAGGTTCAACCCGCTCGCTGCGGAGATGTTCGATTTCCCAGGCGATCCTCGCTTCGGCCGCGCGGTGGACGATGCCGTTGAGGGCCTCGACCTCGTCCGGTGTCAGTTCCAGCCAATCGGAGAGCGGGGCGGCGGGGGGGGTGCCGAGGAACCGGTGACTCTGGTCGATAAACGGCTCGAGCTTGAGCGCCGGGCTGCGGCGGAGCAAGTGGATGCCGGCAAGATCTTCAGGCGGCACCATTGACGGGCTCCACGTGACCGAAGATGTCCGGAACGGGGAGGATGGGGAGGAGTCGGAGGCGGACGAGCGGTGGGACCGGGTAAGAATGGCGGCAGATTCTTCACCGCCGCGCGCGGAAAACGATTGGAGAGCGCCGGTGGCCCACCAGCCGAACGCCATCGCGGCGAGCCCGCACGCGGTGCGCTTGAGATGGTATTTCATTCGGCGGTCGTGGGAGGGTTGGGGAGAACTACGCGCTCGATTTCAACCGACCAGTCGATGCCGGGCAGCAGGGGAACCGATTGGACGACTTGCCATTCTCCGGTCTCCGAGTTGCGGGAAACGACGGTTGAGGAGATCATTCTGGAGTCACTCGACCGGAAGACCTGGAGATTCACACGCGGCTCGTCCCCCTCTTTGATCGGATCGGCAGGTCCGAGCTTGACCAGGAGATCCTGATCCGGCCCGAAGTTCGATTCCAGCACTTCAAAGAAGCCGAGGGCATCGATCCGATGGAGGTCGGCGGCACCGATGAGGGAGAGAAGGTTTTCCTTCAGCGCCGTCACTTCTTGACGATGTCCGTCGGCGACGTCGCCGCCGTATGAGACCCGGATGAACCCGGGCTTGGGCGATTCGATGACGGCGCGGCTGTCAATGAGTTGCCTCACGCTTGCCGCATATTGTCGGAGCGAGTCGCTGAAATCGGCGATGAGTTTCCCGTCCCAGCCGAAAAGTTCGGCGAGGGCGGCGGCTTCCGGATATTGGGGAGTCGCGTCGTCGGCAAGGTTTCTCAGGAGCCGGTCAAGGTTCGGTTGGAAGCGGGTGGGATCTTCCAGCACGTGCCCGGCCTGTTCTGCGGTCAGTGGCGGGACGTTGTCAGCGGCCGGGCGTGGCGAGCGGGCGCGGCGGCCGGGGGTTTCTGATGATGAGGGTTCCAAGTTGCCGCGGGATGCGGTTCGCATCATTCCTTCATCGGGCGGAGCGGAGCCGGGCGTTTTGCCGGTGGCGAGCCGGATGCCGCTGCCAAGCGCCAGGCCCAGGAAGATCAGGGCGATCCACTGGTAATAAATCCGAAAGGGCTGGCGTGGGTCTATTCGGTCCATGAAAACCATCGCTTGTATCAGTTCCGGAAACGTTTGGCAATGTTGCCGGTGATTTCCCAAACGAATGTCTGCAGCCGGGGAGAAGGGCGATGGGAGGGCAGCTGCGTCCCTTGGTTTCGAGGATGGCGCTAGGCTCGGCGGTTCCAGGCGACGAGTTCCTCGTAAGCGATGCCGGTGCCGCCGAAGAGATCGAGGGCGCTGCCGACGGTGACATCGACGCGGCCGTTTCCGGCCCGCCCGACGAGCCGGACATCCTCCATGCTGGCGGCTCCGCCGGCGTAGGTGACGGGAATTTCACCCCATTCACCGAGGAGTTGGACCAGCTCGGCATCGATGCCGCGGCACAGGCCTTCGACATCTGCGGCATGGATCAGGAACTCGTCGCAGAAAGGGGCTAGAAGGTCGAGGGTGGGGAGATCGACACGGAGTTCGGTGAGGGTTTGCCAGCGGTTCATGGCGACAGTCCAACCGGACCCGTCGCGCCGGCAGGAGAGATCGATGATGAGCCGCTCCTTGCCGATGGCGGCGATGAGGGCATCGAGAGCGCCGGTTAGGAAACGCCCGCCCGCATCGAAAAGGGCGGAGGTGACGATGACATGGCTGGCCCCGGCGTCGAGCCAGGCGGCGGCGTTGCCGGCATGGATGCCGCCGCCGATCTGGAGCCCGCCGGGCCATGCGGCGAGCGCCTCGCGGGCGGCGGTTTCGTTGCCCGGCCCGAGCTGGATGAGGTGGCCGCCGGTGAGCCGGTCGTCACGGAATTTTTGGGCGAACCACGAGGACGGACGCTCGGAAACGAAGTTTTCGCGCGGGCCCGGGCCATCGTCCCGAAGGCTGGCACCGACAATTTGCTTCACCTTGCCCTGATGGAGGTCGATGCAGGGCCGGAATTTTGTCATGACGGCGAATGATGAGACGGTAGGGTAGCTGAGCCAAGACGAATGAAATCGACCCTCAAGAGACCCGCCGCGGTGTGCTTCACGCTGCTTTTGTTTTCCTGTCAGGACCCCACGGAAGACCCTGGGGCGGCGGCGCCGGAGGTGCGGGACGGGATGGTGGGGATCGAGGGCGGAGCGTATAGGATGGGCTCGAAGGGATATTTCGAGACGCCCTACGGGTTGAAGGAATTCCCCGAGGAGGCACCGGTGAGGCGGGTGACCGTGGATGGCTTCCGGATCGACCAGACCGAGGTGACGAACGCGCAGTTCGCGGCATTTGTCGAGGCGACGGGCTATGTGACATTTGCCGAGCGCGAGGCGAAACCGGAGGACTTCCCGGAGGAAGCTCGGGAGATGTTGCCGCCTTTTCCGTTCAAACAGGGAAGCGTGGTGTTTGCCGAACCGGACAGTTTCGAGGGAAATCTGGAGGAACCAGGAGCGGCGCTTTCCTGGTGGCGATGGGATCCCGAAGCCAATTGGAGGCAGCCGGCGGGCGCGGGATCCACCATCGAGGGGAAGGACGATCACCCGGTGGTCTGCGTGAGCCACGGCGATGCGATGGAATTTGCCCAATGGGCGGGGAAACGCCTGCCGACGGAGGCGGAATGGGAGTTGGCGGCGAGGGGCGGATTGTCGGAAAAGATCTACACGTGGGGCGATGAGCTCCAGCCGGGTGGTAAATGGATGGCCAACACGTTCCATGGCGAATTCCCGGCCGGCAACAGCAGCGCTGACGGATTTTCCTCATCGTCACCGGTGAAGTCATTTCCCCCGAACGGATACGGACTTTACGATATGGCGGGCAATGTCTGGGAGATCTGTTCCGACCTCTATGATCCGGAATATCCGTCGAATTGTGAGCCCGGGAATCCCAAGGGGCCGGAAGTGTGGGTCAACCGCATGACCGGGGAACGGGGGGGGGGACCCGTTCATCACGTGACGAAAGGGGGTTCGTTCCTTTGTCATGTTTCCTATTGCATGAGATACCGCCCGGCAGCGCGCCATTCGTTGGAGGACGGATCGCCGGCGAGTCACACGGGATTCCGCTGTGCGAATGATCTCTGAAAAATTCGCAATGGGATCCTCCTCCTACAAGAAGGGTGCTGAGATTTTCGGGTTTAACTGATCGGGGATTGTGGTTAGGGAGTCGGCATGAGATTGATTCGCTTTGGCGATGCGGGGCGGGAAGAGCCAGGGGTTTTGCTGCCGGACGGCCGTCGCATCGATGCCAGCGGCGAATTCGTCGACTACGATGAGGGGTTTTTCGCCAGCGGCGGCTTGGAGGCACTGGCCGAATGGGTGGCGGGTGATTGCCCGGGCGGCGCGGAGGTCGATCCCCTGGCGAGACTGGGCCCGCCGATCGACCGGCCTTCCAAGATCGTGTGCGTGGGAAAGAACTATTTGGATCATGCCAAAGAAATGGGCGGCGAGATCCCCACGGAGCCGACATTGTTCATGAAGGCGACCAGCGCGTGGAGCGGTCCCTTCGATGACTTGATCATGCCGCGGGGAGGACGGAAATTGGACTACGAGGTCGAGTTGGCCGTGGTGATCGGCCGGACGGCCTCTTACGTGGGCGAGGGAGAATCGCTGGGCTACGTCGCAGGTTATTCGGTGATGTGCGATTTTTCCGAACGCACCTTCCAGCACGATATGGGCGGCCAGTGGACCAAGGGAAAAAGCGCGGACAGTTTCGCGCCGATGGGACCGTGGCTGGTGACGGCGGACGAGGTGGCGGACCCCCAGGGACTGCGGTTGTGGTGCACGGTGAACAACGAGCTGCGTCAAAACAGTTGGACGGGCGACATGCTGGCATCGGTCAAGCAACTGGTCTGTTATATCAGCCGGTTCATGACCCTGCTGCCGGGGGATGTGATCGCCACCGGGACTCCGGGGGGAGTGGCCGCCGGAATGGACCGGCCGCGCTTCTTGCAGGCCGGAGACTTCGTGGAATGCGGCGTTGAAGGGCTCGGCGAGTTGGGCCAACGTGTCGTCGCCAGCCATTGACCGGACCGGCCGCCCGATTTTGAGAAGAAGACTATCCATTCTGGCCTGGCCAAAGCCGCGCGGCGGTCCGCACCGGTCGGTCTGCCATTTCTGCGACACGCTGCATGAGGCGCTGCCGGTGCCGGAGGGCACGGCGGCCCGCTGCGTGCGCTGCGGGGCGGTGCTCTATCAGAACCGACCCGCCTCGCTGGCGCGGGCGACGGCCTTTTCGTTCACCGCGCTGGTCCTGATGGCGGTGGTTCACACTTTTCCTTTCCTCACCATGGACGCGGGCGGGATGCGGACCACGCTGAATCCGATCGGCGCGGCGCGCGCCCTGATCGACCAAGGCAGCCCGATCGTCGGCTGGTCGGTGGCATTGTTCACCGTGGTGACGCCGCTGGTGCTGTCGAGCGGCTTGATCTATGTCTGCGCGCCGCTGCTGCTGGGGCGCTCCGCTCCCGGTGCGACGCATGTGGCGCGATGGATGAGCCGGACGGAACCCTGGAACATGATCGAGGTTTTTCTGTTAGGGGTGCTGGTGAGCCTGATGAAATTGGGCAAAATGGCGGATTTGGAATTCGGGGTGGGTTTTTGGGCCTTCGCGATTCTGATGTTCTGCATGGCTGCCGCCGCCGCGGGAATCGACCGGGATGAATTATGGGACCGTCTGGAGGTATCCAAAACATGAATCCCGTGCCACCGAGGGCCGCACCTTTGGGTCTCGCGGGCTGCCATGCCTGCGGGAAGGTTTCGCCGGTCGAGGTGGGTCGTTGCGCCCGCTGTGGCTGCCGTCTCCATCTGCGCAAGCCGGCCAGCATCCAGCGCACGGTCGCGCTCTTGATCGCCGCGGCTGTGCTCTATCTGCCGGCGAACCTGCTGCCCATCATGATCGTTTCCGAGTTCGGCGGCACTACGGCGACCACAATCATTGCCGGGATGATCCAATTCTGGCAGTCCGGCGCCTATCCGATCGCGATCGTCATATTCATCGCATCGATTTTCATTCCCATCGTCAAACTTGTCGCCCTGGTGTGGCTATGCGCGGCGGCCACGGGAAAAGTCCATCCCTCCCCCAAGGTGCTGGGGCGGGTCTACTGGTTCACGGAGCTGATGGGGCGCTGGTCGATGGTTGACATTTTCGTGGTCGCGATTCTGGTGGCCATGGTGCAGCTTGGCACCTACATGACGGTGCTGCCGGGCCCCGGGGCGCTTGCGTTTGCCGGGGTGGTCGTGCTTACGATGTTCGCGGCGATGAATTTCGACCCGCGCCTCCTTTGGGACCGCCTGGACCTTTTACCAACTTCTCCGCCCGACCCTTGAGCGACAATCCTGACACACCGCCCCCCGCCGCCGCGACTCCCGAGTTCCGCGCCGCCCAACGCTGGAACATCGTCTGGGTGGTGCCGATCCTCGCGATCTTCATCGGCGGCTGGCTGATCTATCAGAACGTTTCGTCACGCGGGCCGGCGGTCCGGGTGAGCTTTGAGACGGCGGACGGAATCGCCGCCGGAAAAACGGAAGTCCGCTGCCGTTCGGTGCGGGTGGGCTACGTCCACGACGTCGCGCTTTCCGATGATTTGCAGTCGGTGCTGGTCCATCTCCGGCTTGATCCGGAGGTCTCGAACCTGGTGAGGAACGACACGCGCTTCTGGGTGGTCAGGCCGCGGGTTTCCACCACCGACATCTCCGGGCTCGGCACCCTCATCACTGGGGCCTACATCGAACTCGATCCGGGCGCGGGCGAAAAGGGCGTCAGCGACTTCACCGGCTTGGAAACCCCACCCACCACCAGCAGCAGCATTCCAGGACGCCGCTTGGTGCTCACCGCCGAGCAGGCCGGCTCGCTCACGGCGGGGTCGCCGATCTATTACCGGGGCTTCGAGGTGGGACGGATCGAAAGCCGACGCTTGACGGATGACGGCATCACGGTGGTTTACGATGCGTTCGTGAGGGAGTCCTACGGCCACCTCGTAACCGAAAACACCCGCTTTTGGAACACCAGCGGGATCGATATTACCGCTGGTGCGGAAGGATTCCGCGTCCGCACCCCGTCGTTCGAGGCAATGGTTTCAGGCGGCGCGGCATTCGCGCCGCCCGATGGTCTCCCGCCCGGGGAACTCGTCCGGGACGGAGCGACTTTCACCCTTTTCCGAGATCGGGAATCCGCGATGGCTTCGTCCTTTGCCCCGACGCTGCGCTATCTTCTGCTCTTCGATCAATCCGTCCGCGGTCTTTCCGTGGGCGCTCCGGTTGAGTTCCGGGGTATCCCCATCGGCCGCGTTGCCGACATTTCCTTCGACTACATGCCGGACACCTCGGGCGACCGTCGTATTCCGGTGCTGGTGGAAGTGGACCCGTCGCCCATGCGCGCGGAAGCCGCGAAAGGCATGGCGGATCCCGCCTCCGGTTTCATTGAGCTGGCGGTCGCCCGGGGTCTGCGCGCGGCCCTCAAGACCGGCAGCCTGCTCACGGGTGCTCTCTTCGTGGATCTCGACTATTACAGCGATGCCATGCCCGTCGAAACCGAGACCATCAACGGGCTAACGTCCATTCCCACCGTTTCTTCCGGGTTGGCCCAGCTTGAAGCGAAGCTCTCCGCCGTCCTCGACAAGCTGCAAGCCCTGCCCCTCGACGAGACTCTGGAGAAGATCGCGACGGCCGCCGAGGAATCCGCCACCACGATCGCCGAGGCGCGCGCCACTTTGTCCGAGATCGAGGCCACGGCTGCGGCCGCCCGCCAGACATTGGAGGATCCCGAGTTCCGGGAACTTCCGGCCGATCTCCGCGTCACGCTCGCCGACCTCCAGCGCTCGATCGCCAGCATCGGCCCGGATGGCTCCATCCAAGGCGACATGCTCCGTACGCTTGACGAACTCCGTGGTTCCCTCCGTTCGATCAAATCCCTCACCACGACCATCGACGAAAAGCCGAACTCGCTGCTTTTCGGCCGGGAAACCTCCGGCAATCCGATTCCACGGGCACCTTTCAGGGGCCGCTGAAAACGATTCTCCCAGATGACTTTCCTCCGTCTGCTAAGCCTCTTGTCAGCCCTATTCCTAGCGGGTTGCGCCGCCGAGCCGAAACGTTTCTACGTTCTAACGGCTGATGGTCCCGCCCCATCCGGCGGAGGCCGGGGAATCGGCGTCGGTCCCGTGGTGCTGGCCGAATACATCGACCGCGCGAACCTCGTCATCCAGCAAGCGCCCAACCAGCTCGCCGTCGCGGAAGACCACCGCTGGGCCGGCGATCTGTCCGCTTCCATCGCGCGAGTGACCGCCGCCAATCTCGGTCGCCGCCTCGGCAGTGGCAACGTCCGCACCTACCCGTGGCCTGGAGATGACGGAATCGACGTCCAGGTAACCCTCGATGTCCGCCAGCTTCATGCCGCCGAAGACGGCTATACGGTCATCGAGGCCGGGTGGCGCGCATACTCGCTGCCCGACCGACGGTTGATCGCATCCCGGACCTTTGTGGATCGTGAAGCCCTTGAGTCCGACGGTTACAACTCCCTCGTGGCCGCCCAATCGCGGCTCCTCTCCCGTTTAGCCGCCGACATCGCGGGAAACGTGCGGTGATTCGCGCCAGCCAGCATGATCGTTCGTCCGCTGCGACCTGACGATGACGTGGTGGCGCTGACCCATCTCCTCCACCGCGCCTACGCGCCGTTGGCGGCGGCGGGGTTGCGTTACACCGCCACCCACCAATCTCCAGACGTGACCGCGCGCCGGCTTGCCAGAGGTTATTCCTTCATGGCCGAGATCGAATGTCGCGTTGTGGGCACCGTCACTGTCTATCCACCGGATTCGGGCGAGTCGGTTTCATGGTATCGCGATCCCGGTTACTATTACTTCGGTCAGTTCGGTGTGGATCCGGATTTCCAAGGACGGGGAATCGGCAAAGCGCTGCACCAGGCGGTGATCGGTCACGCGTTGGAGCAATGCGCGAGCCATATGTCGCTGGATACCGCCAAACCTGCGGCCGCACTGATCGCCACCTATGAGCGATGGGGGTATTCCATCGTCGATCACGCCCGCTGGGGGAATACCAATTACGAGAGTGTCATCATGTGCCGGCGATTGTAGCATCATCAACGAGGCCGGCGCGGGAAAGGCCGAAGCGCGATCCTTTGTTTTGATTTCAGGCAATTCTTGTGTGAAGCCTGCCACGGGGTTGCTTATATTTGGTATCATATCCTTCCGCAGTCCGGAGACCGGGGAAATCGTGATCCTCAGGGGGTCAGGTCAGCTATGGGGGATATCCAGTGCTCCCCCGGCTTCAAGGCGTAGGTCTTCACGTAAGGTTGACGTGGAGCCACCGCAAACAGCAGATCCAACACTGCCCGCTCAAAGCGGTAAGGATTGATCCCGGATAGCGTCTCCAGCAGTTCAATCCGAAGATCACCCTCGAGGGTTTCTACGGCTTCATCGATCATCTCATCCGGGGTAGCCGGATTGAACTCCGCAGCCATCGCTTCATTCATCGAACGCCGCGAAATTGGCCGCTTCGTTGCTTGCACGAGAATCGGGCGCATAAGAGTACCGTATGTTGGAATTGGCATGATATTTAGGTTGAAATTTCTACTTCTCACTTCTCACTTCTCACTCCCTCCGCCCACCCACCCACACCCCCGCCAGACTCTCCGCCTGATTCAACACCAGCCCGATCGCCTCCTCATACCCCTCCGGCGGATACTTATACTTTCTCAGAAGCTGCCGGATTAAAATCCGCATCCTCGCCCGCACGCTGTCGCGGAACTGCCTGTCCACAGTCGTGCTGTTCCGCAGCTTCTCGGTGAGCTCGCAGGCCACGTGGCGATCCCACCTGCGCGTTCATCTCATCGCTCACAACCTGCGCCTCGTTGGGATCAGAAAATCGGAAATCTCCTCCTTGTAGGTCTGGAGCTGGGAAAATGCCTTCCGCGCATCCGCGTGCGTCACTCCCCTCCAGTCAGTCCCAACAGACTATCGTGAATCTCCTTCCATGGCCGATCCAAATTGACGCTAACCACGCTGACTTTGTGACCCGCCAAGGTGAATTGATAGTCGAGAGGTTTCGAGACTGTCGGATAAAGTAGAATCCCTTCCGATTGCTCCCAGCCGGAACGATCCTCCGCATTTCGCAGATATGCGTAGATCTGGTAAAGGTTCGAAGCGTGCAGCTTTTCGTTCTCGTAACGGCTGCTCATCGCTTCTGCGTAGAACTTGCAATCCAGGATAATGCTCCGATGCGGCGACCAGAGCGTTACGTCCGTATTCATTGAAGGAAGGACGGCCAATGATTCCTCCGAGCCTTCCGCCGCCCATTTGAATTGTGCCCGCCCTACCTTGAATTCCTTCTGCTCCCGGGCGTAGAAGTTCTTCACGAAGCTCTCGAAAAGGTAGGGCATGCGCTTTGGATCGCGGATGAAATCCCGGAATCGGTTGGTTCCGTCCTCTTGCTCCGGGAGCTTGGAATCGTGGATCAGCTCGCACACGTTCAGAAGAAACCGGTAGAAGCGGTTGTTGCGGTGCAGGTGCACGCGCCGGAAAAGTCCGCTCGTGATCTTCACGGGATCCACATGCTGCAGCAATTCCGCCTGCTCCCGGAGCCGTTCACGGGTTTCTTTCCCAATCCCCTTGGAGTGCAGGACATCCCCAATCGTGGTTTTGAGAATCCGGTTGTGCAGGACGTTGTGATCCAACTCATCGAATTCACAGACCATCCGCCCCTGTTGCCAGGTCATCCGCTGCATGCTGGCCGAGAGATTGAACCGTCCTCGCAAGCGCGGCGTCTCCTCACTCTGGGGGATGTAGCCACGGTCAAATCCCCTGCGGATCAGATAGCTGGTTCCATTCGCCAGAATGGTGGCGAAAAGCTCGTTCAGGGACTTTGAGTCGGAAGCCTTGATATCGATCAATTCCCCCTCCGCCAGCTGATCCCACGCATAGCAGAGCAGGTAATAGAGATTCTGAATGGGAATATCCTTGGCCATCGCGGAGATCAGAGTCCGAGCTTCTTCAGTTCCTCATCCGCGCGCGTGTCCGAGTCCATCCAGTATTCCCGCAGCAATGGGCCGATCTCGTATTCGATGATTTCCTCATACCACGCATCGTCAGCCGTCACGCCATTACCGGGGCAGAAAAAACTATGCCCGATCCGGTGACCGTTGCCGAGATTGCGGCTGTCTGCCGCGATGCTTTCGTTCAATTGTTTCATCCGGGCTTGGATGGTCGTGATCAACGGATCGCTCACACCGCGCTTCTTGAGCTGCTCGCGGAACCGGGGGCTTTCGAATTCCGGCTTCAGGGTGATGAAGGCGAAGCGTCGGCGAAGCGCGTAATCGACCAGGGACAAGGATCGATCCGCCGTGTTCATCGTGCCGATCAGATGGAGATTCGCCGGGATGTAGAAGGTATCATCGGAGGTTTCCGAGTAGGTCAGTTGGAGCGAGAAATCCGGGCCGCGCTTGTCGGCTTCCATCAGCATCATCAGCTCGCCGAAGATCTTGCTCAGGTTCCCCCGGTTGATCTCGTCGATGACGAGGAAATAGTCCCTCTTCTCATCCTTCCGCGCCTGTTTGCAAAGATTGTGAAACGTCCCGCTCTTGAGATTGAAACCGCCTTTGCCATCGGGACGGTATCCCTGGATGAAATCCTCGTAGGCGTAGGACTGGTGGAACTGCACCATCGGCGCCCGTTCCTCGTCCTTTTCCTTCATGAGGGCATACGCCAGTCGCCTCGCCACGAAGGTCTTCCCGACTCCCGGTGGCCCTTCGAGGATGATGTTTTTCTTCCTTTTGAGCAGGGCGAGGATACGGTCGAAATCCGCCTCCTCCATGAAGAGATCCTCCAGCGCCATCTCCCGGCTGTAGGGATGCACCGGATCCACAATCACGGGAACGGGAGCGATGGCCGCCCCGCTTCCGTAAAATGAATCCACGAATTCGATGAATCGCGGATGCCCGTCCACGTTCGTGAGGGTTTTGAGCGGCACGCGACATTGTTCCGGAAGTGTAACCTCACGGGTATCCTTCCAATCCACATCCAGAACATTGCCATGTTCGCCCCGCTCAGGCTCAAAGCGATAGGCGGAACGGACGACGCCCCATCCCAGGACTTTGCTCATCCCCTGCTTGGCGTAAATCACATCGCCGATCTGAATGCCGTGCCTGAAATCCCAAAGGGTCAGGCTGCTGTTCGAATGCCTGCTCTGATCCCCGTAGCACTCGACCATAGCCGCTTGAAGAGCCTCACGGTTCTCATACTGAGAAAGATCACCGACATCCTCCCATCCTATCGTGATATTCTCTTCCTCCAGACATTGAGCCCAGTATCGCGCCTGCGCTCCGGGCGAAATCACCCAGCGCTTGGCACTCGGCGAAATCGGGGATTCATCATCGTCCTCCTCTTTATCATCGTGTTTCCCGCCTTCTTCCCACACGCCCAGAAACGGTTTTTCGTAAAAATCCACCTCAAGCGAAGGATTCTCCTTTTCCAAGGTCTTCCGAATCTGTGCCAGATCCCAATCATAACCCGCCACAGTGGATAGCCCGGCGGGTCTCCCTTCTGTGCCTGAGGTGCCGATCTTATCCGCAAAAGCCGCCCTGATCTTCCTCTTGTGCCCGTTGGTGGCGATACGATCGAATTCATCCGGGAAAATCAGGTGTAGGAGGATGTTACGCATGAGGCGCTGGGAGGAATCTTCGATTCGATCCAGCCATTCAACGAATTCCCAAGGCACCCCGAGAAGCTTGATCCGCATCCTTTTATCCAACCTCTTAAAGAAATATGTAACACGCCAGAGGTAGCTGACTTCCCTCCACCTGTGTGTGTTGAACGCGGTTCCCGGGTGCCCTATCCATTCCTCGAATGAAGCAGGCTGGGTCGGATCAGCGGGAAAGGGTTCCCCCGACCAGCCCCAGATGGATTTCACTTGTTCCGCCTTTTTACCGGGCGAAATCAGCTTCCCGGGGAACAGGTAGAGAGCCCACATGGGCTCCGAGGTGAACTTGCTCAGTGCCGGAGTTCCTTCCGACAATTGCTCCTCAAGCTTCTCCATGAAGCTCCGCTTGCCCTCCAGGAAGTTCTCGATGAAGCGCAGCTTGAACTCTTCCAGGGTTTCCAATGTCCAAAGCGAATCTTCCGTGAAAACGGAGCCGTCGTTGACGAGGCATCGCTCGACCCAATAGTTGGCGGCTGCGAAAAGCGGGACGTGGTCGGGGAAGGATTTGGACATAAATTTTTTGTTAGGGTTGGTGAATGCGCATGACCTGCGCTTGGTTCCAGCATTCGAAAGCTTTGGCGTCAGTCTTCTTGAGTCGGTTCAGGTTAATCCACGAAGCATTCAGATTGGCAGCACGGACGGTGTTGATATCGATCTCGGCGGCGAGGAATGCTGTGAGGTCAAATTGCGTTTGACCCTGCCGGATGAGTTCCGCGACCAAGGCGGCGCGGCCAGCGGCGAGACGGGATTCCGCAATCTGGAAGGGTTGGTTGAAAAGGTGACTGTCGAGTGCGCGGATGCCGTCGCCGAAGAAGTCGATCTTCTCATGGGTTTCCTGCGGCCGGAGATCCCGGCGGCAAACCCAGAAGGCGGCGTCCTGGGTGTCATCGAGTGCTTGATCGATGGTGCACTCATCTCTCCCCCACCGCAGTTGCTCGGCATGAACCGCGCGGTAGGTATTTACGGCATCGGAGAGATTACCTGCGATTACAGCCAGCTCTCCCACGTCGAAGAGGTGCTTCACCACTTTCATCGGGCGGGGATCAGCGGGAGCCCCTGTGCTGACGACAATGGGCTGATAGAGGTAGCCGATTGTCGAGGGGGCGAAACAGGCAAGCTTGTCCGCCAGCAGGCAATCCGCTGTGGGGACGAGGACCTGGACTTCCTCCTCGATCTCGAAAAACGAAGCTCGCACCACCTTCGCCTCGGTGGCGGCGTAGGGGCTTTCCGCCGTGATGACGTCGAGCTGGATCGAGTGAACGCCTCCTGGATCCAGGGCGGAGCTGTAGGGAATCCGGAAATGCACGGTGGGTGGTGCCTCGCGGTCACGGCGCTCCTGATGTTCGTAGCCGATGAAGGGTGGACGGTCCGTGGTCGCCTGATCGAGCACTGCTTTCAAGCGCTCGGTGGATTCGAGGCTCAGGATGTCCACATCGATGGACAAGCGGCGGACCGGGTCGAAGAACAGGGCGAGCGAGGTGCCGCCCTTGAAAATGAAGTCCAGTCCCAAACGCTGGAGGCGGCTGACCAGCTCCAAGGCGAGGATGTTTTTCTCCAAGGTGCGCAGATCGCGGGCCTTGAGGGCTGCCGCCTGTTCCCGGATCCAAGCCTCTTCGAAACAGCGGGGTGAGATCATGGTGTCGGCTTGTGGATTGACCTATTATCGGAGAATTCCTTCATCTTTCTCCAATAATAGGTTTTTCATCAGCCCCGATCAGACCCGCCAGATCGAGGCGGTGTTTGCCCAGCCGTGCGAGCAGGCTCGCCATTTCCACCCGGTGGGTGGTCAGGAGCTTGCGGGACATTTCCTGGCGCTCCCCTTCATCCATGAGGTGCAAGCGGCCGTTCTCCAGCATCAGGTCCACCAGCACGGTCTCGACCCGTGGTTCGGTGGCGAGATCGATCGCACGGCGGATGCTGCGAATGACGACGCTGCGGTCGCCGGGGGCGAAAACCTTGGCCGTTTTGGCGGTGGGGTTGACAATGGTGTTCCATCCCTCGTTGCGCAGAAAGGCCGCCATGTCCTCCTCACTCCCGCTCTCCACCTGCACGAACTGAACAAACTTGCCGAGCAAATGGTGCATCCACGAATTCACCTGCTGGGTGGACCAGACATAGTGCGGGAGAAAGGGGAAACGCTTCGCCAGCTTAGTCCGCAATGGTGCGGTCGCTTCGGCGTCAAGCAGGGCGGGCTTGTTCAAGGGGCTATACCAGCCACGCCCGGCATCGTGGATCACCTCCTTCTCCATTGCCTCACTGAGGTATTCGCGGAGGAGGGAGGGCTTCGCGGCCAGCGGCGACTCGCCGAGCGCGGAACGAACCGCCGTAAAGGAAACATAGGGACGTAAGCCAGCGAGCTCTTCGAGCAGGGAGAACAATCCGGATTTCATGCTGGAGGATGCGGGGTTCATGGGGTGAGCGAGGATTCGATCAGGGCGAT
>JBBSJY010000039.1:0-27887 GCA_038256845.1 Verrucomicrobiales bacterium | reverse complement strand
TAAATTAGCTCTTTTCACCGGCGCGCCATTCCTCTAACGTTCGGTTTACAAATCACCCTGCTAGATATGATACGTCCGATCACATCACACGCGCCTCGGACGGATTCCGGTAACAGACGTTCATCTTGCGAGAGCGCCACGGGCGGCCCGGATCGTTCCGGCCGTGTTCCGCGAGAGCCATACGACCGGTGGGGTTCCAGCGGGTCTTCTCCGCGAGACGTGCGGCGGGCACCGGTCGCACAACGTCCCACGGGCGAGAGCGGGTCGGCGTCCACTCCGCGAGAGCGGGACGGAGCCGGTGAGCGAGAGCGTGCGGCGCGGCGTGATCGCGGCGGCCGTTCCCAACTCGTCAGCCGCGCCTCATGCTTGACGCTGCTGAAGATGACCGCTGATCAGATTACCGATGAATGACTTTCTCAAACGTATTCTCATCGGCCTGACCACGGGCTACATCATCGTCTATTACGGTGAGCTGGTGTTTTGGGCGACGCCGGAACGCGAAGGGATGACTGCCGGCGGCATCATGATCACATGGCTCGCGTACTCGGTCATGGCGTATGTCTTTCTCTGCGTCGTGAGCGTCTTCAAGGTCCGCAACGTTTGGGCGGTTTTTCTGGCCGGCGCGTTCTACGGATGGTTCGAGGAGGGCATCGTGGTCCAAACGATGTACGGCACGCCCGACGGCTCATTTCCGATGTCCATCTCCTTCACCGGACTCGCGTGGCACGCGCTCATTGGTGTGTTCGTCGGCTGGTATCTCGTGCGCAAAACCCTGGCGGAGAACCAATTTCTCAAAACCATCGGCCTCGCCAGCGCCATCGGCCTCTTTTACGGATTGTGGGGAATCTGGTGGTGGAACGAACCGCCCGAAGCGATGAAAGCGATTCTTGATGCAGGCCGGAAAGACGTTCTCTTCATCCGCTTCGCCATCTTCGCGCTCTGCACCACCGCGTTTCTCATCCTAGCGCACTGGCTTTACAATCGCGTGATGCCGTTCGTGTTCAAGCCGAGCAAAGTCGAGCTGTGGTTTTTTGTGGTGGTAACGTTTCTCTACTACGCCTTCATCACCGTGCCCGCCGCGCCGAAAGCGGTCTGGGTTCTGCCGCCGCTGATGGGCATCACGTTCTGGGCTTTGAACAAAAACCGCCGTGTCGAATCGCAACCCGATGTGATTTCGGCCTTCGACCCTCAAGTGAAACCGCTCAACTACCTGCTGCTTTTCCTCATCCCGCTCGTGGCCATCGGCATCTACTTCCTCGCGCTGGCCGCCGAGGCCAAACTGTCCACGAACATGGTGGTCTATTACGTCTCAAGCGCGCTCGGTGCCCTGATGTGGATCGCCAGTGTTGTGATGCTGTCGAGGAGGAGATCGGCCGCAAATGACGACAATGGCATCGCCGAACCAGGCGCTCCACCGAATTTCGACCCCGCGACCCCGCTTGGCATCTCAGACGTCACCGAAGGGCCGCCATCGGTGAGCTAGAACGTCCTCTCAAGAAATTCTCAGTCGACCATGGCTACTTGGCATAACCACCGGCGTTCCTCAGACGCCGGTTACGCGCCTGTTGGCCATGATGTTGATGGCTGTAGAAGGAGCATCCGCTGCGAGCCTTCACATTAGTCGAGTATCCCACGGAGATCGGTCAGGTCCGACATCACCTTGGGCGGCGGGACCCCACACGTCAGGGAGCGTGTGTGGACCTCCGGCACCGGGTGGAAAATTCGCGAATCATTCCACCGGACACTTGAAGTAACCGCGGCATACAGTCTGCGTCATGATTCCCTGCCAAGACCCGACACGTGCCGAAATGGAGGCGATGAAAACTACAACCAATGGACACGGCGGCGTGGGAGCACTGCTCCGCTACCGCCCGGACCACTCTGCCGTCATTGTGCGGGAATCCGCCTGCGCCTGGACCATCCTGACATTCCCATCCTGACATTCCCATCCTGCCATCATGAATATTCCATCCTCCAAATCCTCCTCCTCCACCGACTCCCTGCTCGCCATTTGCTTGTTCTCCTCATTTGCCGACGGAGAGAAATCCGAAGCCGAGCGCGAGGAAATCCGCCGCGTCGCGAGCGAACTCGGATCCGGCGACGAAGCATCAATGACCCGCCAGATCCTGATGGGCAAACTTTCGCTTCCCGCAGCGGTCGCAGGCTTGGAAACCGGACCGGACCGGCTCCTTGCTTATGAAATGGCGCTCGCGGTCTGTGAGGCCAACGGCTCGGTCTCGCCTGACGAAGCCGCGTTTCTCACCGACCTCCGCGGCCAGCTCGGACTCGGCGGCGCGGAGTCCCAATCCGTGGAGGCCGAGGTGACGGCGCTCGCACTCGCCCCGGTGGGATCCACTCCGCCCGAAATGGATCTAGCTCCCGACAGCGGGGCCATGATTTTGAAATACGCGATCCTGAACGGCGCGCTTGAGCTCCTGCCGGAAACCCTCGCGACGATCGCCATCATTCCCATGCAGATGAAGATGGTGTACCGCATCGGCAAGTCCCACGGGGTGGAACTCGACCGCTCCAACATCAAGGATTTCCTCGCGACGGTCGGCCTCGGCCTCGGCTCGCAGGTTGCCGAAGGCTTTGCGCGGAAGCTCATGAGCGGACTGGCGAAAAAGGCCGCCGGCAAGCTCGCGGGTCGCGCCGCTGGCCAAGTCACCGGCTCCGCCATGTCGTTCGCGTCCACCTATGCGATCGGGCACATCGCCGAACGTTACTACGGCGGCGGGCGCAAGCTCGCGGGAGCGGAGATGAAAACGCTCTTCAGTTCACTCAGCGGCCAAGCCCGCGAGCTGCACGCCAACTACCTCCCGCAAATCCAGGAGCGTGCGCAAACCCTCAACCCCGCCTCGATTTTCTCCTTGGTCAGCGGAAAATCGGCGATCTGACGGAGGCCGCCATCAGCGCCGGGCGGCCCGCTTCTTTGGTGGAATCAAGCTTTGCAAAGCAAATCGGTTCGCCGTGATGACCCGGAGAGCCAGCCACCGGTCCCAAACCACCGGACATCTGCTCTCAGAGGCATTTCTGGGTGGGCATCAGGACGGCCTGGTTGCCGCTGCCGACTCCGGGAACGACATCGTTTTCGGAAACTCATTGATTGGGAATCATATAGGTCCGGCTGCCTGGGATGAGCAGGACCTACGTCCGACTCTCAATTGCGTAGCCACTTCAAATCCCGGCGCTGCCACTGCCCACTCTCTTCCTACTCTCCGAAGACCTCCTTGATCCTCTCCAGAAGCGCGTTTGCTCCCTCCGGATCGTCCGCCCGCAGCGCCGCCGCTTTCTCGAGCAATTCGCCCCGCCTGGCGAGAATCCGTGCGATTCCGGCATCTGCGGCCGCTTCCGAGCCCGGCTCGGACCGCTTCAGCTCGCGGTATCCGGCCAGCGCGGCGGCGTAGCGGAACGCCTTTTCGTCCACCACCGCCTTTTCGGCCAGAGCCTGCGACTCCATTTCCACCAGCTCCGCCGGTTCGCCAGCCGCCAGCCCGTTTTCCCTCAACCAGTCACGGACCATGGCCATCACATCGCCCTGCAGCTCTCCGTCGGATTTCGCCGGGTGACCGGTGGGAGGCCAGGTGTGGCCCATGCCCTCCACGACCACATGGGTCAGATTCTCCCGCCCGGCGAGCTTGGCCAGCAGCTTGGCCGTCGTCTGCCGCCGCTTTGCCGTGTCCAACTCGGCCTCAATGACCAGAACCGGCCGATCCCCCAGATTTGATGCCGTCCGGCCTTGCTCGGTGCCGCCGCAGACCAGAATGAACGCGTCGAACTCCTCCCCGCCGCCGCCGTGCAGGCAGTGGCAAATGCTGTAGGCGCCGCTCGCATTCCCGCCGGCAACGATGCGGTTCTCATCCAGCGCGGCGACCTTCCGCAGCATCTCCAGCGCCTGCCGCGCGTGCGCCATCCCAGCCGGATACGGGTTTACGAGCGGGTAATCGACCGCCAGAAAGATCCAGCCCCCGTTCCCGAAAATCTCCGGCCACGGCTCCTGGATCTCATTCGCCCCATAGGATCCGTGAAACTGCACGAACACCGGATGCTGCCGCTTCCGATCCCAATCGACCGGAAAAACCGCCCGCGCTCGCACTGGCTCGGCACCCCGGCTGCTCGCAGACATCCCCAATTCCGGTAGATCCACCACCACCTCCGCCCCGGCTTTCACCTCGTTCTCAGGAAAAACCATCTCACCTCGCAGCGGAGAAACCGCGAAACAAGCCACCCACGCCACACCCGCAAAGCCACAAACGGTCGATTTAGCGATCATGCCAAAACGACCTACCCAATCCATTGACTCCTGACAAGAACGCGTTATCTCGCGGGGCCTCCGGAATTGCCGGCCTCCCGCACTTGCCGTCCCATCCCCCGCCGCTACGCTTCCGGGGCCCGATGTCCGACTCCTTCGTCCACCTTCACCTGCACACCGAATTTTCCCTGCTCGACGGCATGATCCGCACGAATGCCCTCGCGAAACGGGCGGCGGAGCTGGGCATGCCAGCCGTGGCGATGACCGACCACGGCAATCTCTACGGCGCGATCGAGTTCTACCAAGCCTGCAAAAAGGCCGGCGTGAAACCCATTTTCGGTTGCGAAATCTACCTCGCCCCCGGAAAAGCCGAGGACAAGAAGGAGCTGGTCGGCCGCAAGCGCGCGACCCACATGACGCTCCTGGCGGAAAACAACACCGGCTGGAACAACCTCAGCAAGCTCGTCACCAAAGGTCACCTCGAAGGCCTCTACTACGGCAAACCCCGCGTAGATCGCGACGCCCTCCGCGAGTTTTCCAAGGGCATCATCTGCCTTACCGGATGCATTTCCGGCCCGGTCAACGAATGGCTGCGCGCCGGAGATGAGGAGAAAGCCCGAGAAACGATGGCCGAGCTCGTGGAGATCTACGGCAAGGAGAACACCTATGTCGAGATCCACAACCACGGCCTCGAACCCCAGCGACTGGTCACTCCCGGCCTGCTGAAGCTCGCCAAGGAGTTCGGACTCAAGCCCGTTGCTGCCAATGACGTCCATTTCCTCCACCGCACCGATCACGAGGCGCACGATGTCATGATCTGCATCGGCACCGGCCATCTGGTGATCGATGAGAACCGGATGCATTACACCCCGGAAGTTTATTTCAAAACGCAGGAGGAAATGCGCGCCCTCTTCGCGGACATTCCCGGCGCCTGCGATACCACGTTGGAAATCGCCGAGCGTTGCAATGTCGAAATCAAACTCGATGCCACCAGTTCCGAGAAATATCCGCAGTTCGGCACGCCCGATGGCAGCCCGCGTGAGGAATATCTCATGAAGGTCTGCCGCGAAGGCCTCGTGAAACGATATGGCGCGGAACGGGCCGCCTCGGCCGAAATCGCGGACCGCCTGAAATACGAAGTTGATATCATCAACCAGCTCGGATTCGCATCGTATTTCCTCATCACCGCGGATTTCATCCAATGGGCGCGCGACCATGATATTCCGGTCGGCCCCGGCCGCGGTTCCGCCGCGGGATCCCTGGCATCCTATGCCATGGGCATCACCGATATCTGCCCGCTGCGTTTCGGCCTGTTGTTCGAACGATTCCTCAATCCGGAGCGCGTCAGCCCGCCCGACGTCGATATCGACTTCTGCCAGAGCCGCCGGGTCGAAGTCATCGACTACGTCCGCAAGAAGTATGGCGAACGCAGCGTTTCCCATATCATCACCTACGGCACCATGGGCGCGAAAAGCGTCATCCGCGATGTCTGCCGCGTGATGGGAATTTCCTACGGCGAAGCCGACCGCATCGCCAAAATGATCGAGGCGAAGCCCGGAATCACCCTCAGCAAGGAATGGGAGGCAAAGCCGGAACTTCGCGAACTCATCGAAAGCTCCTCCACCTACCGCGAGCTCTGGGACTATGCTCTGAAGCTGGAGGGCATCAACCGCAACGTCGGCGTCCACGCCGCCGGCGTTGTGATCGGCGACCGCCCGCTCGACGAGCACGTCCCGCTCACCCGTGGCAACGAAGGCGAAGTGGTCACCCAGTATGATATGGGTGCGATCACCGAGGTCGGCCTGCTCAAAATGGACTTCCTGGGACTAAAAAACCTTACGGTCATTCAGGAGGCGGTGGAGCATATTCGAGAAACCACCCCCGGCTTTCGCATTGAGGACGCGCCATTGGACAATTCCCACACGTTCGAGATCCTCAACCGCGGCGAGACGATGGGCGTGTTCCAGTTGGAATCCGGCGGCATGGTCGAGACCTGTCGGAAATATGACATCCAGAGCATTGATGACATCATCGACCTGATCGCCGTCTACCGTCCGGGCGCGATGCAGTTCATCGACCAGATGCTCGATGTCAAAAGGGGGCGCACCAAGCCGATGTACGAGCACCCGCTGCTGGAGACCGTCTGCGGATCGACCAACGGCGTCATGATCTATCAGGAACAGGTGCAGAATGCCGCCAAGCTCCTGGCCGGCTACACGCTCGGCGGAGCCGACCTCCTCCGGCGCGCGATGGGCAAGAAGGATCCGAAGAAAATGGCCGAGGAGCGCTCGAAGTTCGTCGAAGGCGCGGAACGGACCAATGGCATCGGAGCCAAGCTCGCCAATCAGATTTTCGAGAAAATCGAAATGTTCGCCGGCTATGGGTTCAACAAGTCCCATTCCGCCTGCTACGGACATATCTCCTACTGGACGGCCTATCTCAAAGCGAACCACCCGGTCGAGTTCATGGCCGGATTGTTATCGAACGAGATCCATAACACCGACAAGATCAGCGTCTTCGTTTCCGAGTGCCACCGGATGAAGATCGAGATCCTGCCGCCGGATCTCAACGCGTCCCAGCTCCGGTTTTCCCCGGAAACCACCCCCACCGGATCCCGTGGTGTTCGATACGGCCTCGCGGCGATCAAGAACTGCGGCGAGGGCGCGATGGCCGCCGCCATCGCCGACCGCGAAGCCAATGGCAAGTTCGCCTCGCTCGACGATTTCGCCGCCCGCCTCGATTCGAAGGTCGTCAACAAACGCATCCTCGAAAATCTGGCGAAAGCGGGCGCGCTCGACTGGACCGGCGAAACCCGCGCAGGCATGTTCGCGCGCCTCGAACAGGTCGTCGCCTCCGCCTCCTCCGCCCAGCGCGACCGAGCCTCCGGGCAGGTGTCGCTTTTCGACGCCATGGATTTTTCGCCGCCACCCACGGCGTCAAGCAGCCGCCGCAGCGAGACGGCCGTCGAGGAATGGACCAAGGACGAGCGCCTCGCCCACGAGAAGGAACTGTTAGGCTTCTATGTCACCGGCCATCCGCTCGACAAATTCCGCAGCGTGATCGACTCCGACCGCTACCGCCGTCTCGCGCTCGTCGATGACCTCGATCTCAGCAACCCGCGCGACCGCTACCCCTTCGCCGGCATGGTTCGCTCGCTGGATGCGAAGGTCACCAAAACCGGCAAGCCGTTCGGCGTGCTCGTTCTGGAGGATTTCACGGGCAGTTCGGAAATCATGTTATGGGGCGAAACCTTCGTGCCCGCCCGGGACGCAGGCTTGTTGGATCCGGGGAAAATCATCAAACTCAAGTGCGCCATCCAGGTGGACGATCGCACCGGCGGCCGCCGCCTCACCGGCTACGAGCTTTCCGAGCTCAAACCCAAGCGCGGGTCCGCGAACAGCAAGGGACCACTCGAACTCATGCTCTGGACCAGCCGCCACGGCGAGCGCGATCTGGATGAGATCCACGAAGCCCTAACCGCCCACCCGGGGAAGACACCCGTCGTCCTCCATTTCCAAAACAGCGCCGGCCGCCGTGTCAGCGTGGAGGCGAACGTGGCCCTCCACGTCAAACGCAGCCCGGAACTCGAGGAATCCCTGGCCCGCTGGCTGGAGGAGTGATCCCGCCGGAGATCGCCGCCGACCCAGATCGGTAAGCGTCCCCGTTCTCAAGATCGAGCCGTGCCCGGCCGCAGCCGCACCCACGTCGCGCCCCACGAGCCGGATCCCGCGCCGGCCGGATATTGGAAGCTTTCCACCTCCGGCATCCGCTCGACCAAGCGGTGCACGCCTTCCCGCAATGCCCCCGTGCCCTTGCCGTGAATCACCCGGACCTCCAGGATCCCCCGCAGCCGGCACTCATGGAAATATTCCGGCAGGAGTTCTCCGAGTTCCGACGGGCGGAAGGTATGGAGATCAAGCTCCCCGCTGATCGGGATCTCCACTGGCTCGTCTTCGTCGGCATCCATCCGACAGATTCTATCCGATCACTGAAAGAATGCCAACCATCAGGCCGTCAAGGCCGAACCCGAGATTTTTCCGCCCCGATGCTTGCCATGAAGCTCCCGAACGGATAATCCCACCAAACATTCCTCAACCCATGACACACGCAGACGACGCTATCTCACCAAACGCCAAGCGGCTCCTATGGGCCGGGTTCACCGCCATTCTAGCCGCCGGGGTCGGATTCGGCATCCGGGGCGGCATTTTCGGAAACTGGGCGGCCGAGTTCAACTTCACCGGGACCCAGCTCGGGCTGATCGGCGGGGCCGGATTCACCAGCTTCTGTTTCGGTATCATCATCGGCGGCGTGATCGTCGATAAAGTCGGCTACGGAAAACTGGTCGTCGCCGCCTTCCTCCTTCATGTGCTTTCAGCCTTCATCACCTTCGCGGCGGTTCCCGGGATGAGCACCGCGGTCGCCTATCAGTTCCTGTTCTGGGGCATGTTCGCTTTCGGCGCCGCCAACGGCACCTTGGAAGCGGTAGCCAACCCTCTGGTCGCCACCCTCTTCCCCAAGCAGCGCAACCACTACCTCAATATCCTTCATGCTTCCTGGCCTCTGGGAATGGTCTTCGGCGGTGTGATCGGCTGGACCTTGGGCAGCGGTGAGAACGCCTGGAACTGGAAATGGCAGCTCGCCCTCTATCTGGTCCCCACCATTGCCTATGGCGCGATGTTCTTCGGCCAAAAGTACCCCAAATCGGAAGCCTCCGCCAAGGGCCTGAAAATCGGCGAGATGTTCAAGGACGTCGGCATTCTCGGCGGCGCGGTCGTCTGCTTCATGCTTTATCTCTTCTTCAAGGGCACGCTCACCCCGTTGCTTGCCGGGACCGGCGACAACGCTGTCACCATATCCACTCTCATTTCCGCCGCCATCGCCCTCGGCTTGCTCTTCTGGGTGGGTGCGATCACGAAATTCGCAATCGGCCACTGGCTGCTTTTCATTCTATTCATCACCCACGCGCTGGTCGGCGCCGTGGAACTGGGAACCGACGGATGGATTCAGAACATCACCGGAGCGATCCTCACGCCGACCCAAGGGAAGATCCTCTTTGTCTTCACCTCACTGATGATGTTCGGCCTGCGCTTCTGCGCCCACTTCATCGAAACGAGGCTTGGACTCAAGCCAATCGGGCTGCTGTTCGTTTGCTCCCTTCTCGCCTGCCTGGGCCTTAATCTCGTCAGCGCCGTGTCCACCTTCGGGCCCGCCCTCGGCGCGCTCCTCGTTTACGCGTTGGGCAAAACCTTCTTCTGGCCCACCATGCTGGCTGTGGTCGGCGACCGCTTCCCTAGCACCGGTGCCGTCGCCATGAGCCTGATGGGTGGCGTCGGCATGATGTCCGCCGGCCTCATCGGCGGACCAGGCCTCGGCTATGCGAAGGACCGCTTCGCCGGAGAGGATCTCCGCACTCAGAACGCCGCGCTCTTCGAAGAATGGAAAAACCCGGACAACACGAGCAAGTTCCTTGATTTCGAGGAGGTCACTCCAATCGAAGCACAGAGATTGGAAGCCGCGAAAAAGGCCTTCGCCGCCCGCAAGTCGGTGGAAGCCAACGTCGCCACCGAGAACGAGAAAGCGCTCGCCGCGTCGCTGACACCCGAGCAAGAGACCGTCGTCTTGGCCGATATCGAGGGCAACCGCAAAACCCTCCGGGTGGACTCGTTCATCCCCGCCGCCATGGCGGTCATCTACCTCCTGCTGATGCTCTACTTCAAATCGATCGGCGGATACCGACCGCTCACCATCGAGGAGCAGAAGTAAGCGGCTCGCGGATTTGATCCCTTCAAAGCGGCGCATCCCCGGATGCGCCGCTTTTTTGCGCTTGCGACACCGGACGAGCGGCATTGGACTGTTGGCCGATGGCGTTTGGAGCAAGGAAAGCCCCGTGGATGGTAGTGTTGGTGGCCGTGGCGTGCTGGCTGGTTCCGGTGGAGGAACTCCCGGCACAAGCCGCGCGGGTGAACCTGGCCGACGGCTTCGACTACCCTGTCGGCAAGCCCAATGCCGCCGGATACTACAAGGCCCGCGGGCTCCGGCTCAGGTCGCCCATGCACTTCGGCGAGGATTGGAACGGCCGCGGCGGCGGCGACACCGACCTGGGCGATCCTGTTTACAGCATCGCCGACGGCATCGTCACCTGGGCCTACGACGTGCGCGCCGGCTGGGGAAATGTCGTCATCGTCCGCCATGCCTATCGAGATCCCGCCACCGGCCAGGTGAAATACTGCGACGCCCTCTACGGCCACTTGGATAAAATGACGGTGAAAGTCGGCCAGGCGCTCAAACGGGGCGAGCAGCTCGGCACCATCGGCAACAACCGCGGCATGTATGCGGCCCATCTACATTTTGAAATCCGCCACAACATCACCATCGGCATGAACCGCAACGGCGTGCCTTCGGACTTGATCAACTGGGCGGATCCCACCCAATTCATCACGAAATACCGGCGCCTCAACCGCGAATGGCGGCCGGTCGCGGTGCCATCCGGGACCTATCCGGAGTATCAGGGCTTCAAGGGCCTCTGAACGGACGGGGAGAGTTTTTCAGAGCGATCCGAACCGCTCGGACAGGATCTGTTTCCGGAACTGGAAGATCCGCTCCAACTTCCGGCGCACGAAAACCGCGTGGGCGATCATCCCCAGAGGCCCGAGGGGCAGCGCGTAGTGGACCCGATCCCGCACCAGCATCCCGCCCTCGATCTCCTCGAAGGTGTGCCGGTGATTCCAGAACCGGTATGGGCCCGCGCGCTGCTCGTCGATGAACGATTTTCCCTCCACCACCGCCTTGATCTCCGTGACCCATGGCACCCACACCCCCGGCAGAATCCGGACCTTGTAGGTGATGATCTGCCCTTCGTGCATCTTCTCATCCCCACCGCTGGCGATCTCGAATCCCATGTCCGGCGGCGTGATTTCCTCCAGATTCGCCGGCGAGGAGAAAAACTCCCACGCCGCCTCCCGACCGATCGGCAGCCGTTGTTCACACTCCAGTGTATGCAATTTCATCCGCGGCCAACCTGCCGCCGATCTCGCGTCCGGCAATGGTCATTCCACGCCCCGCGCCGCCATTCTCCGGATCGCCCACGCCGCATGCTCCGCGATGAGCGGATCGGCGTCCTCCGCCGCCCGCATCAAGGCAGGCAGATCATCCGATTTCCCTGTATTTCCCAGCGCCACGCACACGTTCCGGAGAAACCGTGATCGCTTGATCCGCTTGATCGGCGACTTGGCGAAAAGCGTCCGGAATCCCTCGTCATCCAGCTCCAGAAAATCCCGCAACCGTTTCGCGAAAACCGACTCCCGCGCTTGGAAGGTCAGCTCCCGCGACTCCACCGCGAACCGGTTCCACGGGCAGGCGTCCAGACAGTCGTCGCAGCCGTAAATCCGGTCGCCGATGGCCTCGCGGAACTCCTCCGGAATCGCGCCCTTGTGCTCGATGGTCAGGTAGGAAATGCAGCGCCGCGCATCCACCCGCCGCGGGGCGACGATCGCCTGTGTCGGACAAGCGGTGACACAGGCCGTGCATTTTCCGCAGTGATCCCCGAACGGCTCGTCGGGGGTGAGATCCAGAGTCGTCAGCAGCTCCGCGAGAAAAAACCAGGCTCCCAGCCGCCGGTGGATCTGCACGGTCGATTTTCCGTTCCATCCCAGCCCGGCATCGGTGGCGAAGTCCCGCTCCAACACCGGCCCTGTATCGACGTAATACCGCTGCATCCCGCCCAGCGCCTGGAGCCGCCGGTCGAATTCCTTCAGCCGCTCGCCGATCAGATCGTGATAATCCTCATTCCATGCATACCTCGCGACCCGGTATCCGCCTTCGTGCCCCTCCGGAAACGGGCTGCGGCCCGGATAGTAGTTCAATGCCAGGCAAATGATCGCCTGGCAGCCCGCCAACACCTCGCGGGGGTCGCTCCGCCGTTCCGGCGTGCGTTCCATCCATGCCATGTCTCCATGCATTCCTTCCGCGATCCATTCGCGGAAGGCCGCTGCGTGGCTTGCCTCCTTCGCCCTCGCAATCCGGCAGTCGTCGAAGCCGAGTTCACGGGCGATGCGTTTGATTTCCTCCTCCATCGTCAGATATGGCCCGTGAAAAAATAACGGGCGCTTTCCAGGATGCCGGTCGCCAGCTCGTCACAATCGAGTCCGGTGGTGTCCACCTTCAGATGGGCCGTCTCCTCATACCACGGCTTCCGTTCCGCCATCAGGGCGCGCACCTTCGCCGCCGGATCGTCCGAATGCAGCAGGGGGCGATCGCGATTCTTTCCGGTCCGCTCCAAGATCACCCCCATCGGTGCGTGCAGCCATACGACGTATCCCAACTTTCGCAAAAGGCCGCGGTTCCCCTCCCGCACCACCACGCCTCCGCCGGTCGAAATGATCCGCCGCTCGCCGGGCGGTGACACCGTCAATTCCTCGAGCAACGCCGATTCCATGTCCCGGAACGCCGCCTCTCCCTCGGCGGCGAAAATGTCCGTGATCGGTTTGCCCGCCCGCCGCTCGATCACCGAGTCCATGTCCATCAGCGGATAGCCGAGGCGTTGGTGCAGCACCCGCCCCACCGTGGATTTCCCGCTCCCCATGAAGCCGATGAGAACGATGTTCTTCGGCGGGGTGTTCTCAAAATTCATGCCCGCACTCTAGCCCTTCCCGCGCCACCTTCGAAGTTCAATGTTGGACGTCCGATGTCCGATGCCCAACTCTCCCCTCGTGTCCGACACCCGCACCATCCATGCCGACGACGAGGAAATGAAAGACGCCGTGCGCGAGGCCACCGCCCTGCTTCGTGCCGGTGAGATCGTCGCCCTGCCGACCGAAACCGTTTACGGACTTGCGGCGGATGCGTTCAATCCGGAAGCCGTCGCCAAGGTTTTCGCCGCCAAGGAACGCCCGTCGTTCGACCCCCTAATCGTCCACATCGCCTCGCGCGGCGACCTGAAAAACGTGGCGCTCGTGCCGGACGAAATCACGGAAATCGTCAGCGAGTTGACCGGGGAGTTCTGGCCGGGGCCGCTCACGCTGATCCTGCCGAAGCATCCCGACGTTCCGGATCTCGTGACCAGCGGATTGCAAACGGTCGCCGTCCGCCAGAGCGCCCATCCGATTTTCCGGGCCATCAACAAGGAACTCGGCCGGCCGATCGCAGCACCCAGCGCCAACCGGTTCGGCCGTATTTCCCCTACCTCCGCGTCGGCCGTGCGAAAGGAGCTCGGCGGCCGCATTCCGCTCATTGTCGATGGCGGCGCGTGCCGCGAAGGGGTCGAGAGCACCATCATTTCCATCGAACCGCGGGAGGGCAAAAAGCCGGTCTTCCATCTTCATCGCGCCGGCCCGATCACCAAGGAGCAGCTTCAGAAATTCGGAAGGGTGGAAAAGGTCCGCTCTCCCGGTCCCGAATCCCCACAGGCGCCCGGTCAGCTTGAAAGCCATTACGCGCCTCTCACCCCGCTGATTTTGCTAGAGAATCCCGCCGGTTTCCAACCGGAGCCGGATAAAAAATACGGGCTTCTCAGCTACCGCGGCGAAGCGGACGGCGAGTACGTGACCCTCCACGAATGGGAACGGATCGAATCCCTCAGCCCGGGCAGCGGCAAGCTCGCCGAGGCCGCCATCCGGCTGTTCCATGTCATGCGAGTCCTCGACGAAGCGGGGCTCGATGCCATCATCGCCGAACCCGTCAGCGAAACCGGCCTGGGCGTTGCCATCATGGACCGCCTCCGCCGCGCCGCCGCGAAATGAGGGCGACTTTTGGGGGATCGGATTCAGCTTCCGAACGCCTCACGCAGCATCGCCAAGCTCTTGGGCACCGCCGTCAGCGGATCCTCCTTGCCTTCGAACTCCAGCGAGACGTAGCCCGTGAAATCCGCCTCGCGCATGATCCGGGCGATCCGGTCGTAGTCGAGGTCCAGCGTATACCAGACTCCGCCGCCGAAATACGTTTTTGCCTGCATCAGGACGGTTTCTCCCGCCAGCGCGCGCAACCGGTCATAGGGGTCTTCGAGGAAGTTCCCGGTGTCCAGGGTGACGCGCAACCACGGCGAATCCACGGCATCCACCACCCGCTTCACGCCTTCCGCCGTCCTGCCGAGTCCCCAGTGGTTTTCCAGCCCCATGATGACTCCGCGCTTTTCCGCTTCCTTCGCCAGTTCCCCGTACGCCTCGATCACCCAGCCGTAGGCATCTTCCTCCGTGTAACCCTCGATCGGTCTCTCTTCGCCGCGGTTCGCCATCAGTTCGTCGAAATCCTTGGAGGTCCCCCAGGTGCCGGAATTCACCCGCATCGTGGGAATGCCGAGCTGATACGCCTGCTCCAGGCAATCGACCGTGTGGCTGAGTTGCTGCTGCCTCTTCTCCTCGTCCGGCGAGAGGAATCCCTGATGCGTCGAATACCCCATCAGGTCCAGACCGAGCAAAAACGCCCGGCGTTTCACCTTCATCAACGCGGCACGGTCGGTGGAAAGGAGCTGCCGCTGGAGGATCTCGAAGCCGTCGAAGCCCATCCGCGCCGCATGCTCGATGCAAACGTCGATGGGTCGCAGGTCCTCGCGTTTGAATCCCCAGAACGAATAGGAGGAGACACCGATGCGGTTGCGTCCGGCAGGCCTGGCGGCCGATGCGGCGGGCTCTTGTGCGTGGAGCTTGGTGGCGGCCGCGGCAAGGCCGGCTGTGGCGATAAAATGGCGACGTTTCATTTCCGCGCAGCCTGCGAAATCCGCGCCGCGATGAGAATCCCAATCTGGCGCAGGAACCCCCATTCATGAGGCGGCTCAAGGAGGATTCGACCAAATCGACTTGGCATGCCAAGGTTCCCCCGCGAATGCTGATCGCCAACCCCGATTTTTCCTCACCGCCGCATGTCTTCCTCACCCGCCACCCCGACCTCCCGCGAAAGCCGCGTTTCTCTCGACCGGCTGCTGCCACGCCTCCGCCGCGCGTTTCCCGATGAGGTGGAATCCGCCGATTGGCATGCCTTCGAGGATCGGCTGGAGCGCCACTTCCCGCGGCTTTTCGAACTTCTCTGGCAAATCTACAGCCCCAGCTACGACTTCTTTTTTCACGTCGAGACGATCCTCCAGACGACCGCCCGGATGTGGCTGGAGCGGCCGGCGGATTTGAAAGGCCTCGACGCAATCCGCGAGGGCCATCCGCATTGGTATCAATCCAACCGCGTCGTCGGCGCGATGGCGTACGTCGATCTGTTCGCAGGCGATCTGAAGGGCCTGCGCGAAAAAATCGCCTATCTCAAGGAGCTCGGCGTGACCTATCTCCATCTCATGCCGCTCTTCAAGAGTCCGGCGGGCGATGACGACGGCGGCTACGCGATCAGCAGCTACCGCGAAGTCGATCCGGCCCTCGGCACGATGGAGGAACTCAAGGAACTCGCCAACGAGCTGCGCCAGCAGGGCATCTCGCTGGTCCTCGATTTCGTCTTCAACCACACTTCCGACGAGCACGATTGGGCCAGAAAGGCCCTCGCCGGCGACCCCGAATACCAAGCCTACTACCGGATGTTTCCCAATCGCGAGGAGCCCGATCAATACGAGCACACCCTCCGCCCGATTTTTCCGGACGCCCATCCCGGCTCCTTCACCTACCGCACCTCGATCCGCAAATGGGTCTGGACGACTTTCAACAACTTCCAGTGGGACCTCAACTACGAGAACCCCGCCGTCTTCGATGCCATGGCCGGGGAGATGCTTTTTCTGGCGAACGCCGGCGTCGAGATCGTCCGGATGGACGCGGTCCCCTTCCTTTGGAAACAAAAGGGCACCAACTGCGAAAACCTGCCCAAGGCCCACCTTCTGATCCAAGCCTTCAACGCCATCGCGCGAATCGCCGCCCCCGCGCTCGTCTTCAAATCCGAGGCCATCGTCGCGCCCGATGAGATCAAGCGCTATGTCTCCGACCAGGAATGCCACCTTTCCTACAATCCGCCGCTGATGGTCCAGCTATGGAACTCAATCGCCACCCGCGATTCGCGATTGCTCTCGCATGCCCTCCCCCGCCGATTCGACCTTCCGAAAGGTTGCTCCTGGGTCAACTACATCCGCTGCCACGACGACATCGGCTGGGGATTCGACGACCGCGAGATGTGGGAAATCGGCATGAACCCGCATGACCACCGCTGGTTCCTCAACCGCTTCTTCGCCGGTTCGGAAAACGGCAGCTTCTCACGCGGCCGTTTCTTCCAACACAACCCCACTTCCGGTGACGCCCGGATTTGCGGCACCGCCGCATCCCTCTGCGGTCTCGAACAGGCCATCGAGCACAACGACGAGCATCTGATCGAGATGGCCATCCGCCGCATCCTCCTTCTCCACGGCATCATTTTCACCGTCGGCGGCATCCCGATCATGTATCTCGGCGATGAGATCGGCATGCTCAACGATTACACCTACACGGAGGACGTTTCGAAAGACGGCGACGAACGCTGGATCCATCGCCCCACCATGGATTGGGAAAAAGCCGAGCGGCGCAAAGAACCCACGACGATCGAAGCCCGGATTTTCGCGGGAATCCTCAAGCTCGTGCAAATCCGCAAAAACAACCAGGCCTTCCACGAATGCCAGACCGAGTTCATCCACACTGGAAACGAACATGTCTTCGGCTACTTCCGCACTCACGAAGGCCAGAGCATCCTCTGCCTCGCCAATTTCTCCGAGTATCCGCAGGACCTCCCCGCCACCCGCCTCCGCCAGCTGGGCCTGCGGAAGGCCTTCACCGACATCATCGCCGGCCGCAGCGTCGTCGCCACCCAGAAGCTCACGCTCGAACCCCTCCAATTCGCCGCGCTCATGTAGCGGCCGGGGATGCCGATCAACGGTCGCCGGGTTCTCACTCTGCATTTCGCTCACCCGGGGAATTCAGCCGTCATGGCCAGAAATGGGAGCGAGGCGGATACATTCAGGGCGGCGTGAGCCCGGCATCCCCCGAATGGGTCAACATTCATTGAAATTGGGGGACCTCCGTGGAGGGCGCCTGGAGATTCGGGGGGTCGATGCAACGAAGCCGAAACGCGGGGGGGGGTACGAGGATGCGGGGAGCTGGTACACGAGGACGGGATCGAACCGCCGACCAACCCGGTGTAAGCGGGCCGCTCTACCGCTGAGCTACTCGTGCGGGGCGGGCGGAGAATGGCAGAAGCTCTGCCGGCGGATCAAGCGCGGAGTGAGAGGGCTTGCGGGCGGGGGCGGGCGGTGGTTTGTTCCCGGCACGAATGCATTTGCGCCTCTCCGATCAAGAACTCGCGACATTGGTGGAAATGGTCAGCCTTGCGGCCAATGTCGCCTCGTGGAACCAGAAAGACAGCGCAGAGGAGCGGGTTTCCGCCTTCGAGGATTTGGAAAGCAAGATCCTGGAAAAGGCCGGCCACTCGGGGCTGGGGGATTGGATCGAGTTCGACGAGGAGAGCCAGCGGTTCCGCGTGAAGCAGGAGAAGGAGGAGCAGCTTTTTTACCACGAGTGCTACGACGAGTTCCGCAACGAGAGCTTTTGGGACGAGCTGGCCGTGCGGCTGGCGGACCGGGACCTCGCCCGCGCGATCGGCTTTGCGGAGTGGGAAAAACTGAGCGAGGAGGAACGCCGGTCGCGTACCGCATCCTGGGAAAAACGCTACTGGGAAGAGTTCTCAAAACGCGGCGTGGAGCATGTGGTGGTGGTCACTCCCCCCGGGGAAGGATGAAACCATGCGCCCACGTGCATACGGTTGTTTCGGAATCGGGTGGGCGGCGGGTCTGCTTGCCCTCGGGTGCGCGCCGTGCCTGGCGATGGAAATCCGCGAGTACCAGCCGGAGCGGCATGACCGCTTCACCGGCGCCCCCGCCGGTCACGCCTGGAACGAAACCGCGTGGTTCGACAGCCGCCAATATTCCGGGGTCGGTTGGGCGGCCACCGAGCCGGTGGTGAGGCAGTTTGCCTTGGTTTCTCCGGTGCATGTCGTTTGCGCCGCACACTTTTTGCCAGCGATCGGCAGCACGATCCGCTTTCTCGGCCAGGCAGGAAACACGGTGGAGCGGACGGTGGCGGCAAGTGAGGTGGTGGTGAATGGGGACGTCGGAAACACCGATCTGGCGCTGGCCACGCTGTCCGCCCCCATCTCCGCTACGGAAGGGGTGACTCCTTTCCCATACCTCAACTTGCCGGAGGAAGCGGACTATCAAGGATCGGCGTTGGTGGTGTTCGGGAAAACCCTCAGGGCAGGACGTGGAACGGTTTCGAGCTTCGGGAATTTCTCCCAGGGCAGCATCGGCAAAACGCGGGTGATGCGGTTCAGCTATCGAAAAGATTCCGGCTTTCCGGACGATGGCTATCTGGTGACGGGGGATTCCGGCAGCCCCACCTTCGCACTGGTGGGAGAGAGCCCGGCGTTGCTCGGCATTCACACGGCCGTCGAAGAGACTGCCCTGATGCGGGTGAACCTCGACACCTTCGTTCCGGCCTACATTTCAGACCTGAATTCGTTCATGGCTCCGGCCGGCTACCAGATGACTCCGGCCTATCTGTCATCGGTGGAGCTGGCGGCGAGCGTCGTGACGGAGCCGTCAAGGCTATGGCAGGCGGAGGCGGGGAGCTGCCAATTCGATCTTGAGAACGTTTCGTCCGCGGATGCCGGAAACGTGGGTCTGACAATCCAGTTCATGGAAGGGCAGGAGCCGGATTCCTTCGAGGCCGCGGGCTGGGTGCTGGAAGGCGGGGGTGTCCGCACATGGACCTTCCGTCGTGCGGATCTTCCGTCGGGAGCTTCGGCCTCAGTGACCGCGATCTGGGAATTCCTGCCGACCGAGCCGTCGTTGATGGTGGAACTCCGTCACCGTTCCGATGGCGGGGTGGAGAAGTCCGAGATATTCTCATTGCCGCTGGCCGCGGGCTATTCCGCGTGGAGCACCGGACTCGCGGACCCCGCCCAAGACGCCGATCCGGACGGAGACGGAGTTCTCAATCTCCTCGAATACGCCTTCGGCGGTGATCCGGCGGATCCGTCTGCGGTCGCGGCGGGCGGGGTGATCTCGTGGTTGAGGATCGGGGAGGGCTTCCCCACGCTGCATTTCCCGTTCAGGACCGATGCCGCGGAAAGGGGGCTTTCCCATCAGATCGAGAATTCCGAATCGCTTGAAACCGGCTCGTGGCGCGAAGTTCCGGCGGATGAATTGACGGTGTCGCAGTCCGCCCTAACGCCTTCCGTGCCGGGATTTTCGCTCCGCAGGGCAACCCATGCGTCGGGCGGCGAGCGTGCTTTTTATCGCGTGCGGGTGACGCTGGCGGAGTGATATCCTTTGGAGTGCGGCGGGAAGCGGAGCACCACTCCGCTCTGGATTCGAAGCCGGTTTTCAGCGCTACTGGCAGACGGCTTCCGGGGGAACGAGCGCCACGAGGGACTGCGGTGTTGCGCCGCGAATCCAGAGCGGTGTCGGCGCTGCGCTCTGCCACCGCAGTCCATGGGGGCCTCAGATGAAGTCGTTGATTAGATTCTCCAGCATTTCCTGGCGGCCGGACGCGAGGGTCGGCTCACCCGAGCTGAGGACGTGCCGCGTGATTTCTTCGAGACCCACCGATTTGCTTTCGACCTTCGCTCCGATGCCGTCGTTCCAACTGGCGTAACGCTTGGCCACGAAGTCGGCGAGACGGCCGTCGGCGCGGATGGCGGCGGCGGTCTTGAGTCCGCGGGCGAAGGCGTCCATGCCGCCGATGTGGGCATGGAAGAGGTCGGCCGGCTCGTGGGATTCGCGACGGCGCTTGGCGTCAAAATTGAGCCCGCCGGTGGTGAGGCCTCCCATTTCCAATACTTTGAGCATGATCGAGCTGGTGAGGTAGAGGTCGGTGGGAAACTGGTCGGTATCCCAGCCGATGAGTTCGTCGCCCTGGTTCGCGTCGATCGAGCCAAGCGCGCCGGCATCGATGGCCACGGTCATTTCGTGGAGCATCGTGTGACCGGCGAGGGTGGCGTGATTGGTCTCCAGGTTCAGTTTGAAGTGATCGAGGAGGTCATACTGGCGGAGGAAATTGAGGCAGGCGGCGGAGTCCGAATCATACTGGTGGGTCGAGGGTTCGCGCGGCTTGGGCTCGATGTAAAACTGGCCGGTGAAGCCAATTTTTTTTGCATAGTCCACGGCGAGGTGGAGCAGCGCCGCGAGGTGGTCGAGCTCCCGCTTCATGTCCGTGTTGAGCAAGGTCGAGTAGCCTTCGCGGCCGCCCCAGAAGGTGTAGCCTTCGCCGCCGAGTTTGTAAGTGGCGTCCATCGCGGCCTTCACCTGCGCGGCTCCGTAGGCGAACACGTCCGCATTCGGCGAAGTGCCGGCTCCGTGCGCGTAGCGGGGATGGGCGAAGAGGCAGGCGGTCCCCCACAACAGCTTGCGGCCGCTGGATTTCTGGAGCTCCAGCAGATGGTCGGTGACCTTCTCGAGGGCGGCGGTCGATTTGGCGAAATCATTGAGTTCCGGCGCGATGTCGCGGTCGTGGAAACAGTAGTAATCGATGTCCATTTTATCGAGGAACTCGAAGAACACGTCGGCACGCTTCACGGCGTTATCGACCGAGTCGGACTGGTCGTCCCATGGCATCAGGGCGGTGGGTCCGCCGAAGGGGTCGGAGAGGCCGTTGCGCATGACGTGCCAGTAGGCTGCGGCGAAGCGCATGTGATCGCGCATCGATTTCCCATCGACCAGCCCGTCCGGGTTGTAATGTTTGAACGCGAAGGGGTTTTTCGAGGAAGGGCCTTCGTATTGGATTTTCGGAATGTCGGGGAAATGAGCCATGACGGATTTAGGGAGGCTGAAAACGCCCGGGCAAGCCGGAAAAACCGCTGATCCGAAAGAGGGGCCGGCATGTCTATTTTCCCGCCACGGGTGACGATCCATCAGACGCGGTTCAGGGGGACGGTGGCGGATTCAGCCTGATGCGGTAGAAGCCGGTCGAGCTCCGCTTGAAGGTGGCAACCCTTGGGGAATTCTCACCCGCCATCTCCACCCTTCCCATCCCCAGGCCCCGGCGGCTGGCTTGGCTGCCGTGTCCGATCCGGCCGATTCACTCCGCTCCTTCGTCTCCTGCGTCCAAGCCCACCTCAGCGGCGATGAGAAGGGCGAGGCGGCCGATTTCCTCGCCAACTTCTTCCGCGTTCTCGGTCATGCCGGGGTGCGGGAAGCCGGTGCCAGCCGCGATGCGCTCTGCCGTGATCAAGGCCTGGTCTGCCCCTGCTGCAACGGGACCTAATCCCCCGCGCCTCCGTCTTTATCTGCGACGGGCTTCTCCTTGGCAAAAGCCGCCAACCGATCCTTCGCGAGAAGCTCCAGCCGTTGCGCCTGGAGTACCAACACGTGGCGCAGGCCGGCATCCAATTCCCGTTCGCTGATGACCCGCGCCAACGATGCGATGGTGCTGGCCCTCCGCGCGATTCGCACGTCGGGATGCTTCCTCTGCGGTCGCAGCTCTTGGGGAATAATGCTATAGGCTTCGGCTTCCGGCAGATCGACTTTGCACGTGCCGCAGGGACGTTTCTCGTTCAGGACGGCCCCGAATCGGGACTCAGCGACAAGCTTTTCATAAACGGTGAACTCCACGCTGTTTAGATAAGCAACCAGTTCGGGCGTCTTTCTATACTCCAGCTTACCGGTTTTTTCGCTTACTTCCTCGCTCGCCATCTCCCGTAGATCGAGCGGCCAAACTCGCAGCGTCGCGACTTCGAATGGATCGAGCACATTCTTGGCAACCGCATCGCTTCGCTGGCCCGTAAGGTGGCGGCTGATCCGGCCGCCTATCCCTTCGCGCGTCTGGCCCACGTAGATCGGCTCGTCGTCAAAGTCATAGAATGCATAGACTCCCCACTGTGTGTTGCCCAAAGTCCAGCCATTCCTCCAGGGTTGGCTGAGGATTTCCTTGATCGTTCGCCGTATCGCCGCCACGTCAGGCGGTGCTCCTTCACGCCGCTGGTTCTTTCCCGTAACGGACGGATTTGCGCGTGGAGTGGCTTTTTTTCAGTTCGACATAAAGTTCCAGTGCGAGTGGCGTTAGATAATGATCCGCTATCCAGCGGATGACTGGCACGCAGACCGCGTCCCCAAAGCCGAAAAGGGCCTGATTCAATGGGACGTTCAGCTTGAAATCGCCCGCACCCATGAGCCGGGAGCACTCGCGGGCTGTCAGGAGCCGCACACGGAAGGTTCCTTTTCCTGCGACAAACAATATCTGCCTTCCGCTACCGCCACGGGGGGTCCTCAGGCATCCTGCTATCCCATCCGTTCTCAGCTCCGCCATCGAGCCTGCCGCCCGCACCCGCCTGAAGACAGTAGCATAACTGGTCTTCTTGCCTGTGATCATGGAATCCGCCAGCAAGCGGTGCTTGGTGCTCATCTGATTGAGCAGGTAATCGCAACGCGTTTCACTCCACCAGGCGGCGGAGTTGGGCGAAAGCTCCTCCACGATTTCCCGCAGCCTTGACTTGCTCTCGGGAAGCGCGGGAAGCGCACGCAAATTCCAGCGGATATCCGGATGCCATAGGATGAAATCGGCAAGTGCGGCAGGGCGCAGATCGCTCTGGAGAAGTGTTGGAGTTTCTTCGACACGGCTTTGCTCGTTTCGGCTTCCCACCACGAACAGACGTTGACGGCTCTGCGGAACAAAACGCGCGGCATCGATGATAAATGCATCCACACTGTAGCCGAGCCGGTTGAGGGCGAGCAGAGCTTCACGAAAATCCGCCCCTCCGTTAGATGTGAGAAATCCCGCCACATTTTCCAGCAGGATCATCGGTGGACGCCTTGATCGCATTTCCTCAAGGATCCGGATAAAGCCCCAAAAAGCCGACGAGTGCTGGCCTGCCAATCCTTTGCGTGCCCCGGCAAGGGAAAGGTCGTTGCAAGGAAACGAAGCTGTGGCGAGGAGGGTCCGCGGGATGGACCTGGCATCGAGTTCGTGAACATCACCCAGGACGAACTCAGGCGATTCCCCGAAGTGATCTACATACATCTGACGCTTTTTCACATCGATGTCGTTGGCGAAGACCGTGCGCCATCCACCCTGATCCAATCCCAAACGCATCAACCCGATGCCCGCAAAATACTCCGCAACGGTGAGTTGTCCTTCCATTTCCATGCCGAACGCTAGGGCGCGGGCAGCATCCGCGGCAAGGACGTTCGTCGGTTCTGAGATCTCCGCCGCCGCGGAGAAGCTCTTGACACCCCGTGACGCCGCAGGAGCGTTCTTCCCACATGCCGGGTGCCTTGCTAGGCATGCGCATGGTGTTACCCGAAGCGCACGTCCTCAGTTGTCCGCCAGGCGAGGAATCGCCGGCGGGGATGCTGCGGAGTTGGGGGGGGCGGCGGACGCACGGGCAACGGACGTGCGAGGGGAAAATCCATCCCCAGGCTCTTGTGGAAGCCGGACCACCTCCGCATCGGCGCGGGCAAAGGCGAAGATCACAGTGCCCGGAGAGGTGGGATCGAACCGCGCGGCCGGCAGCAACAGGTCATCGAAGCCATCCATATCGAAATCCGCCACGACTGCCGGCGATGCATCGGGGTGTAGGGGAAAGGGCAGCGGGGGCACGATGTCCGGGTCGAGATTCCCCCCCGAGCCCGCGGTTTTCCCGGGTCCAGACGAAGCCGCGGTCGCCGGCGAGCAGCACGACATCGCGGTGCGGATTGGCGGCCAGAAGAACCGTGGCGGGAACATGCCGGGGGAAGACCATCGGCGGGAACTGCAGCAGGCGGCGCGCGCCGCTGCAAGGGCGAGCGGCTGATGAGACGCCTCAGCAGACTGGCGGAGGACCTATGGCAAAGACATTTGTCCGTTGAGAATCGCGGAAACCTGTGGCCGCTGGAAAACGAACGCGCCCCTCCCCGGATGCGGCGGGCATCCGGGGAGGGGCGAAGACTGATTCGGGTGAGATGAAGCCCGCGCCGCGCCCTTGGAGCCGGGGGCGGACGGAATCCTATTTGTAAACAGTGATCAGATGTGAGGAACCGATGTTGCCGGCGGCATCGAAAGCGTAGGCCTGGAGAGTGTGCGCCCCCTTTGCGATCTTCGTGGTGTGCCAGTTGAAATTGTCCGATGAGAAACTGGTGCGGGCAAGTTTCCCATCGATGTAAAGCTCCACCTTCGTCACCGCCACGTTGTCACTGGCACTGACCGAGATTTTCGTCGTCCTGCCAATTAGAGTCGAGCCGTCGCCCGGGGAGGTGATCGCCACCAGTGGCGCGGTGGTGTCGGTTGCCATCGAATTTTTAACATTCACGCTGATGGTGGTGACGCCGACGTTGTTGGCGGCATCGTAAGCACGCGCTTCCAAGGTATAGGTGCCATCCAGCGAGTTTGCCGTATTCCATGAGTAGGTTGCCGAGGCCGAGCTGCTTTGGCCGTAGAGGACTCCGCCGATATAAAGTTCAATCTTGGTGACGCCGACATTGTCCGTCGACGACATGCTGACGCCCACGCTGCCGGAGAGGGTGGCGGCATTGGCCGGCGAAGTGATCGCGACGCTTGGCGCGGTGGCATCGGCCGGTGAGGTCGTGGAGACGGCGGCTACCGCACGGCGGGCGTTCACTCGGCCATTGCCGAAGTAAATGTCGTAGCCGGTGGCTCCGATGTCATCGCTGTTCTTGAGAAGCGCGTCCACGATGCCCGCGTTGGACAGCGAAGCATTCGCCGAGGCCATCAGCGCGACCACTCCCGAAGTGACGGGGCTGGAGAAGGAGGTGCCGTTCCAGTTTGCGTAGCCGCTCGCGCCGTAAAGCGAGAGGACGTCGGCGCCCGGTGCGGAAACATCGACATAGCTGCCATAGTTCGACCAGCTCGGGCGGCCGTCGGAGGAATTGGTGGCGGAGACGGCAACGACATTATTGCAAGCCGCTGGAAACACGGCGGTGCTGTTGCCATTGTTTCCGGCGGCTGCAATGAGGATGGCGTTCCTGTTCCATGCATAGTTGACCGCGTCCTGGAGCGTTTGCGAAGATGAGGTTCCACCGAGGCTCAGATTGATGATCCGCGCGCCTTTGTCGGCGGCCCAAGTGATTCCATTGGCGATTCCCGAGTAGGTGCCGCTGCCATCCGCGCCGAGAACTTTCACGGGCAGGACCGGGTTGGCCCAGCTCACGGCGGCCATGCCCGCTCCGTTGTTGGTCGAAGCCGAGGTGAAGCCTGCGACCGCCGTGCCGTGGCCGTTGTCGTCGGTGGTATCCGTGTTGTTGCTGACAAAGTTATAGCCGGCAAGCATCTTGCCTGAGATATCCGGGTGGGAGGCCAGCACGCCGGTATCGAGCACTGCCACCACGACCTTTGAGGATCCCGTGGTGGTATCCCAAGCAGCAGGCGCCTCGATCTTCGAGAGATACCATTGATTCCCATTGGTGAAGTAGGGATCATTTGCCGTGCCAATGGCATGAGCCTTGAAATCAGGCTCGGCATATTCCACGTCCTTGTTGCGTTGCAGGGCCTGCAATACCTTTTCAGCGGCGTGTGCGGGAACCTCGATGATGCGGACATCAAGTGCGGGAATGGTATCGTGCTCGCGGGCCCCTTGCGAGGAGAGGAGCGCGTGGAGCGCCGCTTCGGGCATGTGGGCCTTCGGTTTTACCAAAAGCCGGACCTTTTGACCTGCCGGAGGAGCCGCGTGGAGGGCGGGGACCAACGGACCGAATGCAACGGCGGCAAGCGCCGAGAGAATGACAAGATGGGTGGATTGCATGAGTAGGTTTTTCGCGAGAAGCTCAGTTTTTTCGCTCGCGGCCGGTTCTTCGCGCACTATTCACTGCGGCACAAATTTTTATATCAAAAAACTGCGTTTATTTTATTCAATTTATTAATCGGCTCGGGCTTCGCCGGACGCGGTAGAAGCGAGTGGCCGGGGCAGGGGCGGTGGAGTCCGTAAACGTCATGACACCATCGGCGGCGGCATTCAGAAAAGTGGAGTTCGGCAGATCTTTGCTCCATGTCGTGAGATCGTGCGAATAAAAGACTTGGTAATCGAAGGCAGTATGGGTGGGCCAGGTAAGGATCGTTCCTCCAGAAGATGGGCGGGATATGGAAAGGATCTCAAATGGCTCGCGCGGAGACGCTGCAACCAGCCAGTCCGCCACCAGCAGCCAGTTGTTGCCAGCATCCGCGGGCGTGCCTCCGGTGACCGACCATTCGGCGGCCACGGCACCGAGTGAAAGCGTTTTTCCGGTGGTGGTAAATGCCGCCTGGCTGAATATGGGTATGCCATCGATCTCCGCGGACCATTGGTTGTTCCGGAGATCGATCGTCACATGAAGGGTTTGCAGGGCGGCAAGACCGAGGACTGGGTCGCCCCGCAGGAACGCCAGGCCGGTGTCGCTTACGGTGGTGCCGTCATCCCGCCGGATCATGCCGGTGGCGTTGTCAAAAGTGATGGCGGCCAGGAAATCGCCGGCAAGATTATAAAAGGAAATATGAAATCGGTCCCGCAGGCCGTTGGTCGAATCCTGCACTCCAAGGAGCGATTCAAACGTGATGAGAGGAAGCCCGCTGGCGATCGGATCGTGATTGAAAGTGCGGAAGACCGTGGTGAAGAGGCCGGCCGGAGTTTCATATCCGAGATAAGCCGCTTTCCCCAGGGGTAGATCGCCGACCGGATCCTGAACAATTCCTTGGGCACCGCTGGTGGTGTCGGTGCTCGTCCAGCCGCCGGTTCCCGACCACTGGTTGTTGCCGGCCGAAAATTCATCGAAGTCGGTAAAGTATAAAGTTCCCCCGCGGGCCGTGCCGGCAATGAGGATACTCAAGGCAAATTGTGGCAAATGCCGCAGGATACGAATGCGCGTCATGGGTAAAAGAAATGGACAACCCGCTTGCGCGGGTTGTCTTGGGTTTTTAGGGGTGCTTCAGTTGTCAGTCCTTCAAATCGGGTGCATCCCGGACCTTCCGTTCAGATCATTCCAGAACCACTTCTTCCTCTTCTTCATCCTCCTCATCTTCGCCGTCTTCGGGCGGGGCCGGAGGAGTGGGGCGTCCGGGACGGTTGGGAGGCATCGGCCTCGCTCCGCCGCGGACGGCATCGAGGAAGGCTTCCATCGTGACTCCGGATTCTCCCTCCTCGATGGCAAACAGAGCGAAGAGCCTTTCAACGGTCTCCTGAGGAACGTTTTCGAAGGCGGGCAGCGCGGCGAATTCGTCACCGGAGAGCAGGCCGTCGTCACCGGCGGCGTCAGCGAAGAGTGCGGCACGACGCTCATCGGCCTTGGCACGAAGGGCGGCAATGGCTGCCTGTCGCCCTTCCTCGGATTTGAGACCTTCCAGATCGAGCCAAGCGGGCGCTCCCCCATTTTCAGAAGCTTCCTCGCGGCTTTCGACGAAGGCCTGGCGCTCGGCTTCCGAGATCGTGCCGTCTCCATCGGTATCGAGGAAGGCGGGAATGCCGGTGGAAAGAGTGGGGGGTGCGGCGTGCGCCACGGCAATCATGGCGATAAGGACGGGAATCAGTTTAAGTTTCATTTGATGTAGGGGTTCGCGGGTTTTGGGACTGGCATCCGCGCTTTCATTAGGTGAGACGCGCTGCGGGCGAATCCGGTTACATATTAATTTGATGTCACTCTTCGCTGGGGATCAGTTGGAACAGATTGCGGCCGCCTCCCGAGGGCTGCGAGGCAGGGACCGGCTCGGGGGCAGGGGTTTCGCCTACCCGGAGGTCC
>JBBSJY010000038.1:0-27971 GCA_038256845.1 Verrucomicrobiales bacterium | reverse complement strand
GGCCGAGAGGGGCATCGCGGAAATCGGCGCGGGAGACGGCCATCTGGCGGCGAAGATGGCCAAAATTTTCCCCGGCCGGGAAATTTCCGCCTACGATCTCGCCCCGCGACCCGCCCACCTCGATCCGCGGATCCGGTGGCATGAGGGGGATTTGTTGGAGAACGGGGTGGTGAAACCGCGCGGCGTGCTGATCGCGAATTTGTTCCTGCACCACTTCGAGGGAACGGAATTGGAGCGGCTCGGGGAAATCTGTCGGGGGTTCGACGTCCTCATTTTCAACGAACCCGACCGCACTCTTCCGGCCCACTTGCTGGGGGGGCTGATGCACCCTTTCGTCAACCTCGTCACCCGCCACGACATGCACGTGAGCATCCGCGCCGGCTTCGCCAAGGGCGAGCTCGCGGAGCTAATCGGGACCGGCCGGGCAACGCGGGAAAGTTCCGCATGGCGCGGGGCAAGACGCGTGGTAGCTTGGCGCGCTTGAAGCGGAAAATCACGATCGCAGGCGGCGGGCTGGCCGGACTCTCGCTGGCCCATGGTCTGCGGATGCGGGATATTCCGGTGACCGTGCTCGAGGCGGGCCACTACCCGCGCCACCGGGTTTGCGGCGAGTTCATCTCAGGAGTGAGCACGGAAACATTGGCCAATCTCGGGATCCTCCCGCTGTTCGACGACGCCATCCGGCATCGGACGCTCTCCTGGCACCAACTCGGCAGGCCGCTGCACGTCGACAAGCTTCCCGTCCCGGCGCTGGGAATTTCGCGTCACGTGCTGGACGAGCGGCTCCGCCAGCGGGTCGAGGCGGCCGGCGGAGAGATTCACACCGGCACCCGTGCCCGGCCGAAACCGGCCGAAGGTCTGGTTTGGGCAGCGGGCAGGCGGCCGCAAACGGGCAAATGGCTGGGACTCAAGGCGCACGTCCGCGGGGTGCCCACCACGGCGGACCTTGAGATGCATGCCGGCTTGAACGGCTACGCGGGTCTCGCCGGTGTGGAGGATGGCTGGCTGAATGTCTGCGGGCTCTTCCGGATCGACCGGGCGATTTCCGCCCGGGGCGGCGACCTGCTGCCAGCCTATCTCGAAGCCGGTGGAAACCACGGTCTCGCCGGTCTGCTGCGTCGCGCCGAATGGCGGCACGACTCGTTCTCCGCGGTCGCCGGCTTCGCGCTCGGCCGCCAGAAAATCCCACCCGGGCTGCTCTGCCTCGGCGATTCGGAAAGCATGATTCCTCCTTTCACCGGCAACGGCATGTCGATGGCATTCCAAGCGGCCGAGCGCGCGGTGGGGCCGCTCGCCGCTTGGTCGACGGGCGAATTGCCGTGGTGCGAGGTGCGGAACGAATTACGCATCTCGTTGCGGAAACGATTCCAGCGCCGCCTCGCGATCTCATCCATGCTGCATCACGTCCTGCTCGACCCCGCCGGGCAATCCCTCCTGCGTTCGCTCGCCTCGGCGCGCGCGCTGCCGTTCCAGCCGATGCTGGCTCTCGTCCGTTAGATCCCCTTGTCCCGATGATGTTTCTCAAATCGATCGCCACCGCCGTCCCACCCCGCTCATTTTCACAAGAAGCCTGCTGGCAGGCGATGAAGGGCGGTGACCTCCTCGATGCGATCAAACCCCGCTCGGTTTCCCTGGTTGAAAAGATCCTGACCCATGGCACTTCGGGCATCTCCAAACGGAATCTCGCTCTCGACTCGATCGAGGAAATCTTCGCACAAGGCGCGCAGCAGCTCAACGAAGGCTTTGAGCGGGAGGCCCCGGCGCTCGCCAATCAGGCGCTGGGCGAAGCACTGGACAAGGCGGGGCTGGAAGCGGATGAGCTGGACGCGCTTTTTGTCTGCACGTGCACCGGTTACCTTTGCCCCGGAGTCTCCAGCCACCTGGCCGAAAGCGCCGGCCTCCGGCACGACGCCTATCTATCCGATCTGGTTGGCATCGGCTGTGGCGCGGCGATTCCGATGTTGCGATCCGCCCATGGATTTCTGGCAGCGAACCCGGGCGCAAAAGTGGCGACGGTGGCGGTGGAAATTTGCTCCGCCGCCTTTTACGCCGATGACGATCCGGGCGTGCTGATCAGCCTCTGTCTGTTCGGCGATGGCGCGGCCGCGGCAATCTGGTCGGGCGATGGCGCGCAGGCCGATTGGCAGGCCGGTCATTTCACCACCACCCACCGGCCGGCCGAACGTGAGAAGATCCGCTTTGTAAATGCAGCGGGAAAACTCAAGAACCAGCTCCACCGCTCGGTTCCCGGATTGGCCGGGGAAGCGGTTGCCGAGCTCTACTCCCGCCGCAGCGCGGATCCCGACCAAGTGCTCGCCCATCCGGGCGGCCGCGATGTGATCGACGCACTGGAAGTCATGCTCCCTTTCCAACTCGACGAAACCCGCGACGTGCTTCGCAACCATGGCAACATGAGCAGCCCCTCGGTTCTCTTCGCCCTGCAAAAGCGTCTGGCCGAACGGAACGGTTCGGACAAACGGCTCTGGCTGACTGCCTTTGGCGCGGGTTTTGCGGCCCATGCCTGCGAAATGTGGCGATAAGCCGCCGGTTACCTGCGGATGTGCCAGACCTCGCAGAGTTGGTTGCGCTCCGGCGATTCGCTGGAGAAGCGGTCCGTTTGCCCGAGGTAAACCGCCTGGATTTTTTGGTCCGCCCGTTTCACCGCGGCGAATGACTGCGCAGCCGCAGTTGCCCGGGCCGATGACAGGCGCTCGTTCTGCTGGACATCTCCCGTTTCCGACGCGTAGCCGACTATCAGCACGAGGTCGCCGTCCGGCACTTCCTCGACCAACCCGCGCACCACCGCCTCATCCTCGCCGGACAGGGCGCTGGATTCGGATTCGAAGCGTAGGGTGCGGAGAACGGTGGCACCCAGCTGTTCACTCATGCCTGCGTAGATGGAACCAAGATCGTCGCTTGGCGTATCCTCAAGCCTGCGCAAACTCCGGAAAAGTTCGACCGCGGCCGGCATCAACTGGTCCTCGGAATTCGCGAAGAGCCGGAGTTTCGAGAGTTCGTCCTCCAGCACGTTCACCCGCTTCTCAAAGAAATCCTTCGCTCGCAGCGCCTCATCCAACTGGCGCTGGAGCACCTGGCGATCCTCCATCGAGCCGCCGGCCGCCAAGGTACTCAGCTCCTGGCGGGTTTTAGCGAGATCCTCCTCCAGCCGTGTCTGGGTGTCGCGGCGCAGGGCCAGCTCGCGTCGCAGCAACTCGATATCGGATGCCTCGGCCAGTGCCCGCTGGAGTTCCACATTGAGGCGGCCGGCCTCTGCGGCCACGCTCTGGCGAAGCTTTTCAGAGCGAATGATTTCGCTGTTTTTCGCCGCCACCTCGGCATCCTTTTCGGCGAGCATTTCCTGAAAGCGGCTGGCCAGCGACACCAGGGTGTTGCTGTCCTTCCGAAGCCGATCGGCGATTTCATCCAATGGTTCCGATGCGCCTTGGATCGGCGAAAGTCCCATCGCCATCCGCTCGCGATTGAGCTCGCTCCGGCGGGCGTCGAGTTCCGCCCGCACGTCCGCCAAGGCAGGGTCCTCACCGGGATCGGCCGGATCCGGCTTGCTCCGGTTCATCGTCAGCAACAGCGCGAGGAGAACGGCGATCACCAAGCCCAGAACGATGACGGAAAGAGGTGACTGCTTTTGCGGCGGGCCATCGGCGGCGGTTGGTTTCACGGCCTCAGGGCCGTGGTCCGCATCTTCTTCGATCTTCCCGTATTCGTCCGACATGGCCGGAGAGTGGGCAGCGCGCGTGGCAGGTGTCAATCCGCCGGAAGTTGCGGCAGGAGACGCAGGAGATCGGCGGGGGAATCGAACACATGGTCCGGCCGCTCCGCCACCAGTGATTCGCGCGAATTGAATCCCCAGCTGACCGCGGCGACCGGAATGCCGGCCTTCTGGGAAGCCTTCACATCCCGCAACTCGTCGCCGATGTAGAGCAATTCCTCGGAACGCAGTGAAAACGTCTTCCGGATCGCCCGCAGGTGCTTCGATTTTCCGGTGAGCTTCGAGGTGGAGGAGATGAAGTCGAAAAGGCCGCGCAGGCCGTGCGCCTTGAGAAAAAGGTCGACGTTCGGCGTGGTGTTCGAGGTGAGGATTCCGAAGCTGCCCACATGGCGGCGCAATTCGACGAGCACCTCGGCAATTCCTCCGATCAGCGGAAGGCTGGAGATATTCCCCCGCATGAGGCCTGTCCCCCGGGCGATCAGTACGGGCACGCGGCGCTTGGGAATATCCAGATGATCCAGCAATTGCCGGAGTGATAGATGTCGCAATTGGTGGAGTTCCTCCTCGCTGACCTGACGGATTCCGTACTCGGGCGCGATGAGATTGAAGATGCGGCGGGTTTCCCCGAGAGTATCGGCGATCGTCCCGTCAAAATCAAAGACCAGCGTGCGGTAGATCATTTTGCAGAAGTTCAACCACCCCCCGCCCGTTAGACCAGCGGCAAATTCGGGTGAATATCTTCGTCCAGCCGCGACGATTGCCCCGCAAGGTGGCGGAGCAGCCCGGCGAATCCGATCATCGCGGCGTTGTCGGCGCAGAACGCGGGATCGGCCGTTTCCAATTGATAACCGGCCTTCCCGCAGGCTTCCGCGAAGGCCGATCGCAGGGCCTGGTTGAGGCTGACCCCGCCTGAAAGCGCGATCCTGCGCCGCCCGGTCTGCCGCGCGGCACGCAGGGTTTTGCCGACGAGAATCTCGATGACGGCAGCTTGGAACGATGCCGCGATATCGGCGACCGAAGCCCTGCCGTTCTCACGTTGCAGAGTGTAAAGCACCGCCGTTTTCAATCCGGAGAAGGAAAAATCGAGATGTGGATCCTGTAGCATGGAGCGTGGAAAATCGTAGGCCGATGGATTTCCATCGAGCGCCGCCCTCTCGATTTCCGGCCCGCCGGGATAGGGCAGAGCCAGCATTTTCCCCACCTTGTCGTAGGCCTCCCCCGCCGCGTCGTCGCGTGTGCCACCGAGCTTTCGATAGACACCCGCTGCCTCGACATCCAGCAGCAGCGTGTGTCCGCCGGAAACGATCAACGCCAGATGCGGGGGCACCGAGGTATGCCCGATGAAGGGGGACAGGAGATGTCCTTCGAGATGATTGATTGCGAGAAACGGCCGACCGGTCGCGCAGGCCATGGCTTTTGCGGCCGTGCTTCCGATTAACAGGGAAGAGGCCAAGCCCGGCCCGGTCGTTGCGGCGAAGGCGTCGATTTCGGAAATATCCAACCCGGCCTCGTTCATCGCGTCCTCGGCAATCCCGCGCAGATGCAGCGAATGGTTTCGCGAAGCCAATTCGGGGACCACGCCGCCGTGCTCGCGGTGCAGCTCGATCTGCGAGGCGATTCTCGATGCCATTACCTCTGCCGCCACACCCGAAGATCCCCGGACGATGGCCACGGCGGTTTCATCGCAGGAAGATTCGATCGCCAACAGCACCGCCATGCGGGGCTTCTTAGGGTCCGTGGCGGTGGTTTGCAACCGCCATGCCCATCGCACTCATTCCACGGTCACGGCCACTCCGTTCAAGCTCAGCGCCTCCTCCCGGGCATTGCGCTTCAGATAACCCAGCGCCCGCCGCTTTCCATCCTCAACCAATGGCGAAATGCTGGTGATTTCACCCGCCACCTTGCCATCCTCTCCCATAAGTTCTCCAACTCCGGCGGTTGCGTCGTCCGGCAGGGAGAACGCTGCCAACCGGCGGTTCACCTTCCCCGCGGATTTGATCCGGGAAATCACCTCCTGCCCGATATAACATCCTTTTGAATAAGAGATATCCGTCCAATCCAGCCCGGCCTCCGGAGGCAGCATCCCGGGAACCAGCTCCTTCCCCCAGGCGGGGACGCCGTTGGCGATCCGGAACGCCTCCAACGCATCGCCTTCTAACAAATCGGATTCCGGCAGATCGACTTCAGCCCCCGCCGGAATCCACCAATCCGTTCCCGGCACGCCGAACCGGTCCGACTCCCGCACAATCACCCCTTCCGGAGCGGACCCGATGAGGCCGATGAAATGCACAAGCGCGTAGCGTCCTGTTAGATCTGCGGTTTCGACATCGTCTGCGATGAGATAGCGCGTGATACGTGCCTCCAGATCCGCCGCCTCGTCAGGAAGCCCAGCAATCCACAACGCCCCCTCATCCGTCGCGAGGAGGCTGACACGATGTTGCAGCCGCCCCTTCGCATCAGTGACACAAGATGGCAAACAAAGCGGCGCATCCGCAACCCGCCTCACGTCCTGGGTCACCTGGCCGTTGAGAAACCGGATCGCATCCGGCCCTCGAAACTCCAGGATCGCAGGATGGCCCAGCTCGATTCGATGCAACAAACTCACGCTCGGTCGAAGTAGGGTTTTGCCAAAGCGGAGAAATCCAAATCTCCCATCCCTTGTTTCGAAAGTTCGGCCATCCGATGGGAAACGGCCGCGATGGCAGGTGTATCAATACCAGCCTCCTCCGCCAATGCCAGCGCGTAACGGCTGTCCTTTTCCATATTGGCCAAAGCAAAATGCGTGTTGAAATCACCCGCCGCCATCATTGGCAGCTTCATCGAGGCAAGCACTGAGGAATGCGCGTTAAGAGATACCGCCTCCATCAGACATGCCGCCGTCACGCCGTGGCGGGTGCTGATTGCCAGCGCTTCGGCAAGCGCCTGGACCGTGCAGGCAGATATCAGATTGGTGGCGAGTTTGATCACAGTCGCGGCGCCCGTTTCGCCACAGCGGAGAAGACCCCGCGAGGTGACGGCAAGATAGGGCGACACGGCTTCTTCCAAGTCGCTATCACCACCAATGTAATAAATCAATTGGCCGTCGCTTGCGGCATCCTTGCTCCCCGTGAACGGCGCATCGAGAAACCCGCAATCGCGGCGCGCGCATCCGGCAGCCAGCCACCGGGTGGTTTCCAGATCGACCGTCGAGTGATTGAGAACGATTTGTCCCGGCGCCAGAACCTCGAAGAGCCGGGAAAAGATTTCTCGGACCGCTGGCGAATCCTTCAGATAAACCGAAATGATCTCCGCTCCGGCGATGGCATCTTCCGGCGTCGCGGCCTCGGCTGATAAACCCTTCGGTGTCCGGTTCCAGCAGCTCACTTCATAACCCGCTTCCACGAGTCGTGCCAGAGCGCGGGAGCCTACGATACCCAGCCCCAACAGCGCGGCGCGTGATTTCACCGGCGGCATCATTGCTGGCGCTCGAGCGCGAATTCCACCAGCTTCACCGCCTGCTCCCGGATTTCAGAGATCTTCTCGACGGTGGGCTCCTGCCCCTCCTCGGTCACCATCTCATTCCGCAATCCCGAGAGAATATCGCGCATTTTCAGAAAATTCGGTCGCTCGGAAATACCGGGAGCGAGCGAAGCCACCATTTCCGTATAATAGTCCGCGATGTCCTCCCGCATCACCTTGCTGGCGCGTTCGGGTGAGAATTGCTTGTCCACCGCCACGGCGGACACCTCCAGCGCACGGATCCAGCCGCCGAGTGAGATCAAGTGGGCGAGATCGGCATCACGCAGGCTCACCAGCTCGATTTCCACATCCCGCTGAGTCGCCGCCAGCTCCTTTTTGAGCTGCTCGACTTCCTGGTCCTTCGCGCTTTCCAGCAGGCTGGCAGCGTGCCGGTTCACCCGGTCCCCCGCACCGAGCGCCTTGCCGTAGCGGGTCAGGTCGGTTGCCAGTTCCTCAACCCTGTCCATCTGCCCGGCCTGCACCACAAGGAACCCGTCGGCGATCAAGAAACCAAGCTCGATTGCCAGATCCGCACGGTCCAGCGGCATCCTCGCCGGCATCTTCCGCTCCGTATCCGTCAATGGCAGCGGCATCAAAAATTGCAGGGTGTCGAACATCCGTGCGATCGAAGGCGCCGTGAATTCGTTGACCGCTAGTTCCTCCCTCACATGCGGATCATCCAACAGATCCAGCGGGACGTTGGGCGCCCCGTCCGCAATCACAGCCACCGCCGGTACATCCTGGGCCGATAGCGGCGTCAACGCCACAATCCCTGCTGCGATCATCCATCCAATGCTTGGTCTCACGGCGAAAAGGTGACACCGCCCGAATCGTTCGGCAATCGACAAAAATCAGCGGAAAACCTCCGGCACCCGCCGCGCGCACGAGAAAAATTTGAATTGCCAACCGGCTCCCGCTGCCTCAGGTTGCCGCTGTTGAAACGACGGAACGGTGTTTCGCGTTGAATTTCAGCACCATCTCAAGGGCTGACGTTCACCTGCTTGCCAATCGCCCGGATCACCCCGGCTGGCTCCCCCGCAGGCTCGCATCATCCCGACTCCGTCCCCGAGCCTGTGATCGGTCTCATCCGCTCCCGGGTCCGCCCCGCCCTCCTGCTCCCGAATTCCCAATTTTCAAAACTCCTCATGGCCGGTCACAACAAGTGGTCAAAGGTCAAACACATCAAAGCCCGGGTCGATGCCATCAAAGGCAGGGTCTTCAGCAAGTGCGCGCATGAAATCGCACTCGCCGCCCGCGCCGGCGGCGGTGATCCCGGAATGAACTCCCGACTCCGCACCGCCATCGACAACGCAAAGGCTGTCTCAATGCCGAGAGAAAACATCGACCGCGCCGTGAAAAAGGGCACCGGCGAACTCGGCGGAGACGCCATCCAGGAAGTCGCCTACGAAGGCTACGGACCCTCCGGCATCGCATTCATCATTGAAATGGCCACCGATAACATCAACCGCTCCGCCCAGGATTTGCGCACCATCTTCTCCAAAAACGGCGGCAGCATCGCCACCCCCGGCAGCGTGTCCTATCAGTTCGACCGCAAGGGGGAAATCCGCCTCGCCGCCGATGGCATCAGCGAGGAAAGGCTGATGGAAGCCGGCATAGAATCGGGGGCCGACGACGTCTTCGCCGATGACGAAGAACACCTCGTGATGACCGCTGCCACCGAACTCGGCAGCGTCGCCCAGCAGTTGCGGGACCGCGGACTCAACGTCATTTCCGAAAAGTTCGTGTCGCTTCCACAAACCCCCTCGGTGGTGGCGGATCCCCAACTGGCCCGCCAGGTGCTGAAACTATACGACGCGCTCGAGGATTATCCCGACACCCTCAACGTCTTCACCAACTTGGAAGTGGCAGACGAGATTCTCGACCAATTGGGCGACTGAAACCCACTCCCCAGCGCCCGCACGCACCCATTTCAAACGATTCCGGATGAGCAACAATACCAACAAGGAAAGCATGGCCACATCACCCCCAGGCGAGGAAACCCTGCCGAAGGGAAGAAAGGTCGCTGCCAAGAAGACAGCCGCCAAAAAAGCTCCGGCCAAGAAGGTAGCCAAAAAGACCGCAGCCAGGAAATCCGCGAAAAATGCGGATGCCGGGCGGGAAACACCGGAGCTTCCATTCGGCGCACCCGAGCCGACTCCCGCCAAGCAACCCCGCCCCAAGAGGACGGCCCCGGCCGCAGCGGAAGAAACCAATTCATCCGCACCCCATCCGACTGCCGCCGAAGGTGGACGCCGCTTCGGCCGCGTTCCGGGCGGCGGACCTGTCGCCCAGCGGGAGCAGGACGATGACCGATCGCCGGAAATTCCGGCCGCTCCCGAGCCGCAAGCTCCGCGCGCGGATCACCCTCCGCAGGGCGAGCGGTTTTCACAGGATTCCCCACCCCAGGAAAGCCGCAGCAAGCGCCGCCGCGAAAAACGCAAACGCCGCCGCGATCAAGGCCAGGGACATCAGGGAGGCAGAAACTTCCGCGCCGCTCCTCATGCTCAGGAAGGTAGAGGCGGACCGGTGGATAGGGACCCGCCGCAGGAATCCCAGGACCGCCGCCCGGTGCTTCTGCAAGGTCCCAAGATGGCTACCAGCGGCATGCTTGAGATGGCCCCGAAGGGGTTCGGCTTCATTCGGATTCCTGACAAGAATTTCGAGCAGGCGCGCGATGATGTCTTCGTCACCCCCGAAACCATCCGCCGCCACAATCTCCGCGTCGGCCAATGGATCCGCGGACTCTATCAGGAGGGCCCGCGCGGTCCCCAGCTCGTGGAGGTCGAGTCGATCAATGACATGACTCCCGAGGAGGCGGCCAAACTTCCCCATTTCGACGAACTCAAGGCCATCAATCCCACCCGGCGTATCAGCTTCGAAACCACGCCGGACCGCTATACCACCCGTGTGATCGATATCATGGCCCCCGTGGGTCGCGGCCAGCGGGGCTTGATCGTCTCACCGCCCCGCTCGGGCAAAACCACCCTGCTCCTCCACATGGCGGAGGCCATCCGCGAGAAGTATGACGAAGCGATCCATCTGATGGTCGTTCTGGTCGACGAGCGGCCGGAGGAGGTCACCGAATTCCGCCGGACGCTTCCCGGCGCGGAAATCTACGCCAGTTCCAATGACGAGCAGGCCCGCAACCACACCCGCATCGCCGAGCTGGCGATCGAACGCGCCAAGCGGCTCGTCGAAGCCGGAAAGGATGTTTTCCTGCTGATGGATTCCATCACCCGACTCGCCCGCGCTTACAACTCCGGCATGAACAACCGCGGCCGCGGCACCGGTTCCGGCGGCATCACCATCGGCGCGCTTGAAATTCCCCGCCGCCTGTTCGCGGCCGCTCGCAACACCCGCGGCGGAGGCTCGCTCACCATTCTTGCCACCGCCCTCATCCAGACCAATTCCCGCGCCGACGAGGCGATCTTCATGGAATTCAAGGGCACCGGTAACATGGAACTCGTGCTCGACCGGAAGATCGCCGAAAACTATATCTATCCGGCGGTTGATATTTTCAAATCCGGCACCCGCCGCGAGGAGTTGCTGCTTGCCGATCACATGCTTCACAAGATCCACCTGATCCGCCGCGGCCTCTCGGGCCACCGGCCGGCTGAGGCGATGGAACGGTTGCTCTTCTTCCTGAAGAAGTTTCCTAACAATCCTCAAATGCTGATGGAGATCAAAGGCTGATCCGCAGCCGCTTTGCCATGACCGGGGAAAAACCAGCGCTGGAGGTCGAGGTCATCGAGATCGACGGAACACCTCCTCGGTCACCCGGACCGCGCGCGGAAAGCAAACCGCATCCTCATCGGAACTGGCAAAGCTGGCAGGGGAAAGTCCGCACCCTCGACCCCCGCTGGTGGCCGCTTTGGCTCCTTCTCGGAGTCATTGCAGTCGTCCTGCTGGTCACGCTCGGAGCGGTGGCGTCCATTCTCTACCTCACATTCCGCATCTCGCGGCGACTGTTGCATGGGCTGTTTCCGTTTCTTGCATCGCCACGGAATGGTTCAATCCGTTAGATATTCCTAGGCAAGGCGCAGCCGGGCATGGCGCTCCGCCATCGACCACGCGACCTCAGGCACGAGATCCCGCCATTCAGGGTCCCCTGCCAGGATCATCCGGCAGACGTCACGGCCGGTGTTCGCCAGCAAGGCCGTATCCCCGCAAGCCACCGGCCGGATCCGCCCGTTTGCGATGAAATGCCGGTAAAGATGCACGCTGTCATCCGGAGCGCGGAAATTCTCCGCCGTCACGAGTTCGCCGCTCCGCCGGTTTTCCCATGGAAACACATGGAGCGTGACCCCGCTCTTGAACAATCTTCCGAACGATTCCAGCAATCCGCCCGCAAGATTCGCCGACCACTTGGGTTTGAAAAGCTCGTTGAGCAGACCGATGCTAAGGACGATGCCGACCGGACGCGTGGTACAGCGGGTGAGAAAGGCCGCGATACGGTGGAACTCCGCGCAGCGTGAAAGCAGGACGGTCTTTCCCAAGGACTGCAGCGCATCCGCCCGGTCGAGAAAATCCACCGGATCAATATCCCGCCCGCGCAGAAGGTTATGCATTGATATCTCACACAGCTCGATCTCACGTCCTTGGTCGTCGGATTCAAGCGATTCGGAGAACCCGGCGCGTGCCTCTTCCAACATCTGGAGATGAACTTTCATCACGGGATCGAAACTTCCGCGAAGCAACAATACGGAACTGCTGTAAAGCGCCTCCGCCGGTTGCACGACCTCTCCGCTGGGAAGGAACATCGTGGCATCCGTCAGCCCGCTTTCCACCAGTTGCAGGGCGCAGAGCCGGTTGTCGAAATACCCGTATCCATGGCCGGTGAACTTGAGCAGGTCGATCTCCACACGACCCGGCTGGAGGTTATCTAACAACGATTCCACGAACTGCTTCAGATGTCCGCGGTGGCGGTAGGCGGCATGGATCAGGTTCACCCCCACCACCCCGACGGCTTCCATCTGGTCGATCGACCTCGCGTCCAGCAGCCGGATGTGAACCGTGATGTCGGAAGGCGGAACGCCGGGCTTCATCTGGAATCGAATACCCAACCAACCGTGGCATTCCCCTTGGTCGTTCCACCCCCTGGCCCGGACGGTGTTGCAAAAGGAGAAAAATGCGGTGCTCTCGCCGCGCTTGGGTTCCAGACGTTCCAACAGAATGGCATATTCATGTTCGAGCATCGCCGCAAGGCGCCCGGCCGAGACATAGCGGCCCGCGCGGCCGTAAATGGCATCGCTCATCGTCATGTCATAAGCGGAAATCGTCTTTGCAACCAATCCCGCGGATCCCGATGCGCGGAAAAACCAATTCGCGGTTTCCTGGCCCGCCCCGATTTCCGCGAAGGTGCCGTAAACCGACGAATCGAGGTTCAACTCCAAGGCCTTGTCATACGTCGTCACGATCATGGTGACACGGGTGGCGCCTGCACCCATCCCTCCGCGACGATCGAATCGATCAAAACCTGGCGGCCGGACTGGCGGGCTTCGGGATACTTGATTCCCAGCATCATGGCACTGCCCGATTTCGGATCGGAGGGGCGAAGTTGTTCGTTGAGGACCGATCCCTTTTCGGCATAACCGTAGAGAAGATACTCGCCATCGGGAGAAACCAACGTGTAGGACTGCCACTTGTCCTCATCGGTAAATGCAAAGTTGTAATATTCAACCTGCTGGAGAACGACCCGGAAAGTGTGGGGTGAGGACGGACTCCGCTCGATGAAATCCTCCCAGGTCATGTCGGACCAGCCCACCCAGCTTTCCCAATCGATTTTCAACCCTTCAGGGCCGTCGACGAAAGCCAACTGCCGCTGTTCGTGTTCCCTGGTGCGGACGGAGATGGCCACGAGCGATCCCCGATAATTCAAACCGCCGCCCGTATTGAATGCGGAGAGCCCGACAGGCTCAATTTTCCCGTCCGGGTAGTGACGCCTGAGACGCGGCTCCACAGTCTCCACATCGTGAATGAGCGGCAGAACCTGCTTCACGTCCGTGGCTTCGAGGAATGCCCTCGCCAGCGGTTCGGCCTCTCCGATAATGGAGGGTTCGCTGCGCTTCATGACTTGGGGAAGTTCGATATCCTCCTCGATGGATTCACCCTCATCAGGCCCGGTGGCGACGCCGACAAAATCCGGCACCACCGGAGCGGGTGGGCTGCGGAGCGCAAACACGACCGCCACGACAATGACCGCGAATAGCGGAATGCCCCCGATCAGGATCCATTTCATCGTTCTCCGCTCGCCATGGCGGGTGCGGGTCGCCTCGATTTCCCACGACGGGATCTCGGGGGGGGCCGCCTTCCTGCGGTTTTTCCCGTGGCGGCGTTGCAGCGGTGGGTTTGTTTCATCCTCCGGCACGGCCGCCTCACCCGCCTGCACCTGCCGGATGGGCGCCAACAACGCGGATGGAGTGTCGTCCTCGCCGGGGATCCGCATCAGGCGGCGGCAGCAGGGGCAGACGATCCCCGTGCCGTCGTGATCGCGGGACACGCGGAAAACGAACCGGCATTCCGGGCAGACAAAACCACTCCAACGTCGCTTGCTATCCATGGTCTCTGACACGGAAAAACCCTGCCCCGGGAAAGGGCAGGGCTGCAAGCCCGGGAAATGGCCGCCAGTCGGACGCGCTCAGATTTCGTGGACCGGGAGATTCGCCACTTCCTCCCGGATCTTCTCCGCAAGAGGGGTCGAAAGATAGCGCTCGTTGGCCGAGCAGCCGACGGTGACGATTCGCTTCCCTTTGAATTCCGGCCGTTTCGCCAATTGCATCGACGCCCAGACGTTCGCTCCGGTGGAAATCCCTGCCGGAAGCCCTTCGAGCTGGGCGAGCGCCTGCGCGGTGGCGAAGGCGTCCTCGTTGGAAACCTGGATCACCTCGTCAATGATATCGACATTGAGGTTTTTCGGAATGAAGCCGGCTCCGATGCCCTGGATCATGTGGGGCCCCGGCTGGCCGCCGGAAATCACCGGACTTGCGACCGGCTCGACGGCGACGATTTTTACCTCGCGCCGTGATTTCAGGACCTCACCCACGCCGGTGATCGTGCCACCGGTGCCGACTCCGGCCACAAACGCGTCGACCTCGCCTCCGGTGTCCCGCCAGATCTCCTCTGCGGTCGTCTCGCGGTGCACCTGCGGATTGGCGGGGTTGTCAAACTGCCCCGGACCAAATGCTCCTTCCCCGTGTTCCTCGAGAAGCTGTTTCGCCTTGGCAATGGCGCCGCCCATCCCGCGCGCTCGCGGCGTGAGGACGATTTCCGCGCCCAAAAGCCGTAACAGGACCCGGCGCTCAACCGACATGCTTTCCGGCATGGTGAGAATCACGCGGTAGCCTTTGGCACGCGCGATGAAAGCGAGCGCGATGCCGGTGTTGCCGGAGGTCGGCTCGATGATCAGCCCGCCCGGCTTGAGCGAACCGTCGCGTTCCGCCGCTTCGATCATCGATTTGCCGATGCGGTCTTTGACGCTGAAGAGCGGATTGAAAAACTCAGCTTTCACGCAAATCTCGGCATCGAGCCCGGAGGTGACGTGATTGAGTCGGATCAGCGGAGTGTTGCCAACGGTGGCAACCATGTTTTCGGCGATTGGCATGGGGATGGTGGTTCGGGTTGGTTGGTCAGATCTGGAAGTCGGGAGTGCCGGAATCCAGATGGAGTCCGCACTCGTATTTGGTCCCGTCGAAACGTGACGCCTCCGCCTTACCATCTTCGGCGGGGCGAGTGCTATGCCAATCTCCCATGGTGACGAATCCTTTCGCTGCCAGCGGGTGCCGGGGAAGTTGGTGCTGGTGAAAGTAAAGGTCCACCTGCGCATCCGCCCAATCGAGGATCGGATATGCCTTGAGCGTGCGTTTTTGCTGCTCCACGAAAGGCCGGTCCGAGCGGCTCATCGATTGCGACCGGCGAAGTCCGCTGATCCACCCATCGGCGCCGGTCTCACGGAGCGCCCGGTTCATCGGCTCGATCTTGGTCAGGAGCGCGTATTTGTCCGCGCCGTCCTTGCCATTCTCCCATAGATTTCCCCACAACGCCTGCAAACGGGCGGCGGACACCGTCGGTTGATAGATCCGCAGATCGAGGTCGAACCGGGCCGCGAGATCTTCGGCATACCGATAGGTCTCCGGAAATAGGAACCCGGTGTCGATGAACACCACCGGGATCTTCGGCGCGTGCTCGTGGATGAGATGCAGCATCACCGCTGACTGCATTCCGAAGCTTGTCGTGGCCACCAACCGGTCACCCAGCCGGTCGTAAAGCAGACTCAACCGCTCGCCCGCGCGCAGGGGCGAGAGCTCCGCGGAGAGCGCTCCCGGATCGAGGGCCGCCGGCAGTGCGGCGGCGTTATCGAGTTTCAAAGCCTCCATGGGATGGAAAGGTTCAGGTCAAGGCAGTCGCCGCGGTTTCGGGCTTGAGATTCTTGTGGAAATCCGAGCCGTGGCGGGTTTCCGCGACATATCCGGCGCGGATGCAGAAATCGCCGAACTTTTCGCCGGAATCCCGCTCCTTGGCATAGTGCTCGATGATGGGCGCGAGCAGTGGTTTGATTTCTTCCGCAGCGACACTCTCCCGATAGAGTTTGGAAAGCCGCTGGCCGGCAAATCCGCCGCCAAGATAAACATTATACTTCCCGGGCGCACGGCCAACGAAGCCGATCTCGGCGATGTAAGGACGGGCGCATCCGTTCGGGCAGCCGGTCATGCGGATGGTGATGGCATCATGCCGGAGGCCATTGGACTCGATGGCTTCCTCAAGCTCGGTGATCAGGTCCGGAAGATAGCGCTCGGCCTCGGCAAGTGAAAGCCCGCAAGTCGGCAGCGCCACGCATGCAAGCGAGTTGAGACGCAGACCGCTTTTCAAATGGCTGTCCTTGATGCCATATTCCTCCAGCAGTTTTTCAATCTCCGGCCGCTTTGCCGGCGTGATGTTGGAAATGATGAGGTTTTGGTTGGCAGTGAGTCGGAAATCCCCCTCGTGAACCTTGGCGATCTCGCGCAATCCGGACCGCATCGGGTAGGCATCGGTGTCGAGCACCCGCCCTCCCTGGACAAAGAGCGTGTAATGGAAATTGCCCGCCTGGTCCTCGACCCAGCCGTAGCGGTCTCCGTTGTCATCGAATACGAACGGGCGGGCCGGCTGCAGATCGTAGCCCAAATATTTGTTCAGTTCCGCGAGGAACCAATCCGCGCCGCGATCATCGATGGTATATTTCAGGCGCGCGTGCTTGCGCTCGGTGCGGTCGCCGTAGTCGCGCTGGACCATCACCACCTTCTCCGCCACGTCCTTGACCTGGTCGACGGTGCAGAACCCGATCAGATCGGCAAGCCGCGGAAACGTCGATTCGGAGCCATGGGCCATCCCCATTCCCCCGCCCGCGGTGACGTTGAATCCGAGCAGTTTCCCGCCGTCGACGATCGCGATGAATGAGAGGCAGTGGGCATACACGTCCACATCGTTTGATGGCGGAACCGCCACGGTGATCTTGAATTTGCGCGGAAGATAGGTTTTGCCATAGATGGGCTCCACATCCTCCTCACTGGTTTCGATTTTCTCTCCGTCGAGCCATATTTCGTGATAGGCACGGGTCTGCGGCGTGAGATGGTCCGAAATTTCCTGCGACACCTTGAGCACCTCCGCGTGAACGGACGAGAGATATGGATTCGGGTTGCACATCACGTTCCGGTTCACATCGCCGCAAGCGGCGATGGTGTCCATGGCCGCCTGGTTGATCTCCGCGATCGTCCGCTTCAGATTGGTTTTGATGATGCCATGGAATTGGAACGCCTGGCGCGTGGTGAGTTTGATCGTCCCGTTGGCGAACTGGGTTGCCAGACGGTCGGTTTCAATCCACTGGGCGGGCGTCGCCACGCCACCGGGAACCCGGATGCGAATCATGAAGGAGTATGCCTTCTCCAACTTGTGCTTGCGCCGGTTCGCCCTCAGATCGCGATCATCCTGCTGATAGGTTCCGTGGAACTTGAGGAGCTGTTGATCGTCCTCACACATCGAACCGGTGGAAAGGTCTGAAAGACCTTCATGGATGGTTCCGCGCAAGTAATTGCTGCGGATCTTGATGCCTTCGTTGGCGGCGAGCTTTTTCTCTGACATTTGGAAAGTTGGATAGGTGCTTCAATAAACGTCGCGCTGGTAGCGCTTGGACTTCTTGAGGTCCTCGACATAGGATTCGGCTTCCTCACGGGATTTGCCGCCCTCGTTTTCGACCACGGAGATAAGAGCTTCGTGGACATCGTGTGCCATACGGAGGGCGTCTCCGCAGACATAGAAATGCGCGCCTTCCTCCAACCATGCGTAGAGTTCGCGCGATTGTTCGATCATGCGGTCCTGCACATAGATTTTCTCCGGCTGGTCCCGCGAAAATGCCAGATCCAGCCGGGTGAGCGCCCCGCTCTTGAGGTGATCCTGCCACTCCAGCTGATAGAGGAAGTCATAGGTATAATGCTGGTCGCCGAAGAACAGCCAGTTCCCGCCGCTGCCCGCGAGCGCGGCGCGGTGCTCGACGAAGGAGCGGAACGGCGCGACGCCCGTGCCGGGGCCGACCATGATCACGGAGGTGGCCCCGTCGGCCGGCAATCGGAAATTCTTGTTCGGCTGCACGAACACCGCGACCGCATCATCCGATTTCACAAGATCCGCGAGATAGGTGGAGCAGACACCCTTCCGCGCCCGGCCATGGGTATCATAACGGACCGCCGCAACGGTGAGATGCACCTCGTCGGGATGGGCGAGGGGGCTGGAGGCGATGGAATAGAGCCGCGGCGGCAACTTGCGGAACAATCCGCCAAGCAAATCCGCCGGCAGTCCTTTGGGTGCGAACTCTTCGATCGCGTCAACGATCTCGCGGCCTTCGTTGAATCCTTTCAGCCGGTCTTTCGCATCTTCGGCGAGAAGTTCCCGCAGTGTTTCGGAATCGGCCGCATCGGCCAGCTTTGTCAGCACGTTGCGGGAGAGCGCGGTGATATCGAAGTCCTCGCGGAGGGCGTCCGCCAGCAACTTGCGACCGACATTTTTCACTTCAATCTCTTCATTCCCGGTGAGCTTGGCGGCCTGAAGGATCGCTTTCACGGTATCCGGCGCGTTGACCGGCAGCACCGCAAGGGCATCGCCGGGCTCGTAGTGGAGACCGGAGCCGGCCAGGGAAAACTCCAGATGCAACGTTTCCTTCGCCGAGCCCTCGCCATTAAGAACCAGAGAATCGATGAGTTCCGCCGGGAACGGATTCTTCTTCCCATATTCCGTGGCGGGGGCCGCCGGAGCGACGAAGGCCACAGGAGCCGATGCGACCTCCGGCGCGAGCGCCTTCAGCGATCCTTCCAGCCAGGTGACGTAGGCCTCCTCGAAATCCACATCGCAGTCCTGACGGGGCAGCACCCGCTTGGCACCGAGCCCTTCGAGACGCGCGTCGATTTCCTTCCCGGTCTGGCAAAATTTCTCATACGACGTGTCGCCCAACGCACAGACCGAATAGCGGATGCCGCCCAGCGCAACCTCCCTGGTCATGAAATCCTTGTGAAACCCGACCGCGGTTTCCGGCGGATCGCCATCGCCCCAGGTGGAGACGATCACCAGCAGATTCGACGCCTTCGCGAGATCGGCAGGAGAAAGGTCGGCCATGTTTTTCATCACCGCCTGAAATCCACGCTTCTTCGCTTCCTTCACCGTGCGATCCGCCAATTCCTCGGAATTGCCGGATTCCGTCCCATACACGACGGTCAGCTTTCCGGAGATCGGAGCAGCCACTGCGACAGGCGCCGGTGCGGCCCCCGCAGCGAGAAAGCCACTGAGCCAGCCGCGCTGGACCGGATCGAGACCGGGAAGAATCAAGTCCAGTGTCCGGCGCTGGTCAGATGAGAAGGGGGCGTGCTCGGGAAGCATAATCCTTAGTTAATTACCTTTTTTTATGAGGTTTCGGCGGGAAAGTGCGCCCATCCCGCGCGGGACGCAACATTTTTTCCCGGAAAATTCCGCCGAGCCGACCTTGCGAGCGCCGCCCTCAAAGCGGGTTGCTTCGATACGGTCGCCCGGCCAAGGGGAGTCCGGCACTCATGCATGTGACGGATTTCACTCGCTGACGATGAAGATGGCGCCGAAGTGATTTTTACCCGCCGGTGATTCCGGGTTCACCGCCATCGCGGAAATGTCGCCATCAAGGAAGAGGGCGTCCTTGCAGCCGAGCTTGAGGAAAAGCCCGGCGAAGTTCCAGAGATTCACTTCCTCACGACGACCCGTCATCGCGAAGACCAGCCGGCCGTCCTGATCCAGGCCCACGCCGTTGCGGTGGAGCAGGTTTCCCGACTTCTCGCGGAAAGCGGGATGGCGGACGCCTCCGATGAGCAGCATGGGTCCCGACTGGATGCCCCACAGCGGCGCACCGTGCGGGTTGTGCCGCCAGTTCTCGCTGGTGGTGAGAGTGACGCGCGCGTCGTGATGGAGGATCAGCACGCCATTGGGCTTGAGGAAAAAATTCCCAGGAGCATCGGCGAGATTGAGCGGGCGGAGCTGGCGGCCCTCCTCGATGTGGAGTCCGCTGGGAATGCCGCCGGGCTCGAAAATCCCGGCATTCATCAGAAAGCTGACGGTCTCTCCCTTCGCCGCCCGGTCGGCCTGAACACGGTCAAAGCTGCGGAAGGGTTCACCTCCGCCGTCTTTCCAGACCAGTTGGACGCGCTTTGGTTCCAGCCTGACGACGCGGAAGGCCGCACCCGCGTGCTCCACACGCTCCTCGCGGATGGCTTCGCCCGCGTGGGCATAGCAGGCCAGTGAAATGACAAGCAGGGCGATCTTGCGGATGTGGAGGATTTTCATTTCGTATGCGTCCGGCTCGGGTTGCTCAAGAGACCTCTGAAAATCTACAAACCCTCCTCCGCCCAGAGCCAGTTCATCACCACCTCGATGTCGGGGTGGATGCTGTGGTGGACCGGACAGCCGCGGGCGGCGCTCTCGAAGACTTTCCGCTCCGGGTGAGACTCGGTGAGCGGCATGTGAAGATCGAGTTCCAACCTGGAGATCCGCCGCGGCTGGTCGTCGGACATGAACTTGCGGACGGTGACGGTCATACCGTCGATGTCGATTTCCTTCCGCCGGGCGACGATTCCCATCACCGTGGCCATGCAGGCTCCAATCGCGGAAGCGACAAGATCGGTAGGGGAAAACGACTCTCCGCGTCCGTTGTTGTCCAACGGTGCGTCGGTGGAAATCGTGGTGCCTGAGGGGGTGTGGACGAGACTGCAATGCAGGTCGCCTTGGTAGGTGATGCGTGTTTCAACCATCATTGGTGGGGTTCAAGGGATTGTAAGGAGGCTGGATCAGGGAAGAAGGATAGGTTTCGGAGGCCGGCACCACGTCCTCGTCCCTGTCGGAGGGCGGGGTTTTGGCCAGCACGACGCGAAATCCGTAACTCGGCCCTTTCAATGTCGGTTGCACGGCGTTGCGCCAGCCGGTGTAGAGGTTTTCCGTCTGGTAGGTGTTCCATCCCCCTCCGCGGAGCACCCCGAAGTTGTAGTTGTCCTGTTGGGAGTATTTGTCCTGGACCCATTCCTCGACGTTCCCGCTGAGATCATGCAGGCCGAAGGCATTCGGAGGGAAGCGCCCCACCGGAGCCGTGTAGGCATAACCGTCCTCGTAATTCGGAATGGTCCGGTCGCGCGCGATGTCGGCGGCCATGGATGCGGTGATATCAGCGAAATTCCCTACCGCGCCGCCAACCGGCCAAAATTCCCCCCAGGGAAATTCCCGTGGCCTGAGCGCGTCTCTCGCACCCGGGCTGAGCTTCGGATCCTCCTTCAGCCCGGCCATTGCGCTCCACTCCAAATCGGTCGGCAGGCGATAGAAATGAGAGCCGGCGATCCGCTCACCCTTCAGTTCCCGCTTGGTGAGCCATTCGCAGAAGGCGATGGCATCGTCCCGAGAAACATAGACCACCGGATGATCCTGATTCTGGTCGAAATCCGTCGGCCGGGGCGCGGGATGACCGGATTCTTCCACGAAACTCTCGTAATCCTGTAGCCGGGTTTCCCAAACCGATGCCATCAGGTCCGGTCCGATCGGTTCAAACCGCATGCCCATCCCATTCTGCCAGGGACGGCCGAAAATGACACCCTGATTCTCCTCCAACGTCCCGTTGACCGCCAGCGTCTGTCCGGCTTCCACCGTCACCTTGGTGCTCAGCGGCTTGTACCCCTCCAAGACCAGCAAGATCTCGACTTCACCCGGCTTCACCTTCGGGATGAAGAGCGGTCCATTGGCGACACCGACCGCCTTGCCGCTGATGATGACGTCCGCACCGGACGGATTGCTCGTCAGCAGGATGCTGCCATAGGATATCTTGCGCACCCTCAGATGGAAGGGTTTCAGGTCCCGTTTGCGCGCGCGCTCGCTCAACTCCGGATGCTGGAATGACATGTTCTGCAGGGGCAGCACCTCGTGGTCCTCGGTCAGGTAGCCTTCCTCGTAGGCTCCCACGCGAAACCAGTCACAGAAGGCGATCGCCTCGTCGATGGTGGAGAGCACTGTTTTCACGGGTTGTCCGTTTTGGGACACGGTGAGAAAATCGGCATCCTCGGCCGAGCGCTTCGACTCATCGATGAACTGGTCCCACGCCTCCGCCGTCACGTAGAGGGAACTATGATGTTCTTCCCCGACATTCTGAAATTTGTAGCCCAGGTGATCGACCCACACGCTGTCTGGCACCGGAGGAGAAAAATTCCTCATCTCGCTATCGATCACAAAGGGTTCGCCAGTCACTCCCGGCGGCACCACCTCGCGCACTTCCAAAGGCCGGTAGCCGCTCATCATCAGGGTGAATGAAACCACGGATCCGACTTTCGCCCTGATCTCGGTCGGAGTGACTCCCAACCGTTTTCCGACAGAGTCAAATACCTCCGCGCCGGGGGGATCGCTGCTCACCTTCACCAATTTCTCTGGAATGACCGGCGGAGGCTGCGAGGATTGCAGCGCATTGATTCCGGTCACCCAATCACTGTCTTTCACGGCCTCCCACGTGGCCCAACCCGCGAATCCCGCCAACAGCAGCGTCGTCATCCACACCGCCGCGCCGCTGCTCCGGCGCCGTTTTCCGCGCTGCAATCTCCGCAGCGCCTCCGCCAGTTCGCCAGCCGAGGAGATTTTCCGCTTGGAAATCCGCGGCTCGCAGATCTCGCAGATGATCCGGTTGAGTTCCAGCCAGCGCTTGCGATCCGGCCCGGCAGGCAATTCATCCGGCAGTTCGGGGAAATCGAGGCGGTCGTTTCCCGTCGCGATCTCATAAAGAACTTTTCCCAAACTATAAACGTCGGCCTGGGTCGAGCCCGGCCCCTCCGGCGGGACGAACCCTTCCGTGCCGACAAAAGTCCGCTGTCCGCGGGCGGCAACCAGCCCGATGTCCGCCAGCTTCGCGCGGCCGTTGACAAAAATCACGTTCGACGGCTTCACGTCGCGATGGGCCAAGCCGCGCTCGTGCAGATGGTTGAGCGCCTCCGCCAACCTCAGGCCCACATCGATGCAATCGCCGGTTTCCCACTTCGTCCCGATCGCCTGCTGGGTGTCAGCCCGCAGGGTGCGCGGCTCGTACTCGATCGGGTTGATGTCCTGGCCGGCCCGGACATCATCGCCCAGCTCCATCACGTAGTAATAGAAGGAAACGCCGTCCGGGCTGCGGCCGACATGCAGGATGTTGACCAGTGCGGGATGGTCCCGCGAGATCGGCTCGAATTTCAGAATTCCCTCGAATTCGCGCTCGAAGCCGCGCTCGTCTTCGAAGTCCTCGCGCCACACCACTTTCACCGCCCGCAGCGCGCCGGTCACTCCACGCGCCAACCACACCTCCCCATACGCACCGCCACCGATTTTCCGCAGAACATCGTGGTCCGGAATCGCAGGATTCGGGCGGCTTTTATTCGGCATCTTCTTCGAGCTTGGCGAGTTCGCGTTTGAGCACCGCGCCCACGCGGTGTTTCGCCAAGTACACCTGCGCCATACTCACGTGGAGATGGTCCTGCACCTTCTTCGCATCCCATTGCTTGATCACGTAATGATGAAAAATCTGGTATTGTTTGGGTGAAACCTGGGCTTTCACCCTTGCTAGCGCCGCGTCCGCCACGTTTTTTTTCCACTCGACGTCCCACAACCGGGACAACACGTCGCCATTCGGATCCTCGACGCGGTCGATCACCGCGGTTTTGCGGTCGTTGTCCCACTCCCCGCCCACCATCGCGGTATCCTTCTTGCGCTTGCGGAACTGGTCGTTGATCCGCCACCGCGTCATGTTCATCAACCAGGTCTTGAACGAGCCCTGTTCCGGATCGTAGAGCTTCTTCTTGCTCTGCTTCGCAATCGAAAGAATCGTTTCCTGCACGCAGTCGAAGGCCTCGTCCGATCGCAAGCCGGCCTTCACCGCCACCGAGTAAATCAGCCGCCAGTAGGTCTGATAAAATTCGTCCCACGTCCTCTGGTCCTCCCAGTTGTCGAGCCGCGCAATCAGGCTTTTCCGCGTTTTTGCATACGCTTGCACCAGGACTTTGTCACCATCGTCTGCTTTCACCTCATCTTCCTCGGACATTAAGGACCGTTTACCCCATTCCGGCGCGGCTGTCTTTCACCGATTCAGATATTTCACAACTCGTTGACGATCAATTTTAAAATGTTTGCTTAAGTTCCTTGGACGATCCCGGAAAGCGAAGGAGCGCCTAATTGATTTACAATTTCGCATCCCGCGAACTACGGTTCCCGCCGCGTCACTCGACCCGTGTTTCTGATCTCACCCGTCAGAAACTCCCCCCGCGGAGAGCTGTCATGTCCCCCCCCCCATCCCCCCTCAACCCCTCGCAAGCGGTCGAGCGGATCCGCGAAATTATCGTGGGCCGCCATCTCGAACGTCTGGAACGGCGCGTCGCCGATCTCGAAGTGGCCGATCCGCGGTCCGCACCGTCCGACACGATCAAAGACTGTCTTCTCGCCCAAGAGGCCCATATCGAAGCCTTGAAGCAAAACGTCCAGCGGCTCGCGGAATCCACCCGCGAGGATGCCGAACTAAGGGACTTCTACCACCGCGAGGAAGCCCAGCGTCTCGCCGCCCAGATCCAGCAGGTGGCAGCGGTCAAATCCCAGGAAAGCGAGTCGTCCGCCATCCGCCAGCTGGAACAGAAGATCGGCCGTTGGCTCAGCGATTGGCAGCAGGCCGTCCATCTCCATCTGGAGGAACGGGAGGCGAAGATCACCACCCGGCTCCGCTGCGATCTCGCCACGCTGTGGGAAAGCACTGAGGCGCACATCACCCGCGTTGAAAGCCGGATTCCGGACAACGACCGCATCGAGGAACGTTTCCGCCGCATCGCCCAAGCCGCACGAGTGCTGGCGGACTGCGCTTCCCCCCCGCCTTCCGATCCCGATACCCTCCCACGCTAATGTTTTCGCCCATTCTTCCCCTCCCCACTCCTCCGCCCCGCTCCGCCGCCGCTGCGAAGAAAGCCCCGCCCCTAAGGGTGGTCCCATTTCCGAACGCGGCCATGCGAATGGAACCCCTCGCCGGTTCGCCATTGCCGGAATGTCCCGCTCCCGCCCCTTCCACCCGGGACTTTCCGTCGTCGTGGCCCTCGCCCTTCTCGGTCCTTCCCGGACCGCCCCGGGAAGAGATCCATGAAAAGGTCCGCCCCGTTCCCTTCGCTCCCATTCCCCGCGGGATCGAAGAACCTCAGCCCCGGGAGTCAAATCCCTCTCTGGGGACGGACCCAACGGCGACCGCTCAAGCCATCGCGGACTTTACCGATGAGGACCTCCGACAGGCTCTCAGCCCGTTGATGGAGGGACCGATGGGTCATCCTGGTTTTGTCCGGGATTACGGCATCGACCCCCTCCTCGAGTCGATGCTCCGCACAACCATTCGCCGGTCACTCGCCGAACACTCGCCCAGCTCCCGCCCGTTTCAGTCTCCCCGCGCGCTGGATCGTTTCCTGTGGCGCCTCAACGCCCTGTTCACCAGCCGCAGCTACGACGAAATCCTGTTCGAGAAAACACGCCGGTTCCAGGTGGACGAAGTTTTCGCCGTCGATGCCGCCACTCTCGCCCTCATTTCCCACGCAAGCTGCGACCCGGCTCGCCACTCGTCCCCGAAACGCGTTGCGGGGACGGTCCAACGGCTCACCCTCCAGCTCCGCGACGAAAACGGAAATGTCCGTCCCACCTTCAAGCTTCCCGACGGAACCACGGTGATCGCGCGGGAAGGCCGCCACGTGATCCTCATCACTCTCGTTCGCGGACATTCCAACGATCTCGTCCTCGCGGACTTGGAATTCACTTTGGTCCGCATCGAGGATCATTTCGAAGACCGGTTCAAACCCGACGGTGGACCGCTCCTTCATGCCCTCCAGCCTTTCCTCGAAGACTGCCTGCTCATCCAGGCTCCCGCCAGCGCCGCCTGATCACCTCCCGAATCGCCCCTTGACCATGGCTGTCAAGGCCTCTACCTAACCCGCCGCATGGGATTTGACACACTAGGGCTCTCCGCAGCCGTCCTGGAAGCCATCGAGGAAACCGGTTACACCACGCCCACGCCCATTCAGGCACAGGCGATTCCGCTGATTCTCGGAGGGCGCGACGTCATCGGCGCGTCCCAGACCGGCACCGGCAAAACCGCCGCCTTCGCCCTTCCCACTCTTTCGAAGATCGAGAAACTGGGCAAACCGCAGATTCTCATCCTCGAGCCGACCCGCGAGCTCGCCCACCAGGTCGCCGAACAATTCGAGAAATACGGCAAGCACACCGGCCTGAAGGTCGCACTCCTCTACGGTGGCGTCGGCCTCGGCACGCAGACCGACCAGCTCGCCGCCGGAGCCGACATCGTCGTCGCCACCCCCGGTCGCCTGGTGGACCATTTCTACCGCGCCACCATGCGCTTCGGCGAAGTGAAAGTCCTCATCCTCGACGAGGTCGACCGCATGCTCGACATGGGTTTCCTCCCGCAGGTCCGGAAAATCGTCAACCTCTGCCCTTGGGAAGGCCGCCAGACGCTGTTTTTCTCGGCCACCATGCCGCCGGCGATCCAGACCTTCGCCCAATGGTGCCTCACCGATCCCGAGCGCATCGAAATCGCCCGCACCTCCATCCCTACCAGCGTCACCCACGCCTTCTACCCGGTCGCCATGGATCAGCGCGACGAGCTGATGCTGGCACTGCTGAAACAGACCGACTACCACTCGGTGATGATTTTCACCCGCACCCGCAAGGAAGCGGATCAGCTCACCCAGCTCATCAAGACCACCGGCCAGGTCAAGGTCGCCGCCATGCACTCCGACATCAACCAGGTCGATCGCATGAAGGCCCTCGCGGGCTTCAAGGCAGGCGAATACGAGATCCTCGTCGCCACCGACGTCGCCGCCCGCGGCATTGATATTTCCAACGTCTCCCACGTCATCAACTACCGCGTCCCGGAAAACGCCGAGGACTACGTCCACCGCATCGGCCGCACCGGCCGCGCCGAGGCCGAGGGCGACGCCTTCACCATCCTCACCGCCGACGAGCTCGACTACGCCAAGTCGGTCGAAATTTTCATCGATCAGAAGATCCCGCGCCGGAAGCTCGAGGACTTCCCGTATATCTACACCGCGCTGCTCGACGACTCGCCCATCAAGCCCGTCCGCCGCAAGAAAACGGGCGGCGGCAAAAAGCGGCGCTAACGGGCATCTTCACGCAACCCCGTTTCTCAGGAGTTCCCGCTTGCCCCGCCCCATGTGCTACATCAATGTAGCACCATGAAAACCGCCACCGTCCGCGAGCTGCGGAACAACTACACCACCGTCCTCGACTGGGTGAGCGCCGGCGAGGAGGTCCTCCTCACCCGCCGCGGAATTCCGATCGCCAGGATTGTGCCTGAGAATCCGGCCCGTCCCGCGAAGGTGGATTGGAGCAAAAGTCCCGCGGTCACCCGCGACCGCAGCGGAGAGCGCATGCTATCCGCCGAGGAATCAGCCGAAATTTTGCGCGAAGCATCTGGACGATGGTAGCCGCCCTCGACACCAGCTTTCTGTTCTCCGTCTATGGCCCGCGCGATCGTCATTCGGAGGCGGCGCTGGATTGGCTGCGGCGCCATTCCGCTTCCCTCCCTCTCACCAGCCTCAATTGCTTCGAGCTGCTGAACGCGCTGAGGTTCTCCGAATGCCGGGGCCGATCCGCTCCCACGACCGCAAACCGCTGCATCCTCGATTTTGAGACAGACATCAAAGCATGCAGGTTGACGGAAACCGTCACCAATCTCTCCGAGGTCCTCCAGGAGGCCCGCCGCCTTTCCGCCGCCCACACCCTCACCGGCGGCCACCGCGGTTTTGACATCCTCCACGTCGCCGCCGCGAAAGTCATGACCGCCACCCATTTCCTCACCTTCGACGACAACCAGAAATCGCTCGCCGAAAAAGAAGGACTCACCGTCCCCTTCTGAGTTTCAACCATGTGTCGCGCGCAAGCAGGAAGCGGGCGAAGTCCGCCACCTCCTCACGCTTGTCGGGCGGGAGAGCAACGCAAAGTTCGGCGAATTCAGCGGCGCTCATGGTGGGAGGCCAGTCGATTTCCGATTGAGCCTTCAAGGCTGGGGGCGAGAAGTTCGGCAGTGCGGGCATCGCGACGACCACCCCGGGTATGGGAATCTCTTGGTGTTGGTATCGACAAGTTTATTTCCGAGCAAGTCCACATAAACCAGTTTGTGATGCACCGCATTCTGGTGGACGTAGTGAAGCCG
>JBBSJY010000037.1:0-28378 GCA_038256845.1 Verrucomicrobiales bacterium | reverse complement strand
TCTGCGCCTCCCGGCCATGAGAGGGCCTTGTGATCCGGCAAACCCGCTTCACAGGGTGCGCCTACCGCTGCCATCCCGGATTCTATCGGGAAATTTTCTTGTGAAAACGTGCGCGGACGCCAATGACAGGGCCGTGGAAATTTAATGTCTGAGGAAATTCAATGTCCGAGTCGCCGCCTCCTCTCATTTCGCCCCGGAGCTCGTCCGGAACTGAGAGGCGTGCCCGGTTGAACTCTGCGACACTTCTGACTCCCCGGGTTGACAGTGCCGGCTGCATTTTCCGACAGGCGGCGGCGGATGAGCTGGGCCGGGCCGCCTCACTGTGCCCGCCCGCTCCTGCCCGGACGGGTGAGGGACCTAGGCGCTGCTTCGTTGCCGTCCGCATGCGGCCGGTCGAACGCCTCGTGGCAGTAGCATTCTGGAAGCTCGTCTCGGAGACGAACGGCTCGCTCACGGCGGAAATCCAATGGGCCGCGCTGCCCGCCCTTGGGGACGAGGTGCTCGCCTTTCTTGAGGCCCTGGCCGACCATGTGTCGGATCAGGAGCCTGGTGCCGGCATTTTGGCCAGCGCCGAGTGGCTGCCGGCGACACATCCTGCTGCCAAGGTCTTGCAGGCCGGAGGATTTTCGTCCGCGGCGGCGCGGACGATTTTCCAGGCGGATGCCACCGCGTGGAGGCAAGCGCTCGGTGACTCCCCGTCGCCCGCGGAAGACTCCCTGCTGGTCCCGCCGCATCGGGATCACTTCGAGGAGCTGCGTTCCCTGCTTTGCGGTGCCTCGCTGCGGCCGTCCGATCTTGCCCATGGCTTTCAAACCGCGGGGTCGGAATCGCCGGGGCTCTTTGACCCGCGCTGCTCCGGGGTCGTCATCGCCGACGGGAATGTGGTCGCCGCCTGCCTGGCCAACGCCATCCGTGGGCACCTCACCATCGCGGCGCTTGTGGGTCCGGCTGACCTTTGCGGCCTGTTGCTCCACCACTGCCTGCAAGCGCGCGACCACCTCCCGGAACCTGCCAGCGTGAGCTTCCTCCTCGACGACCGCGACCCGCCGGGTGCCCTCGCCGGGCTGCTGGAACGTCTGCCTCACCAAACTGTCGGTCAACTCGCATGCTACGCGCGGCCGTTGACCACCGCCGCCGAGACGAAAGGAGTCTTGCCATGACTCCGACTTTCGTCCGCCACGACGCCACAACGCCAAGATTTCAGAACCCGCATTTCGCGGATTCGGAAAGAAGAAAGAAAAGATACCCACACATGAAAACAAAGCAAACAACCACCACTGACCGGCTCGGCAGCTACCTCACGGCCGCAATCGGGATCGGCACCCTCGCCGGAACCGCCGATGCGGCCATCGTCACCTTTTCAAACAGCGGATCGTTTATCGAAGGCACGGTGGATGACGGAGACCAACCAACGATCATCATAGCTCTGGGAGACGGATCGAACCTGCTCATAGATCCGTATTCTTCGGGGTCCTACCTGGAACTGACTTTCGACGACGCCTTCCCCTACACTGGCCGGTTCACGGGTGTGGGAACTTTTTCCGGCGGCAGTTACCCGGGTATCAGCCTGCTCGGCTTCGGCGACCCCATCTTTGCAAACAACTCCGGGAATTCCCCGTATACCGGTTCGCTTATAGCCAGCGGCGTTCCTCAGAGCGACTTCGTCGGTAACGTTTCGGGATATATCGGCTTCGTGACGCCCAACAACAACAAGGGCTGGCTCAGCGTTGAGTTCAATTCAGATACAGGCCTGTTCGCCTATAACGGTGGCGCGGTCGCTACCATGGGCGAAGACCTTACGGCCGGAGCCACAGGCATATCCGCGGTTCCTGAGCCCGCGTCCACCCTGAGCCTCCTCGGCCTACTTTCCAGCGGCTTGTTGTTGCGCCAGCGCCGGAATGGGGCGGCCTGAAATGGGTCGGATTATCAGGATCGTTTGTGGGGCATCGTGCCGGCGGGGACGTCCCGCCGGCACCATGCTCTTTTTGAAATGAACATCGCATGAAAAAGCGCCTCCTGCTGGTCGGCTGGGACTCCGCCGATTGGAAACTGATCCACCCGCTTCTCGACGAAGGAAAACTCCCTGGAGTGGCACGTCTCGTCGAGGGCGGCATCAGCGGCAATCTGGCGACCCTGGAGCCGCAGCTCTCGCCGATGCTGTGGACGTCCATCGCCACCGGCAAGATGGCCTATCACCATGGGGTGAAGGGTTTTACCGAGGTCGATCCGGTGAGCGGGGGGATCGTGCCAGTTTCCGCCGCCACGCGGCAGTGCAAGACACTATGGGAAATGTTGGGGGAAAGAGGGCTGCGGAGCCATGTCGTGGGCTGGTTCGCCACGCAGGGCGAGCAGGGTCTCAACGGAAAAATGGTGTCCAACATGTATGGCCACCTCAAGGGGGTGACGGCGGAAACGGATCCCGCCGATTGGCCGGCGCCGATGCCCGGAACGTATTGGCCGCCGGAGCTGGCCGCGGAACTGAATGATCGGCGGATCAGCCCGGCCGATATTACCGGCGAGGTGATCCAGGCCTTCGTGCCCGACGGGCCGAAGGTCGATCAGCAGCGCGACCGCCGCTTGCAGAATCTCGCGGAAAAACTGGCTGAGGCCTACTCGGTGCAGGCCGCCGCCTGTTACCTGATGCAGAGCGATCCCGAGTGGGACTTCATGGCGGTGTATTTCCGCGCGATCGACGAGATCTCGCATTTTTTCATGCATTATCATCCGCCAAAAATGGCGGGCATTCCGGAGGCGGACTTCGAGATGTATCAACATGTGGTGAATGGCACCTACCGCGCCCACGACATGATGCTCCAGCGGCTGATCCACCTCGCCGGGCCGGACACGGCGATCGTGCTGGTGTCCGATCACGGGTTTCACAGCGATCACCTGCGACCGAAGTTCACCCCCCGCGTGCCCGCCGGCATCACGGTCTGGCATCGGCCGCAGGGCGTGATCATGGCCAGCGGCCCGGGATTCAAGGCGGATGAACTGGTGCACGGCGCACGCCTGTTAGATATCGCACCGACGGTGTTGCATTACTTCGGGATGCCCGTGGGCGAGGACATGGAAGGCCGGGTGCTGACCGAGTGTTTATCGGATGACCGCCCGGTGGAAACTATTCCCACATGGGAGGATCGCGGCGGTTCATCACGATCGCGCGGCTCGCTTTCGGCAGCGGACAGCCAGGCGCTGTTGGAGCAGTTTGTCGCGCTCGGTTATATCGACGAGATTTCGGCCGATCCCACCGAAGCGGCGGACGAGACGAACCGTGAAAACAAGTGGAACCTCGCGCGGGCCTGCCTCTACGGCGGGAAATACGAGCTGGCGCTGCCATTGCTGGAAGATTGCTTCACCTCCTATCCGGAGCGGACGGATTACGCGCAATTGCTGGCAAGATGTCAGTTTCAACTCGGCCTGCTCGATGAGGCGGAGGAGACGCTGGAAGTCTGTCTGGAAGGATTCGGCCACAATGAGGCGGCGCGGTTGGTGATGGGCGGGATCGAGCTGGCGCGGGGGAATCACGCAAAGGCGCTGGAGCACCTGGAGGTGGTGCGGACCAGGGATGCGGACCACCCACAGCTCCTTCACCATCTGGCGGATGTTTATCTCGCGCTGCGGCAGTGGGATGAGGCCGAGTCAACCGCGGGGCGCATGTTGGAACTCGATCCGGGCAGCGCGGAAGCGCATCTCACGCTGGCACGGGTTTACCTCCACCGGGAAATAGCGGAGGAGGCCGCCGCCGCCGCTCTGGAGGCGATAGGTCTGCAATTTGGAAATCCCAAGGGCCATTTCCTGCTCGGTGTGGCATTGGTGCGCTTGGAGAACTGGCCGGCCGCGGCCCAGGCGCTGCGCAATCACCTGCGGCTCAACCCGCACAACGGCTTGGCCGCCCGTTATCTGGCGCAAGCCTGCCGGGCTCTCGGTCTAAACGACGAGGCGGACGTTCACGAAACCCAATCCCGCGTCCTCCGCGTTAAGAACCAATCGGAGTCCAAGAAGCGGGTGGCAGGGCTGCAGCAGGCGGCCGGCGAGCGGGCGGCCATCCGCCAGAACGAGCGCCAGCGCCGCCGCGACGAAGCCGCCGCCAAAGCCGCCGAGGAAGCGGCAATCCAGCCGCTCGAATTCACCCTGGTCTCCGGCCTTCCTCGATCCGGCACCAGCCTGATGATGCAACTGCTCCGCGCCGGTGGCATCGATCTCATGCACGATGGGAAACGCGGGGCGGACGAAGACAATCTCGAAGGATATTGGGAATGGGAGGAGATCAAAGCGCTCAAGAAAAACCCGCGGGTGATCGAGAGGGCGGAGGGCAAGGCGATCAAGATCATTTCGGCGTTGCTGCCGAGCCTGCCGCCCAAGCATCGATATAAAATAATTTTCATGGAACGGCCGGTCGGTCAGGTGGTCGCCTCGCAATGGAAGATGCTCGAACGCGGCGGCCGGCAACCACGGTCAGAGAAAGCTCATTTGATCGCCACCCAGGAAACCCACGTGCGACAACTGCTTGCCACCCTGCGGCAGAGCCCGCGCATTGAACTTCTGGAAGTGGATTATCCCGCGCTGGTTGCCGATCCCTTCGGACAGCTCCCTCGAATCCAGGCATTTCTTGGTGGGAGGTTGAAGGGGACACCTGAAGACCTCGCGGCGGTCGTCCGCCCGGAGTTGCATCGGCACCGGCCATGAGAGCGCGAGGCGTTGCCCACAGGCAGGACCGCGGCAGGATCTTCTTCCACTAGGATTATCCGGGGGACGCTGACCGCGGACGCCCTCACCAAGGCAAAGGAAACGCCCGGTTGAAGGCGAAGACACGGTCGCGGATGGCGTGGAGCTTCTCCGGCTGGTCGTGGGCGGACAAGGCTTCGTGAATGAAATCGGCGACCTGCGCGACATGGTTTTCCTTCATTCCGCGGGTCGTTACCGCGGGGGTTCCGATGCGGATGCCGCTCGGTTTCATCGGGCTGCCGGTGTCGAAGGGGATCGCGTTTTTGTTCACCGTGATGCCGGCCTCATCGAGGGTGTGGGAAGCTTGGGTGCCATTGAGGTCCTTCGAGCGGAGATCGACGAGCATGACATGGTTGTCGGTGCCGCCGGAAACGATGCGGAATCCGTGCTCCGCGAGCCGGGCGGCGATGGCGCGGGCGTTTTTGACCACCTGCTCCTGATATTCCTTGAAGCCGGGCTGCAGCGCCTCGCCGAAGCAGATGGCCTTGGCCGCGATGACGTGCATCAGCGGGCCGCCCTGGATGCCGGGGAAAACCTGTGAGTCGATCTTCTTCGCGAACTCCTCCTTGCAGAGGATGATGCCTCCGCGCGGGCCGCGGAGCGATTTGTGGGTGGTCGAGGTGATGAAATCCGCGTGCGGGATCGGGCTCGGGTGGACGCCTGCCGCGACGAGCCCCGCGATGTGAGCCATATCGACGAAAAGATACGAGCCGATCTCACGGGCGAGCTTTCCCATCCGCTCGAAATCGATCACGCGCGAGTAGGCCGAGGCACCCACGGTGATCAGCGCCGGCTTGAGCTCGCGGGCGGTGTTTTCCAGCTCCTCGTAGTTGATGGTTTCGTCCTCCTTTGAAACACCGTAGTGGGTGACATCGTAGAACCGGCCGGAAAAATTCGCCTTGTGGCCGTGGGTCAGATGGCCTCCGTGGGCGAGGTCCATCGTCAGGATCTTGTCGCCCATTTTCAGCACGGAGAAATAAACCGCGGTGTTCGCTTGCGAGCCTGAATGAGGCTGGACGTTGGCGTGATCCGCGCCGAAAAGCTCTTTCGCGCGATCGATCGCCAGTTGTTCGACCACATCGACGTTCTCGCAACCGCCATACCAGCGTTTGCCGGGATAGCCCTCGGCATATTTGTTCGTCAGCACCGAGCCCTGGGCCTCCATCACCGCGGGCGAGGCGAAATTTTCCGAGGCGATCAGCTCGATGTTGTTGCGCTGGCGCTTTTCCTCGGCGGTGATCGCGGCATAGATGTCCGGGTCGGTCACCTGGATGCGGCTGCCGGAGGATTTGCAAACGCGGGATTCGTGACGCCCCCCGTCAAAGGACGCCGCAAGGAAGGCATCCACCATCGCCAGTGCCGTCCCGACATCGGTGTCTTTTCCCGAAAGGCAAAGCACATTCGCATCGTTGTGCCGGCGGATCGTTTCCGCCTCCTCGACCGTGCGGACATTCGCCGCGCGGACGTGGCGGTGCCGGTTCGCCGCAATGCTCATCCCGACGCCCGAAGTGCAGGCGAGGATGCCGAAATCAAAGGTGCCGTCGGCGACGGTCCGGGCGACCGCGTTGGCGAAATCCGGGTAGTCCACAGACTCCTTGGAATGGGTGCCAAAGTCCTCCACCTCGTGACCCCGCTCCTTCAGATGGGCGGCTACGGCGGATTTCAGATGAGGAGCGCCGTGGTCGGCACCGAGGGCAACGCGAAAGGTGGGATGGCTCATGGAATTCAGGACGGGGCGGGATTCAAAGCCCGCCGGGCTGACTTGCAAACCGGAAATTTGCGGGATTTGGCCGTCGCTGACGCCGATCCGCCTCCCCTGTTTGGAAATTTCCTCGGGATCCCCTCGCCAGCACAGCGTCCCAACCCGAATTCCTATCTCGCCTCGACCGACGGAACATGGGTCCGGGCGGACCCGGGTTCGCGCAGCCCGAGCGCGACAATCCCCAATGAGCACGCGGAGCTGAGCGGCATGATGATGGCGGCCACGAGGGGATTCATGTGCCCAAGCAAGGCGGCTGCAATGGCGGTGGAGTTGTAGAGAATTGCGAAAGAAAACGCGATCCCGACCACCCGTCGGCGGGTCGCGGCGAGAGAGAGCATCAGCGGGAGAAACCGCAGCCCGTGACCGAGGAAATAGAAGTCCGCCTTTGCCTCGAGCAGACTGCGGTCCACCACGGGCGTGCCCGTCGCCCACGCCGAATTGAATGCCAGGGAATCGTTCGCCCCATCGCCTAGGAAAAGCGTGTCATGACTGTCGAGCTGGAGGACGAGCCGCTCCTTGTCGTCCGGTTGGAGGGACGCGTGGGCATCGGCGGGATCAATGCCCAGAAGTTGGGCGGCGGCCGCGACTTTCTCCGGCCTGTCACCCGAAAGGATCACGAGCCGGAACTTCCTCTCGCGCAGATTCCGGAGGGCCGCAATGGCGTCGGGCCGGAGGGATTCCCGGAAGCGGAAGCCGGCGATCGTCTGACGATCGCAACGGAGCTCGGCGTCGTTGGGGGACGAACCGGGCACATCGGGAGGTGGGGTGCCGGGCGTCCAACCCGCGCGGCCAAGCGACCAAGTCTGGCCATCCCTTTCAAAAAAGCGGCCGGCTCCGGGAACATCCTGAATCAGAGGGAGAGCTTCATCGCGGATCGCTTGCTGACCATCGCGTCCCAAGCCTTCCAGCAGCGAGCGGGAAACCGGATGGAGCGACCCATGGGTGAGCTGCGCGAGAGATCGACGCGCGACGGGTGGCAGGCCGATGAGGGATTCCGGGTTGTCCAGGACCGGCCGTTCGAGGGTGAGCGTTCCGGTTTTGTCGAAAATGATGGTTCGGACCGTTCGCAGCCGGGACCAGAGCAGGCTTTCACGGATGAAAACCCCGGCGCGCTCCATCCGGGTCCCGGCGAGTTCATCGGCAAAGGGCAGCGCCACACCCAGCGCGCAGGGGCAGGACACCACAAATACGGAAATCATCACCTGCAGGGCGTTTGGCAGCCCGGCCACCGAAAACCACACCGCAAATCCGGCCAAGCCGATCGCCAGCACCGCCCACAGATACCCCCGGAGGAGCTTCTCCAGCCCCGGCACCCGGACCGCAGGTCGCTCGGTGCCGGTGAGCCGGGCGAGCAACGAGTTTCCCCAAGTTTCCGAAGCGGTCAGAACCACCGCCTCGCGTCCCAGGTGGATGGCCCCCGCGGGCAGCGGCCGCCCCGGCAGAAACGTCTGCGGATCGGCCTCGCCATTGATCCATTCCAGGGAGAAGTCGGCGGCGGCGCGGTCCAGTGTCGCGGCCACGGGGAGAGATTGGCCGGGCAGCAGTTCGAACCGCAGGCCCGGCTCGATCTCATCCAGCGCCACCGGTTCCGCACGGTCGGGGGAGGTGACGCTTGCGGGCACCGGCCGCCGGCGTTGCAGCCGGTTGCGGTTCTTCTCCATGGCGGAAACCTGGAGGAACCTCCCGCCCAACATCAGGAACACGAAGACCCCGACGAAATCAAAATAGAGCAGACCCTCGATCCGGAACGCCCAGCCAATGATCGATCCGATGAAGGCGAGGATCAAACCCAAGGCGATCGGAAGATCGATGTGCGGCATTCCCGCCCGGGCGGCATGCCATGCGCGTTTGATGAAATAAGACCCGCCCACCAACATCGCCAGCGTGGCGGAAACGAAGGTCACCAGTTGGAAAATGCCGGCGAATGCGAAGTCCGCCGGCATTCCCACATAACCGGGCAGCGTGAAAACCATTCCGTTCATCGCGAAGGCCCCGCAGAGACCCAGCCGGGCGCCCAGCTGGCGGCTCTCCCCGCTTCCCTTGCCCTTTCCGCGAGCCGTCAGGGCATACCCGAAGGATGCCAGCTCCTCGGCGAAGGCGCGCAGGTGGGTCACTCCCGCGGACCAGCGCAAGTGGAGCAAACCCGTGGCAGGATGGGCGGATGCCTCCAGCGCCCCCGCCTGCCTCTGGAAGATGTGTTCCACCAGCCAAACGCAGCCGACACAGGACAGCCCTTCGAGGGAAAAATCCCCCTCCACCGGATCCCCCGGTTCCACATTCATCTCAATCTTCGCCGTCATTTCGTCCAGCCAGGCGAGATCACGGCATTCGAATGGCAAACTGCGGACCGGCCGACCGGTCGCCTTGCCACGGAGATCATAGAAGCGGTCGAGACCTTCGTAATGAATGAGGTCGTAAACAAACTCACAACCCCGGCAGCAAAACTTTTCCTTGATATCTGAAAACGAAAACGGCGTGCCGCAATGGATGCAGGTGGACATTGGATATATCTAACTAATGGCAGCAGGCCGGCAGTTCCCCCGCACCCTCCGCAGGCGTGTGGAATGGCAGGGTCCCATACAATCGGAACGCGATCACGACCGCGGTGACGAGTGCCAGCGAGCGTTGGACACGGACCATGGCAAGCGGACTGACCCGCTTCTTGAGATGCTTCATCTGATGCGCCGCAAGCCATAACAGCGGCACGGTCCCCAACCCGAATGCCAGCGCGAACTCCGCCCCGCGCACCGCCGATCCGCTGAGCAGCGCCGCTCCGAAGAGAAGATAGAGCGGGCCGCAGGGAAGCAGCGGCGTGAGCCCTCCCAAAGCAAGGCCGCTCCTCACCGGCGAGAGACGTCCAACCCGGAAACGAAGGCGGGCCGTCCACTTCAAAAGGACAGGCGGACGGGGAAGCTTTTTCTCCAACCCGAATCCGAAGATCAAAAGCACCCCGACCAGCACCCACGGCAGCAGCACGGCCGGCGAATCGAAAAACCACCGCAGCGGCTGATAACCGATCGCCCCACAGAGTGCGCCGATCGAACCATACGCCGCCATCCTCGCGCCGTGATACGCGGAAATCGCGGTCAGTCGCTCGGTTTCATTGGCGGGCACCGCTGCCAGGCCGCAGGCGATCGGCCCACACATGCCGACGCAATGCACGCTGGTCACCAGACCCGCGATCAGCGCTCCAAGCATGGTAGGGACGGGATCCATCGTATATCAACGCGAGGTCGTGATGCGGATGCGCTCGGGTGTATGACGGACGGCGATCAAAATAAGGCTGCTCCATGCGGCAACAAGCAATAGGAAGGCGGCGACAACGAAAAGCCAGGGACGGAACATGATAAGTGATAGATTAGGGTGTGAATGAGGATTGCGGACCGAGAAATTGAATGGTCTGGCGGACGCTGGAGTCTCCGGGCCGGGCCTTCACGAGAAGATCGAACTTGGCCGGCCCCTTGTAGTTCTCACGGCTGACAATGATCACGAGCGGGCGGCTGATTTCCGCGTGGGCGGAGAGGGTGATCGGTTCCGCCATGCCGCTCAGAGTGAACCCGTCCGGAGCGTTTTCAACAGAGATTGCGAAATCGACGGGCTGGTTGCGCTTGTTGACCAGACGGAGCTGATAGTGATTCCGGATCGCAGTGGGATCCGAAAAGAACGGAGCTCCGCGCATTCGCGAAATTTCCGCATGGATCGGCCTCGCCTTGAAATATGCCGTGCCGCCCAACGCCGAGAGACCCAACAAGCCAAGGGCCGAATAGACAATCAGGCGCGGACGGAAAATGCGGCGACGGTCTCCTGCAAGTCCCTTGGTGGAATCGTAGCGCACGAGACCGGTCGGCCGTTCTAGCTTCCGCATGATATCATCGCAGGCATCGACACATGCCGCGCAGCCGATGCATTCCATCTGCAGACCGTTGCGGATATCGATGCCGGTCGGACACACCTGGACGCAGCGGGTGCAATCGACGCAAGCCCCGGCATCCGGATTGGTTGCCCTCCCGCGGGGTTCGCCGCGTTTCGCATCATATCCGATTACGACGGTTTCGTCATCGGTGAGGGCGGACTGGATCCGCCCGTAGGGGCAGAGGATGATGCAAAATTGCTCCCGGAACCAGGCGAAACAGAAGTAGAGGACGGCGGTGAGGCTGCCGACGATGGTGAAGACCGCGCCGTGTTGGAGCGGTCCTTCCCGCATGAATTGGTACAGGCGGGGCAAGGAGACGAAATACGAGATAAACACATGGGCAATGAGGGTTGAAGCAATCAGGTAGAGACTGTATTTGACGGTCCGGCGGACGGCTTTCCGGATGCTGTTAGGCGCCCGATCAAGTTTTCGGCGGGCGGTGGCATCCCCGTCGGTCCAGCGTTCGATCCGACGGAAAACGTGCTCAAGGAACACCGTGTAAGGACAGGCCCACCCGCACCAAAGACGGCCGAGCAAGGCGGTGACGAAAAACAGCAAGAAGCCAAGACCGCTAATCGCGAAAAAGAAAACCCAAAGGTCCTGCGTCAGCAAGGTGAGGCCGAACAAGTGGAAGCGCCGGTTCTCCACGTCCAAGAACAAGGCGGGCGCTCCGTTGATCGGAATCCACGGCAACGCGACATAGATCGCAATCAACAGGAGGCCGAAAACCCGCCTCGCCGAGGTGAAGCGCCCGTGCACGTCCGCTGGATGAAGGACGTGGTGCGAACCGTCCGGATTGATCGTCGTGAGCGAGACGAGGTTGGGGCGTTTGATGCTGGAAGGCGTCTCGGACACGGCTTCAATGTCGCATTTGGAGCGTCGGCAAGCTCCGCATCACCTCTTACATGATTCGCGGAATTTGCGGTTCATTCCGAGCTTCCTGACTTGAATTCCTCGGGATTCGCGTGGATGAGGAAGGCCGTGAGCTCCGCGATTTGGAGCGGCGGAATCTTGTTTCCCCACGGTTCCATTCTGGCTCCATTATGACCCGGACTTTCCGGAGGCGTGCCATCGTGGATGATCTTGAAAACATCCATCGGATTCGGTCCGTATTTCCACTCCCCGTCGACCAGGGAAAGACCTGGCAGGGCGACCGATTGGCCGCCGCCTAGATCGATGCGGGCCGCCATGTCCTGGCCGTGGCAGGCAATGCAGTTCGCGAGATAAACCGAACGTCCGGATTCCACCCGTTCCGGATCGCTCGCCCACTGGTTGATGAACGCGTTGTCGTCGAGTTGGGAAAGCATTTCCTCAAGTGCCGCGGACTTCACTTGTTCAATTTCGGCAAGGGCGGCGTGAATCTTTTCCGCATCGGTCTTCATCCACCCGAATTGATAATAGACCACCCAGTATCCGAGGGAAAAGACAAGGGCGGCGAAGAAGATCACGAGCCACCAATTGGGAAGGGTCTGGTCATATTCACGGATCCCGTCGTACTCATGGTCCCGGAGCACGATTTCGCCCTTTTCCCTGGCATATTGGGATTTCTGAACTTCGGGTTCGTCGGACATTTCTTTTTAATCTTTTTTCTGATCTTCCAAGGGCAGGCGCGCAAGCCGCTCCCGGCGTTGCTTGGGAAGCCGCAGTGCCCTTATGGTGACAAATAGGAAGACGCCGGCGGTGAAGGCGAATGCGACGATCGGGACGACTGCCGCCCAATCCTGATGTATGACGCGTTGCAACATAATGTTAGTTTGGCAGAATCGTGGCGGGGCGGCGGAGTGCGTCCGGATTGAGGCGGGGCGCGATGGGTTCGGTATCAACGTCCAAACTTTCATAGCTGCCGAGTTTCTGCATGTAAGCGATCACCGCCACCACCTGTGCCTCGGAGAGATGTCGCCGGAGTTGATCGCCGGAAAGCTCGGGGCGGTCCGGCAGGAAGGCCCCGGCGGTGACGAGCGAAGCGGCGATTTCCATGGCTTGGTCGCGTGCTCCTTGTTCGATCGCTTCGCGGCTCATCGCGGGCCAGGGCACACCCAAACGCGTTTGGACGGCAACTTTCTTTGGCAGAACCTTGAAGTCCGTCCTCGCTTCAAAAAGCCACGGATACGACGGCATGTTGGAGCCGGGCGATGTCTGGCGGGGGTCGAGAAAATGATTGAAGTGCCAGAGGTTGTCTCGGCGTCCGATGCGCATGGTGTCAGAGCCTTCAACCAGCCTACCGCCCTCGCGGGCGAGATCGGGACCGGTGCGCTTGGATCCCCATTGGTGCGGATGATCGTAGAGCGATTCGCCCATCCGGCTGTATCCCTGATCTTGGGCGGGGCCGTACCGCAGCACGTCGGGAACGAGCGTCCGGACCATCTGTGAATGACAGTTATAGCAACCTTCCGAAACATAAAGGTCGCGGCCGGCGAGCTCCAATGCGGTGTAGGGAATCTGGAGGCGTTCCTCCATGTTCGCCGCACGATTGACGGCAAGCGACGGGATGATCTGCACCAGGCCGCCGATCGCCACGGCCGCGAAGATGAGGATGGTGAAGGGCAGGTAGTTCTCAAGCAGGCGATCGAAGTAGTCGGACCAGGTTTTCGTATTGTTCCGGAAGGCGCTGACCGCTTTGGCGATGAACACAACCGTCATCGCGAGTGCGGCCTTGTCCGCGTGGGATGGCAGGAAGAACCAGAGGATCATGAACGCAAGGCTGAGGACCACGTAGGTCACCGGATCGCCGGCCAAAGCCTCGCGGACGGTCATCGTATCCTTCCTCCGCCGTTCCAGCAAAGTGATTTCCGCGGTCGCGTCGGTGGAATTCCCCGAGCGGGCGGTCATGATGATATTGATCGCGCAGAGAATGAATCCCACCAGGAAAAGGCCACCACCAAATGAGCGGATGATGTAGAGGATCTGGATCTGCTGGAGGGTTTCGACAAACTCGTATTTGAGTGTCGCGCCGCCGGGATTCGTCTCATTGAGCATGAGCGCCTGCGAGATCCCGGACACCCACATCGCCGCGACGTAGAGAAGTATTCCCACCAGTCCGATCCAGAAGTGCATGTTGGCCAGCGAGGTGGACCAGAGTTTCGTGTTCCAGAGGCGCGGAGCCAGCCAGTAGAACATGCCGGCAGCCATGAATCCGTTCCAGCCCAAGGCACCGGAGTGAACGTGGCCTACGGTCCAGTCGGTGTAGTGCGAAAGCGCGTTGACCGCGCGGATGGAAAGCAGCGGACCTTCGAAGGTGGCCATTCCGTAGAAGGTGACCGCGACGGCGAAGAACTTGATCACCGGATCGGTGCGGAGCTTGTCCCAGGCGCCTCGCAGGGTGAGCAGGCCGTTGAGCATCCCCGCCCACGATGGGGCCCATAGCATTACCGAGAACAACATTCCGAGGGTTTGCAACCAGTGGGGCAGCGAGGTGTTGAGCAAGTGATGCGGCCCGGCCCAGATATAGATGAAAACAAGCGCCCAGAAGTGGATGATCGACAGACGGTAGGAATACACCGGCCGGTCCGCCGCCTTGGGAACGAAATAATACATGATCCCGAGAATCGGCGTGGTGAGAAAGAACGCGACGGCATTGTGGCCATACCACCATTGGACCAGCGCGTCCTGCACCCCGCCGAAGATCGGATAGGAATGGACCAGAGACGTGGGGATCGCGAGGTGGTTGACGATGTAGAGCATCGCCACGGTGATGATGGTCGCAATGTAGAACCATAATGAAACATAGAGGCTCGGCTCGTTGCGCTTCGCAAGGGTCCAGAAGAAGTTCACGCCGAAGACCACCCATATGAAGACCACGGCGATATTGATCGGCCAGATGAGTTCCGCATACTCCTTGCCGTTGGTAAGGCCGGCCGGAAGTGTGATGGCGGCAGACAAAATGATCATCTGCCAACCCCAGAAGTGAATGGACGAGAGGAGGTCTGAGGCGGTGCGAACCTTGCAAAGCCGTTGGGTGGAATAATAGATTCCGGCAAACGCCATGTTGCCGACGAAGGCGAAGATGACGGCATTGGTATGGAGCGGGCGGATTCGGCCGAAGGTGATATAGGAAAGGCCTTCGCTCTTGATCAGCCCGAAGGTGATCCATTCGAGAAATTTCCCGTTCATCTGCCACCACGAGAGCTGGGTGGCGGCGAGGACTCCGACGAGCATGCCGATGATCCCCCAGAAGATGGAGGCGGACATGAATCGACGGACGGTGCGGTCGTCGTAGGTGATGGTGGCGGTGGACATGTGGGACAAAGGTTTTAGCGGCGGTTGCCCGTCTTGCGCGGGTTGGAATCGAGCGGCAGAAGCGAATCACGCTCGAAGCTCGACCGTCTGGATCGCCGCGACTCCATCGCGAAGCAGACGACGAAGATCGCCGCCAGGCAGGAGCTGACGAGGATCGTGATGGCGAGAACGTTCACGCAGGGAATCTGGCAGGGCGCCGGAGTATCCGCCTCGCACCGGTTGCGGAACACTGTGCGGATTCTGCGGATTCTGCGGATGCGACGCTTGCGGGCTGACATCCGGAGCGCTACCGCTGCGGGCGTGGCAGATTCCGAATTCTCCCGCTTCGGCGGTATCGCGCGGCTGTATGGTCAGCCTGCGCTCGACCGTTTTCTCAGCGCGCGGGTCGCAGTGATTGGCATCGGAGGAGTCGGTTCTTGGGCGGTGGAATCGTTGGCCCGCTCGGGCATCGGCCACCTCACGCTGGTCGATTTGGATGAAATCTGCCTGAGCAACGTCAACCGCCAGCTCCACGCGATGGACGGCCAGATCGGACGCCAGAAAACACACTCGATGGCGGAACGGGTCCGCGCCATTCATCCCGGGTGCGATCTGAAGGTTCTGGAACAGTTTTTCACCGAACGCACGGCCGAGGCGATCCTCAGTCCGGGATTCGATGCGGTGATCGACGCGATCGATCACACTCCTCACAAGGCGCTTTTATTGGCGGACTGCCATCGCCTCGGCATCCATACCGTCACCTGCGGCGGGGCGGGCGGACGGCGCGATCCGACGCGGATTCGCGTGAGGGATCTGGCTTACAGCGGAAAGGACCCTCTCCTGCTTCAGCTCCGCCGCGAGCTGCGGAACCGCCATGGATTTCCGAAAACCATCCCCGGCCGGGAGCCCGCACCGATGGGGATTGAGGCGGTCTTTTCAGACGAGATGCAGGTATTCGCGCGGTGCGATGGCAGCGTCGCCGGCGAGCGGCCGGAAAACGGCGGGCTGCGCTTGAACTGCGCGTCGGGCTTCGGCACCGCGACCCATCTCACGGCGAGCTTCGGGATGATCGCGGCGGCGAGGGTGCTGGAAAAGCTGGCCGGCGGCTGAATGCAAAAATGCGGCCCGAAGGCCGCATTTTCGGAAATTGGACGGAGGGCGGATGTTATTTCACGCCCTTTTTCGAAAGGCGGGTGCCGAGGGTAGCCCCTTGGCGGGCCTTGAACTTGGGATTCGATTTGCAGATCACGTAAACCGTGCCCTTGCGTTTCACGACTTGGCAATCGGCGTGGCGGCGCTTCGCGGAGGCGAGGGATGAGAGGACTTTCATGGCGGTAAAATGGTTCGAATGATCCAGCCGCACGGGCGACCGGGGCGCGAAAACTAGCCAACGGCTCCCGCTTGTAAAGGCATTTCTCCGTGGGAATCGCGGCCCGGCAATGGCCTGACATTTCCACCGCCGCTCAGTCGTAACGGCGGGATGAAGTTCCCGTTTTTCGCTTTCATGCTGCCTTTCATTCCCGTCGCCGCGCTGGCAGCCCCGGAGGACCGTGCGGCCACCTCCTCTCTTCCGGAGGGGAATGGGCTGGCTGCGCGATTTCCCGCGGACGCGAAAATCGCCACGGATCCGCGGGTGATTTTTGCCGACGGCTTCGAAAGCGGCGGTTTCGGCGCGTGGGATGAACACTCTAATAAAGACGGCATTCTGGACCTGGTCGACGAATCGGCCTCCGGCGCCCCCCTCGGCAGTCGGTCTCTGCGAGTGACCGCCACATTGGGCGAAAACACCGGCGGCGGAGTCACGAAATGGTTCGAGTCCGCGGACCGGCTTTTCGTCCGGTTCTATGTGAAATTCGCGCCTGATTGTGACTACACCCACCATCTGGTGCGGCTGCGGGCGAACAAGGGACTCACGGGTGCCGACAGGTGGTCCGGTTTCGGCCAGGCCGGGACCAAGCCGCAGGGCGACGACCGCTTCACCACCGGCATGGAGCCGTGGGCCGGCCATGGCAAGCTCGCCCCGCCGGGGAAATGGAACTTTTACACATACTGGCACGAAATGAAGGCCGGTGGCGATGGCAGGTATTGGGGAAATTCCTTTATGGCGGAGGATCAGCCGGCCATCCCACGCGGCCGATGGATTTGCGTCGAATTCATGGTGAAACACAATTCCCCCGGCGAGCCGGACGGCGAGCAAGCCTATTGGATCGATGGCAACCTGACCGGACATTGGACCGGCATCAACTGGCGGACTTCCCCGACCCTTTTCGCCAATTCCCTGGCGGTGGAATCCTACGTCACCGACCGCTGGACGAAGAACCCGGTCAACATCGTGTTCTTCGACAACGTGGTGGTGGCCAAGGACTACATCGGGCCGTCGGGAGCCATGGATTGAGCCAGACTTTCGCCCGGGCAAACGATTGGTGCGACCTCTCCCGATTACTGAAGAACAATCATACCGGCCCGGCAGCCAGCGGGAGCGGCAACGCATGATTCCGCAAGATGACTTTACGATGACTTTACATTGGCGAAAGCCGGGAAAACGGTGAACAGTGCGATTGTGCAATCGACACAAGCCATTCTGGTCCGAATGACCCGGTTGACGGAGACGAGCCTCATCGTCCATTGGATGACGGAGGATCATGGCTTGATCAAGTCGGTGGCGAAAGGTGCGAGGCGGCCGAAAAGCCCGTTTGCGGGCAAGCTGGATTTGTTTTTCGGGGGCGAGATCGCCGTGGCCCGCGCCCGGCGCGGAGAGTTGCATGCCCTGCGCGAGGTGATGATCGGCCAGTGGCGCGAAGGTCTCCGCCGCGATTACACCACCACGCTGCTCGCCGCTTATTGCTGCCAGCTCCTTGAATCCGCCGTAGAGCCGGAACACCCCGATCCGGGCCTCCACGATCTGTTGAAGCGCGCTCTCGACCACATCGATTCCCGCGGCGCGAGCCTGCGCGCGTTCCACCACTTCGAAAAAGAACTCGCGACACTCCTCGGCGTGGCCAGCCGGCAATCGCAGGCGGGAGCGGCACTTCGCGACGCTCTCGGCACACTGCCTGCATCCCGCACCGAGCTCATCGAACGACTTTCCGCCGCGGCGGAATTCCGCTCGCATCTCCCCGATTTTTCCTGAAAATACCCCACACCTCCCAAACGCCATGGACTCTGCCACTGCTACCCTGATCAGCATTCTCAGCGAACGCGTCGAAACTCTCCGCCAGTCGGGAGATCTCGATGAAGCGCTCCATGCTGCGACCGCCTCCGTCGACAAAACCCAGCAGGTTCTCGACGGCGATCTCGATTCGATCGATGCCTTTGCCACCGCCCTTGAGCGCCGGGGCGACATCCATCGGGAACTCGGGAATCTTGAGGCCGCCTGCGAAGACTACCGTCAGGCCATCGACCAGCTCGATCACCGCCCGGACTGTCTCGGCCAGCTCGGCAGGCTCCATGCCGGCATGGGCAGCGCGAAGGACTCGATGGGGAACGCCGAGGGCGCCGCACGCCATTGGGAAATGGCGATCGAAGCCTTCGAAAAACACGAACCCCCTCTCCTTCTGGATGTCGCCGGACTGGCGAACAATCTCGGCTTTGTAAAAAAGGCGGCGGGAGATCTGGACGCCGCCGAAAGCCATTTTCTCCGCTCACTTGAAATTCTCCACGCCCAGCTCGGCCAGGATCATGAGATCACCGCCTCGGTTTCCAACAATCTCGGCGCGCTCTACCAAGCCGCGGGATTTCATGAGCAGGCGCGCGAAATGCACATGATGGCACTCGAAACCCGGCGCACGCTGCTCGGGGAAAGCCATCCGGATACCGCCCAGTCCCATAACAACCTTGCCTTGGCCCTGCTCAATACCGGCGACCGTTCATGGGCCCGGCGGCATTTTGAAAAGGCGCTTGCAAGCTACGAATCGCTCGGTCCCGAATACTCCGCGGACCTCGAGGCGGTCGCATCCAATTACTGCGATTTCCTCCGCACGGAAGGTGAGGCCACCCTCGCGGACGTGATCGCCGGCCGGGTCAGAGATGTCGTGGGAGAGCCCGTCGCCTGATCTCCCGGAAGCGCTGCAAGCCGCCTCTCGATGTCATTGAGAACGGGGTTGGAACTCAGCATGAGCGGGTGCAACGCCACTCGGAATTGGTGGTTTTCCGCCCGTTTCCAGTTCGAACTGGTCGGCGGCAGGATGATCAGGTCCATCGGCGTCCGGTAAGAAACGACCGGGAGGGTGCCCAAGCGGTCCTCGGTTTTTTCCAATTCCTTTAGAAAAGCGCTTCCCGGGCGCATCTGCCGGGCCCCCTCGCTGAAATAGAAGTGCGCGGTCGAGGTGCCGTGGTGCGGCGATGAAATGGTGATGAAAGTCGTGCAGCGGTCCGCGCCACCGAGCTGCTGCAGATAATGGCGGCTTACCAGGCCGCCCATGCTGAAACCGACCAGCGCGAACGGCGCGTCCGGACCGAACTCCCGGTCGATGTCCTCCTTCAGATGTTCCGCCAACCGGTCGAGTCCACCGTGCCCGCTCGGATGCTTCAATCGCGGCACGAAACATGTCATGCCCTGCTTTTCCAAGCGCTTCTTGAGAGGCTTGAATGCGTTGCCGGTCTCGAAGATTCCATGCACCAGCACCACCCTCTTCGGCGGAGGCGGAGGCATTTTGGCAACCGGTTGCGGGCAGCAGGAACCGCCGGCGAAAACGCATGCAAGAATCGGATAAAAGCTACTTTTCATCGGAATCTAACCGGGTGGCCATGCGAGCTGACGGCCTGCCAGCAGATGCACATGCAAATGCGGCACCGATTCGCCGCCGTCCCGCCCATTGTTGATAACCAGCCGGAAACCCTCCTGGCCGACACCGACCGCGCGAGCCACCTTGCCCGCCGTGAGAAGCAAGTGCCCCAACACCGCCTGGTCATCGGTTTCCGCCTCCGCCACCCGCGGGATCGGCTTGCGCGGCACGATCACCACATGCACCGGCGCCTGCGGCGAAATGTCGCGGAACGCCACGCATTGGTCGTCCTCGTGCAGGATCTCCGCCGGGATCTCCTTGTCGCAGATTTTCTCGAACAACGTCTTTTCAGCCATCGCGCGGAATACTGCCATGGACTCTCCCCCCTCCGCAAGCGTGGCAACTTTTAAGATGAACCGCGGATAGAGCGGATCGAGGTGATCGCGTTTCCGGCCAATCGGGTGGACGAATCTTTCGCCGCTCCGCCAAGCCCTCTTTGTGCTCGCTTCCGGCCGCGGTGCCGCGCCACGCTCTCACCATGAAAGCGCCGCTCCGGGTTCTCCTTTTCGCATGGGCCGCCGCCTTATCGCTCACGGCCACCACCATCACCGTGGTGCCCGTCTACGAGCCGCTCAGCCTCCACGGCACCGACGGCGACGAGGCCATTTCCGAAATTGGCGAAGCACTCCAAGCGGCGGTCCAACCCCGGCCGATGGCGATGACCGGAGCCTTTCCCGAAGTGCTGGTCGATGCGATCCGCACCCCTCATTCCATTCCCACCAACAATCCGAACTACAAAGTCCGGGAAGCCAACCTGCTGGTCCTATGCCAAATCGGCATTTCCGGTGAAATGACGGAAGAGGGTCTGCTGGTCCGCCTCGATGTCTCACAACTGGCCATCCCCACGGATGTGGATCTCACCAGCCGCCAGGTGCTCAAGCTCGCGATCGTTGCGCTGCGGAAAACCTTGGAGGAATACCAAGGGCCGCAACTTCAGCCCCTCTCCGTGACCGTCGCGGTGGAGGGCGTCGATGATGCGAAGGCCACCCTGCGCGATCTGGACGTGACCTTCGACGTCGGTCCCGTGCAGGTGGCCAACTGACCGGTCTTTTGCCTTTCCAACTTTGCGTCCCATCCGCTTTCATCCGCCCAGAGCCCGCACCGCATGACCCTCCCGTCCCGAGATCCCCGACCTTTCAAACGCGCGATTCTGAAACTCAGCGGCGAAGCGCTTCGGGAGCCGGGATCTACCGATAACATCTCGCCCGAAATCGTGGAACGGATCGCCGGCGAGATCCGCGAAGCGGTCCATACCGGTCTTCAGCTCGGAGTCGTGGTCGGCGGCGGGAATTTCTGGCGCGGCGCGAAAGCTTCCGCACGCGGGATGGACCGCGCCACCGCCGACTATGTGGGCATGCTGGCTACGGTCATGAATGCCCTCGCGCTGGAAGGCGCGCTGGAGCACAAGGGCGTCTGCTGCGTCGTCCAGTCCGCCATCGAGATGAAAAACGTCGCCGAACCCTTCATTCGCCGGAAGGCCGAACGGCAGCTCAGCGATGGCAAGGTGGTTATTTTCGCAGCCGGGACCGGCAGCCCGTTTTTTTCCACCGACACCACCGCCGCACTCCGCGCCAGCGAAATGGATGCCGACGTGATCCTCAAAGCCACCCAGGTGGACGGTGTCTACGACTCCGATCCCCGGACCAACCCGGACGCCAAACGCTACGAATCGGTGACCTTCCAGGAATGCCTTTCCCAGCGGCTGAACGTGATGGATGCGACGGCATTCAGCCTTTGTTTGGATAATCACGTGCCCATCATCATATTTGACCTGGGACCTAGCGGCAATCTTTCCCATGCCCTGCGCGGACTGCCGATCGGCACGCTCGTTCACGGCGAATAATCCCAACACCAGCCCATTCCACCCCCCCCAAACGCCATGGATCCCGTTGAAGCCATCCTCGAAGTTGAAGACGCCATGTCGAAATGCGTCGACTATCTGATCCACGAGTTCGCCGGTGTCCGCACGGGCAAGGCCAGCCCGGCCCTGATCGAAAATCTCGATGTCCACGTCCACTCCTACGGCGCTGTCAGCAAACTCAAAAGCCTCGCCGTCATCAATTCGCCTGAGCCGCGGATGCTGGTGGTCCAACCTTTCGATCCCGCCACCACGCGCGACATCGAGCGCGCCATCCGCGAGTGCAAGCTCGGGCTCAACCCCGCCGCCGCCGACCGCTCGATCCGCGTCCCGATCCCCGAGCTATCCGAGGAACGCCGCCGCGACATGGTCAAGATGATCAAGCAACTCGCCGAAGAGGCCAAAGTCCGCCTCCGCGCCGCCCGCAAGGAGGGAATGGACGCCGCCAAGAAGATGAAGGCGGACAACCTGATCGCCGAGGACGGCCAAAAGGATTTCGAAAAAGAAGTGCAGGAACTGACCAACACCTACACCAAGAAGATCGACGAGCACGCCGCGGCGAAGGAAGCGGACCTGATGAAGATTTGATGTCGCGCCGGTGCGGCGGAAAGTCCGGCCCGAATATCGGGACCTGACCCTGTTACGCCAATCAAAGATCACCGAAGGGTTGCGGTAGTTTCCCGGACGACGCTCCCCACTGGTCCGTACGAGCCTGATGAAGGCATACGGTTCCTCGCGGTTGCGGATTTGTCCCTAAGGCGATCCGTCGTCTCGGGTGAGTTACCCCGTTTTCAATCGCTATACTGCCGCGCGTCATGATTTGTGAAAAGGCGAAGCCGCTAAGGCAGGGACCGATCTCCGAGCGGTCCGGCGCGTGGCGCGAGAATAAAAAAGCGAATGTGCGGCGCGCTGGCTCCATTCATTCGCATCCCACGCGCCGGACGCCCCGGAGGTGCGTCCCTGCCATCCTCGCAGGGCGACGAATGAACGATCCCGTTTTTCACAAAACCTCGCGCGCGGCAGTATATTATGGATAGTAGGCATTTCGCGCTTGAATCACGCGGCTTCACGACCCGCTGCCTACGCTTGAAGTCGGCATTTCCGGACGCCTGCCAAGGCTCGCTCCCGCTGGATGTTCAACCCTTGTCGGGCGGGTCGGTTCCCGCCGGGTTTGGCATAAGTAAACCCCGCCACTCCGAAAAGAGTGACAGGGTTGTTTGAAAAATTATTTCTTAGAAGAACGGGCTCAGCCCTTCCGCGAAAGGAAACGGCGGAATCCCGCGAGGCCCAGAAGGCTGCCGCCTAACATGGCCGCCATGGAACCACCATCCGGGACCGAGGCCCCGCCGGCACCCGCGATGATCTGAATCTGGGTCGATGCCAGCTGAACACCTTGTTCATCAAAAGCCGTAAGCTTGAAATCATATGTTCCGTCGAGGTTCGGATCATAGCCGGGAATCAACCAGACGCCCTTCTGCGAATTTTGGGCGACAAAATCTCCAGACCCTGGAGCAGCCTTTGCAGTTCCGCCGCCATTTGCGGTGGTGTTGTCTCCAAACGCGTTATCAGGGAAAATCGCCAGTGGATTGTAATTGGCGAACAAAGTGCCCATTGATGGGTCCGAATCGATCTCCAGCAGGTATGAAACGAGTGGGTTGGTGAGATCCAGCCCGGTCCCTGAGAAGCTCGAATTGATGGAAAACTCGACGCTCCAGACACCGGTGTTCGCGGACTGTCCAAACGCTTGCCCCGTGGCAAAGCTGTAGGTTCCATCGCCGTTGCTGTTGAAGATATTTTGTGGCTGACCAGTCGCGTCGTGCCGGAGTTTACCGCGCAAACCGAGTTCAATATCGTTGTTTTGATCGACCGTGAAGCCGCCGTTGGCATTTCCACTGCCGAAAATGACGTTGGGAGTCACATTGGCGTCAAAGGTCACAGCTGCCGAAGCGGTTCCGGTCAGTGCAAGCACGGCTAGCGCGGCACCGAAATACAGGGAATTGATATTATGTTTCATTGCACTGGGGCGGATAGCAAAAAGCGGGCCGCCATCGCGAAACTCCAAGCGTCTGGACTCTACCAGACTTATTTGGAAAAGGTTATGAAGATGAAAAAGATTCATACCGCGTGTCCTGAGCGCTAGACACCTGCAAGGCCGGTCGCGAATGTGTAATGAATCCCGACACCGAGGATAAGAATTTTACACTCGCAGGAGGATCGGCTGCAGTGGGGCCTCACGATCCTGCCGCCGCCACCGAAGGGGAGTTTCCGAAACTTCATGCCAACGGGAATACCCCTGCCCCGGATCTGCAAGTTCCCGAATCGGGTTGAGGCGCAAGAAAACCCACTGCGTTGGTTTGCGGGATGCTGCTGAGACAGCCGTTGGGCAGGACCGGAGGGCGGGTATCAGAGGGTTGATCGAAAAAAGGCGGGCCTGCGATTGCAGACCCGCTCCTGAGGGAAGTTCAGGAGATCCGGGGTGTTACCTGGACTTCTTTTTGCCCTTCACCTTGGTGATTTCATAGACGGTGGTGGTGCCGCTGACTTCGTTGGAAACGACGACCAAGGGGCTGCCGTTAGGACTCTTGTCCGCGCCGATGAAGAGGATGCCTTCGGGGCCGAGATCGCCGGATTCGAGATTTTCCGGGCTCTCGTTGAAGTCGCGGTTGTTCACGTACTGCACGAACTCGGGAGCGGTGGGCTCGGTGATGTCATAGACCATCAGGCCGCCGACGCGCTCCAGGCCGACGAAGGCGTAGGTGCTGCCGAAGACCTTGCCGACGGCGACGCCTTCGGGCTCAGGGCCCTTGTCATCGCTGCGGCTGTCGAACTTGTTTTCATTGTGGTTCGAGTTGAAGAAAGTGGGGTTGATGCCGGCAGTAATGCGCTCGAACTGGTCGCCACTGTCCCAGACCAAATATCCGGAGGAGTCGCGGATGGAGAATGAGCGGGCACCGTAGGAGTAGATTTCCTCGAAGATTCCGTCGCCATCGGTATCGCCCTGGGCGCTGGTGGTTTTCAGGCGACCGAGCTTCTTGTCATCCTGGAGACCCGCAGGAAAAACGGCGGGATCGAGTGCGAGGTCCTTGACGCGCTCTTCCTCGGAGTATCCGTCCCAATCGCGGCTGTCGCCCTCGTTGGCGAGGACGAGGAAGGTGTTGCCCTTGACCTTGTAGGAGGCGATGGCGTCGGGCTGATAGAAGCCCTTGACCGGCCAGTTCTGGATATTGATGGCCTTGTCCCTGTCGCTGGCATCGAGCGCGTTTCCAGGGAGGCTGTGGTCCTTGGTGCCGAGGCCGGCGAGACCGGTTACCGTGGCGGACGGGATGTCGATGATGGCGATGGCGTTGGCTTCCTGAAGGGAGACCCAAGCGGTCTTGCCGTCGTCGGAGATGGTGATGTATTCCGGTTCGAGGTTTTGGGCGACGGTGCCCTCCGGACCGAAGACGCGGATGGCGCTGTTATTGAAAAGCGACTCGCGGCTGAGAACGTTGAATGCACCAAAACCAGCGGTTTGCACGTCGCCCTGGGTGAGGCTGGCGACTCCACCGGTGAGATCGATGATGCTGACGGAACCTTCGGGATCGACCGAGTAGTCGTCCTCCGGCTCGCCTTCGTTTGCGACGAGCAGTGCCTTGCCGTCAGGGGTGAAGGTGATCATGTCGGGCAGCGCGCCGACGGTGAGCTCGGAGATGAATTGCAGGTCGGAATCGAAGAAGACGACCTTGCCGGGATCGGATTTCACAGCAGCTTCGATGGCAACGGCGATGACACCGTCATGCACGGCCACGCTGTTGGCCACGAAACCGTAGCCGGTCACCTCGATGACAGCGACCAACGTCGGGTTGGTGGGATCGGCGATGGAGACGACATCAATGCGTGGCACCTGGGCATTGACCACGAAAAGGCGCTGGGTGGCGGGATCATGGGCGGCGATTTCCGCGGCACTGGTGAGGAAGGAACCGGCTGCGATGCTGCCGATGGGAGCGATCTCGATGGTGTGAGGAGACTTCGCCATCGCGGGCAGCGACAGGGCGGCGGTCAGGGTGATGGATCCGAATCGGCTGAGATTTTTGCGTTTCATTTTTGGGGGTGGCTTTCGATGAGCCCTTCCCATGAGTAATGGTTGGATCCCGAAGCATAGAACGCCTGAAGGGTGACAAGTTTGACAGACTCGGCTCACTTCGACCGGTTTGGCATCAATGCCTTTAGTGATTCGAGTCTTGAACGATCCATTCCTGGTCCCGGCAGGGGATCGGAGATTGTAGCCCCGGGTCGAGGAGCGATCGCGACGAATACCCGGGGAGCTTGGTCAATAGGAGGATTCGACCCCGCAAGCGGGTCGCGGAGGGTGCGGACGTCCGATGCACATCCGGCGTCTCTGGCACGCCTTTCAGGGTGCAGATCCAAGAGATCACCAAACCCGGGGTGGTCATCAGGATTGGCCGGAGACGAGTCGCAACCGCGTCCTTTACAGCCTCAACCGCTGGCATGCCAAGCATCCTCCGGTTGTGCATCGCCCGATCAACGATCAGGATCGGGTTGTTCACGGATGTCCCTAACAATATCACGAAACCCAGTTCCGCCATCCGCTCCCAGCGGGGCCGGAATTCCAGCGGCGGCTGGCCGAGCACGAGCGAAGGTGGCTCGGAACTGATCTGTTCCGGATCCTTGGTTTCCGCGATCACACGCAGTCGAGAAACCTCCGCACGGCCTCCGCCAGCGCGACCGGGTGCGAGTAGTTCAGCGCGTGGGCACCACCATCCACCACCTCCAGCGTCGCCCGCGGGAGGAGCCGGGCCACCTCCTCGCACCAGGCTTGGCCGGCCATGAAATCATGCGACCCGCGGATCACGAGGACCGGCGACGGAACCAGCGGCAGAATATCCTCCACCCGGTGCTTGAGGGCGAATTTCACCGTCGGAATCATCACCCCGGGTCCGGCCTTCGCCGCGTCCGACAGGAGGAGCCCTGCCAGGCTGAATTTTTCGTATAACCCGGATTTCAAGAGTCGGTAAAACTGCTGCCGGAACGTCCGGCGCGCGGGATCGACCGTCGGGCCCACAAAAATCATTTTTCCCACCTTCTCCGGATATCGCGATCCAAACTCCGCCAGGACCTGGCAGCCATACGAATTGCCGAGAAAGTCCGCGGCGGGCAGCCCCAACACATCGACAATCTCCGCCAACGCATCTGCCAATCCCTCCGGCGGCAGCGTTCGCTCCGGCCGGTAGCTCAAGCCGTATCCAGGCAGGTCCGGCACATGCGTTTCCACCCCCGCCATTTCCCGGGCGAAAGGCATCATATACTTCCCGGAGATTCCCAAGCCATGGATGCAGACCAGCGGCGGCCTCCGGGTCTTGGAACTTCCCGCCGCGCTCCGGATGTAAACCTCTCCACCGCCGACTTGGATCAAGGAGGTCGCGAAACGAATCCCCGCGGATTCCTGTTGCCGCCTAAGTTCGGAGTGCCCTCGATCCACCTGGAAATGGCACTTCGGATCCATTCGAAGTCGGTTCATCAGGTCACGCATGGCCGCAGAATGCCCCATTTGGAGTCGCTCCGCCAGCCAGTCGTTGGTCATAGAGGTGATTGCCTTTGCCAGGGCGCGCAGATCACTTCGTGGAGGCCGACTTTTCTGAAAACTTTTTCTCCCGGCCTTGTCTGATTTCCTCTCCGATCGGACGAAGGAGTTGGAACATGCGGAAAACCGACCAGAATCCCACCATGACCGGCAAAAGCGACGCGGAGCTGATGAGCCGTTTCGCCGATACGGCGGACGATCCCGCGTTCGCCGAGCTGGTGCGGCGCTACCTGCCGCTGGTGCTGGCGGTGACGCGGCGGCGGCTGGAAGGCTCCGATCTCGCGGAAGACGCGGCGCAGCAGGTATTCATCGTGCTTTCCCGCAAGCTGCGGAAAACCGCGATCCCCTGCCTGTCCGCCTGGCTGCAGAAAGCGGCGGTTTACGAGGCCGCCAATTTCGCGCGCAGTGAATCCCGGCTCCGCGCCCGATCGCAGGAAGCGCACTCGCTGTGGGCCACGGATCCGCCACTTCGCTCCGAAGGCGTGCTGGATCAGGCGCTGGCCGCCCTTCCGGAGCACGACCGTCGGATTCTGATGCTCCATCATTTTGAAAACGTTCCTACCGCGAGATCGCGGAAACCCTGCGGATCAGCGAGGCCGCCGCCCAGCGCCGCGGCCACCGGGCGCTGGAGAAACTCGGGAACCTCGCCCGCAAGCAGGGCTTGGATCGCAGCGAATCGGCCTGCGCGGCGTGGCTGGGAGCCGGGTTGGTGCCGGAGGGGATCGCCGCGCCAAAGGATCTCGCCACAAAATCCGCGGGTGCCTCCGCCGTCCCGCCGGTGGCATTCGCGCTGCCGTGGATACCCATCGCGGCGGCCGTGATCGGAGCGGCAGGCATCTGGGCCGTGGCCGCTGCCGTGCGCGACGAGGCACCGCCGCCGCACCTGATCGCCACCGCGGAAGCCTCGCCAGCGAATCCGTCTCCCCGCGAGCGCCGCCCGCCCCGGACGTTCGCGCCACAGACGCCGGATGAACGGCTGGACGATGACGTCCGCGAATTCATCTCGATCGCGAAAGAAAATTCCGCCGAGGCTTGGGAATGGGTCCGCGGCCGCCCCGAAGGTGCCGCGGCTTTCCTTCAAAAAGCGACCCGCGCGCTCGCCGACCGCGATCTCGATGCGGCCGAGCGTTTTCTCGAAGTGGTTCCAGGCATTGAGGTCCGGCGCGCGGTCTTCTCCGGCATTCTCGGTACGCGCGCCGCCGCGAATTTCGAAGTCGCCATGGTTTGGATCGATTCTTTTGAGACCAAGTTGGAACGGGGGGCTATTTATGCAAGCCCGTGCAGTTATATCAATTCAGGGAAACGGCTGGATCATGATTATGCCGGTGCCTTGGGTTTTACAAAATCACAGGATGTGCGGGACTGGCTGATTGGAGAGGCATGTCTCAAGGCACAGGCAATCGATGAAACGCAGATTGAGAAGCTCGCGGAGAATTTGCAGGGGGATGAAAGGCGGCTCGCGCTGAATCATCTCACGTCGCTCTTGCTCCAGCGCCGCGATCCGCGCGGCTACGAACTCTTGGATGAAGTCAAACCGGAC
>JBBSJY010000036.1:0-28440 GCA_038256845.1 Verrucomicrobiales bacterium | reverse complement strand
TCAGCGGGAACTCCGGCAATCCGTTCATCCAGGGGAACGTCGGTAGGATTGGCGCGATGTTGAAGGGATGAGCAATTTTTTGAACCTTGCATATCATCCACCAGATCCGTGTCGAGAGCCGGGCGGACAGCGTGAAGCTGGCTCGTAAGGTGGATCGCGCGGTGGCGGAATGGTTGGATGATCATCTGCCAATCCGGTTAGAGACATGTTTTGACCGGATCACAAACGGGCGAACGCTGCGGATCGAGAGGCTGGAGATCGATCTCGGTGCGATGTCTTGGGTGGAGTTTGAACGCGGATTTGTGGAGCGAGTGGCGGCGGCGGTGGATGCGCGGATCCGACCGGATGGGAGCCTACCGGCCGTGGAGCAAGCAACGCAAGCGGAGTTGGAACTGCCGCGGGAGGGCGAGCGCTTGGAGGCGTGGCTGTTTTTCCTGCGACATGGTCATTTGCCGTGGTGGTTTGCGGACGCGCGGTGGGATGAGATTTCCTCGCTGGGGAAGCTGCGCGCGGCGGATCCGGAGCGGATGATTGGCGAGCTTGGGAAGCTGGCGGAGTATTGTCCGGCGGCGCTGGTTCGGTTGGCGCGGCACGCGACGGCGGAGGAACTGGCGGTGGTGTTCGGGCTGGAGACGGCGGTGACGGAGTTTTCGCGGATGCGGGGGAGTGCGAGCGCAGTGAACGTGATCGTGTCGTGGTTGGGTCGGCTGCCAAGCGGGGCGGAGATGTTATTACGGATGTTTCCTTTGTTATCGCGGGTGGAGCGGGAGGCGCTGGGTGCGCGACCGGTTGCGGAGACTCGGAAAATTTCTCAGGGTGAGCCGGCCTTGTTTCCGCCACCGGGAAACGAACCGGGCACGGATCGGGCGCAGGAGTTAGATACGGTGCTTTCAACGCTTTCCGGGTGGGGTGAAACAGCGATACCGGCGGACGCCGGGCTGCCGGTGCGCACCGCCGGACTGGTGCTGCTGCATCCCTTTCTCACCCGCTTTTTCCGACATCTCGGCTGGCTGGACGACGCGGGAGGTATGAATTCGGATTTCCGCTGGCACGCGGTGCAGGCGTTGCAGTTTCTCGCGCTTGGAAAGTGTGGGCTTCCCGAGCCGACGTTGGTGATGGAGAAGACGCTCTGCGGAATCCCGCTTCATGAACCGGCGGAATTGCCGGTGCTGGACGACGCCGTCCGCGCGGAGTGCGACCACCTGCTAGAAGCGGTGATTAGGCATTGGTCGGTGCTGGGAAAAACCTCGGTCGATGGATTGCGCGACTCGTTTCTCGCACGGCCCGGGCTCCTGCGTTCCGAGGAAACGCGGACGTGTCTAACTGTCGAGAAACGGCCTTACGACATGTTGCTGGGTAGTTTGCCGTGGTCCATGGGGCCGGTGATGTTCAAGTGGCTTGATCGTCCGATCCAAGTGCGGTGGAGGGAGGAATCATGAAAGCGCATGCCACGGCCACGAAGAACGCCGCGACACCCGCGCGGAGTTCCGGCGCGTTTTTCCAACAGCACGCGGCGGTGCGGCCCGCGTTCTTTTCCACGACGAGCGGCGCGGTGCAGACGGCTCTAACGGTGAGTCAACCTGGCGACGCGCACGAGGTGGAGGCGGAGAAGATGGCGGATCATGTGATGGCCGCGCGGGAAGCGCTATTTTTCCAACCGGCCACCGGAGTGCAGCGGCAGGCAGCGGAACCCGCGAACGAGGAACCGCGCGAGCTGGACCGCACGGCAGAGGATGAACGCGAGGTGGTCGAGGAAACGGAGGAGAAGGTTCCGGTGATCCAGCGGTCGGCGCGGACTCAGGCCGCGTCGCCGCTGCGGGTTTCCTCCTCGCGCGGACGACTCCCGGTTTCCCGTCCGTCGCGACGGCAATCAATTTCTCCGGTGATTTCACGTGCCATGGTTCCTAACCAGTCAGGCGGTCGTGCGGCACGCATCGCTCCCTCGCGTGCGCGCGGCCCGCCGGCTGTTAGCAGTGATTTTGAAAACCAGCTCCGCAGCTCGAAGGGCGGCGGACGGCCTTTGCCGGGCAAGACGCGCGTGGAGATGGAATCTTCCTTCGGGACGGATTTCAGCGGGGTGCGTGTGCATGACGGCGCAGGCGCGGACAAGCTGAGCCGCGGGATAGCGGCGCGGGCATTCACCCACGGGCAAGATATCTATTTCTCCCGCAATCGCTATCAGCCGGAGAATCGGGAGGGGAAACATCTGCTCGCCCACGAGCTGACCCATGTCGTCCAGCAAGGCGGCGGAATCCGCGAGGGCGTCCGGCGGAGTCCGGAAATGTCGCGCGCACCGCCGTCGTTGCAACGCATCCCGACGTCGATGGACGAGGTTCGACAAGAGATCAACGGCCTGGCGGAATTCATTCCGGGCTATGCGCTGGCGACGGTGCTGATCGGCTACAATCCGATTCTTGGACAGAACGTGCAGTGGAGTGCTTCCGCCTTTTTCCGCGGAGCTGCGGGGCTGATTCCCGGCGGCATTGCAGTGTATGACAAGCTCAACGAGGGCGGCGTGATCGATGACGCCTTCGCCTGGATCGCGGCGCAGATCGAGTCGCGAAATCTAACATGGGGGCGCGTCAGCTCGCTGTGGGACACGGCGTGGGACCGCATGGGGGTCACCGAGGGAATCAGCGGAAACCTGGCGATCTTCCGTGGCGTTTTCGGCGGGTTCTTTGGCGACGTGCTGGGTTTCATCGGCGCGGTGGTGGACAAGCTGACTGCTATCCTGAAGGACGTGGCGATCGCCGCGGTGAAGGCGCTCTTTGGCAGCGACGGACCGGCTTATGATATGATTGCCATGGTCATCGGCGAGGATCCTCTAACCGGCGAGACGCGGTCATGGGAAACGGTGGTGTTCCTGCGGGCGGCGCTGAACTTCTTCGGCTTTGGCAATCACGTCGCGAAGATGGACGAGACCGGCCAGCTCCAGAGCGCGGCGGACTGGCTGGACCAGCAGTTCGGCATCCTATCGAGTGCTTTATCAGGATTGATCGGTGGTATCGGAGCGATCTGGGATTCTCTGGGGCTGGCGACGTTGGCGAACCCGCTGGATGTGCTGACGCGGACGGTCGGCGTGGTGGCGGGCTTCGTCGGCAAGCTGTTGGAATTCGCAGGAAATCTCGCGGGGATGATCCTGAATCTGATCAAGCAGGTGATCATTTCGCTGGCGTGGGAATATGTGCATCGCATTCCCGGCTACCGGCTTTTCACGGTGATCATCGGTCTCGATCCGGTGACCGGCGAAGGCGTGCCGCGCACCGCGATGAACTTTGTCCGTGGCTTCCTGGAGTTTGTCCCTAACGGCGAGGAAATCTATAGCAACCTGGAGGAGGGCAACGCGATCGGCAAGGCGATGGACTGGCTGGGCGGGCAAGCGGCGGAACTCGGTCTGACGCCGGGAGCGATCATCCAGCGTTTCACCGACCTGTGGACGAGCTTCAGCATTGACGACCTGATGGACCCGCTGGGTGCCTTCGAGCGGGTGGCGGGAGTATTTCTCGGCTTCATCGGCGACGTGCTGACACTGGCCGGACGGGTCGCGCTGAAGCTGTTGGAGATCCTGTTCGAGGTGGTGATGGGCGGTGGTGGGGCGCAGGTGCTGGCGATTCTGAAGGAAGCGCAGGGAAGTTTCAGAACCATCGTTAGGGACCCGGTCGGATTTGTTGGAAACCTGGTGGCTGCGGCGAAGCTTGGTTTCACGCAGTTCGCGGGCAACATCCTGGAGCATCTTCGGACAGGGTTGTTAGGTTGGTTGTTCGGCGCACTGGAGGGAGCCGGCATCCAGATGCCCGCCACCTTCGACCTGCGGGGCATCCTTTCGCTAGCGATGCAGATCCTCGGGCTGACCTACGCGCAGATCCGTCCGCAACTCGTCGAGCACCTTGGCGAATCGCTCGTCGGCCATCTGGAGACCGCGTTCGAGGTGGTGCGCATCCTGTTGACCGAAGGACTGGCGGGCATCTGGAGCCGCATCACCGAGTTTCTAACGGTAAGTCTGCCGGAGATGGTCATCGGTGCGATCAAGAACTTCGTGATGGAACGCATCGTTGTCGCCGCCGTCACGCGCATCGCTTCGATGCTCAACCCGGCCGGCGCGGTGGTGCAGGCGATCATGGCCGTTTACAACACGGTGATGTTTTTCATCGAGCGGATGAACCAGATGATGGCGACCGCGCAGGCGTTCGTGACTTCGGTGTCGAAAATCGCGGCGGGAAACATCGGCGACGCGGCAAACGCGGTGGAGCAGACGATGGCGCGGACGCTGCCGGTCATCATTTCCTTCCTCGCGCGGTTGTTGGGTCTGGGCGGGATATCCGAGAAGATTCGCGAAATCATCGAGCGCATCCGTGCGCCGATCTACACTGCACTGGGCCGGGTGATAGGCTGGATCGTGACGCAGGCGCGGCGGCTGGGACGCGGTGTGGCCCAAGCCGGAACGGGCAACATGACCGCGCAGGAAAAACTCGACCGTGGCATGGAACGGGCGACCGCCGCCGTGAACCGCTTCCGCGGCCGCCCGGTTGGCGAGGCGTTGCTCACACCGCTGCTCGCGGGCATCGCGACGAGATATGATTTCCAATTTCTTCGCGTCATTGCACGCGACGGTCGATGGGTCGTGTCGGGCAAGGTGAATCCTGAGCGCGACGTACAAACGGATGCGGAAACCGAGTCCGCTGCCAGTCCTGACGAACTCAGGGCGGAGACCCAGCAGGCGATGGCGGAGGCAACAGGTGGCGGCTTGGCAGCGGCCGAAGTGCCCGCTGCGACCGAGCGGGTGAGGCGGCGCATCGTCGCCCGTGGCGCGCAAGATCTTCGCACGACGCCCGGCTCCGCAGGCGGCATCTCGGTCAGCTTCCGCGCGAACAACGAGTATTTCCCCGTGGGTGAGCTGGCCCGATCACTGGGTTCGCCGCCGCAAGGGCGCTCGGTGAGGGCGGAGACCCGCCTCAATTTGGTTTCCAATCACCCGATCTCGAATCTGGCAGAAATCCTGCCGCGCGATCTGCCGGCGGGCGGTCGCGACCCGACCTTGGAACACGGGGGACGGACCGGGGTTGAAGGAAACCAGATCCAACTTCTAACGTGGAACACCAGCCCGATGACCCGCACCGGGGGGTCCCATGCCGAGGCGCAGGTGACTGCCGCATTTGATTCCGATCCTGCCCGCGAGGCTTTGAAATATGTGGAATCCATCGTGATTCGCAATTTCACCTTCAGTGCCTGCACAAGTTGTTCCTCCGGGTTGATTGCCATGTTGGGCCGGATCTGCGCGGCGCAGAATGAAGCGGGTGGCGTGGTGCTCAAGCGTGCCGAGATTTACTGGTCCAGCCGTTTCGGTGACACGGAGCGGTTCATCCGGCCGGATGCCACGACGTGGGGTTCGATCCGGAGCCTAGCCGCAGCAGGTTGGACGATCCACACCCCGGCGTCCGCGCTGCCCGATCCGTCCGGAGGCACTGGAAACGAGGTTGAACAGGCGGCGGGGCAACGACCGTTGAACCAACAGGTGGTGGTCATCGCCGGGACGATTCAATGTGCCAGAGAAGAGACTAGCGAGCGCGAGAAGGATGAGAAGGCGAGGCTCGCCGTGCGCGGACCCCTGCGCCCGGGAATGCCTCGGACTCCCTTCGGCGGGATGGAGGAGGGCGAATTCAGGCGTCGGCTTGTTGCGACGCGCGGATCCGGGAGGCCGCTCGATCCGGCAGGGCGCGCGTTCTTCGAGGCGCGCTTCCGGCACGATTTCTCGGACGTGTGCATTCACGATGATGCCGTGTCCGCCGATCTGGCAGCCCGGCTTCACGCCCGTGCGTTTACCCACGGGCGGGACATTCATTTCTCGCAAGGAAGGTATGCGCGCTCCAGTGACGAGGGCCTCCACCTGCTTGCCCACGAACTCACACACGTTATTCAACAAGGTGCCGCACCTCCTCTAACCGACCAACCCCAACCCGATTCCGACATGAAAATACGACCCACATTCCGGCGGTCCGCCCGCCGTGTTTCACGCCGTGCGCCCGACGCGCCGTTTTTCCAAGCCGAGGCCCCTGAGGTTCCTTTCTTCAGCCCGGCGGCCGATGTGCAAACGATGGCGGCTGACGACAAGGAACACATGGACATGGCTCCCGCCGAAGAAACCGCCAAGGAACCGGAGGAGGAAATCCAGGCGAAGGCCGAAGATGAGGAAACCGTGATGGCCAAATGCGAATGCGAACCCGGTAACGGCGAATCCGAACGCAGGGAGGAGTGACGGAGCGCTGTCCTGCCGCGCATCACGCTTTGAGGGTTTGCGCGCCTCCAATGGGCATCTCATGGTCTGCGGGCAAGATGCCCACACTCCCTGTATCGGGCCGCTGGCACACGGCTCATTCACGACCACACTTGATTGCCCCAAATCCTGATGCGTGCCGATACGGATTCTAACCGAGCCGTCCTTCCTTCTCGTATTCGCGGGCGATGGCGAGGTCGATGTCGCGTGCTGCTAGTGCGGATTCGCCGCGTTCGAGTGCTTGCAGGCTGGCGTATTGGATGATGCTGGCGATGGCCGCGCCGGTGAGTTCATGGCGTTTGCAGAGCGCCGGGAGGTTCATCTCCTCGGGCAGGCGCGCCTGTTTCGGAAGCATGCGGTTCCATATCTTCAATCGCTCCGCTGCGGTGGGCTTTGGGAAATGGATGACAGCCTGGAAGCGCCGGAGAAAGGCCTCGTCGATGTTGTTGCGCAGGTTCGAGGCGAGGATGACGAGGCCGTCGAAGGCCTCGACGCGTTGCAGCAGGTAGGACACTTCTTGGTTGGCGTAGCGGTCGTGGGCGTCGCGCACGCTGGTTCGCTTTCCGAACAGGGCATCCGCCTCGTCGAAGAACAGAATCCAGTCGCGGTCCTCCGCTTTCGAAAAAATGCGGGCGAGGTTCTTCTCGGTTTCCCCGATGAACTTGGAGACGACGAGCGAAAGGTCGATCCGATAGACATCGCGCCCGGTTTGTTTGCCTAACAATGATGCGGTCAATGTTTTGCCGGTGCCGGATGGGCCGTGGAAGAGCGCGCGGTAGCCGGGCTTGAGGTATTTCGCCATGCCCCATGCGTTCATCAGCGTAGGCCCATGGTGTATCCACGCCTCGATCTCGCGGATCTCGGCGAGCGTCTTGGAATCGAGCACCAGGTCGTCCCAGTCCAGCAGGGTTTCAATGCGTTGGGCGGGAAACTCCGGACCGAGACTCGGCCGCCGGGAGGGTACACCCATCAGGCTGTCTAGCAGATCGTCGCCAGGGATGAGGCCGCGGGTGAAGACCGGCTCGTCAGCGGTGCCGGGAGCCAGCCGCAGCAGCCGTTGGCGGGCGAAGGGATGGTCGTCCGCGAACAGGTGCAGCACGGCCAGGCGTTCCGGAATGCCGCGGATGCCTAGCAGAAATACCACCGTTTCCAGAGTCGGCAGGAAGACCCGCGAGTCGGAGCCACGACGGCCGCCGATGCGCGGATGGTCGGCCGGGTGCTTGAGGGCGGCTGCGATGGCCTCGTCAAACAGGTGTGGCGCGAGCTGCGGGGCAATGGCCGCCGCCAGTGCCACACAAGCATCGGCATCTAGCAGGACGCCCGGGAAAGGATTGCGGAACGCGGCGGCGAGCGCCGGATCTGCCATTTTCTCGATGGGTTGCGGCGCCGTGCCGGATTCAAGTTCGCGGACCCGAGCCGAGATCAGGCGGGCGAGGGAATCCAGGGCGCTGGAAATTTCTCCATGCATCCCGCCATCCAAGGGGAAACGCCGGTTGTTTCAAGCTTTCTCGTTCTTCGACCCGGCCAGCAGGATGGCCTTGATTCGTTCTATCCGTTCGTTGGACGCCGCTTCGTCGCCCGTCCTCGTCGCTTCCGGCCCGGAGCCAGTTTCTATCAGACGAATCACACGGCGGTCGCCGATACGATGCTCCAGAAACCCGACCAGCCTTTCATGGTTGATCGCATCAAGGAAGCCCTCGATCCGGCCAACTTGGCGACGGAACAACCGCAACCCGAAGCACCCCGGTGCAGGTGGCGGCTGACGTGGCCTCCGTCTCCGCGGGAAACTCCCACAGCCTGTTCTTGAAAACCGACGGCACACTGCGGACGATGGGTAACAACTTCGACGGGCAACTCGGCGACGGCTCCAACACCAACGGTTCCGATCCCGTGCAAGTGGCATCCGGAGTCGCCCGGGTCGCGGCTGGTGGACGCAGCAGCTTTTTCATCAAGACCGACGGCTCGCTTTGGGCGACCGGATACAACGATCAGGGGCAACTGGGCACCGGATAAGACCCACCTTCGAATCCCCGCCAAGGTGGCCGACAATGTAAGATCGGTGGTCACCGGCAAGGAGCACAGCCTCTTTATCAAGACGGACGCAACCCTGTGGGCCATGGGTTCCAACGCCGCCCATCAGCTCGGCGATGGCACCACCACCAGCCGTTTCACTCCGGTCCAGGTTTCCTCGAACGTCTCGCGGATTGCGGCCGGCGATTTGCACAGCCTCTGGCTTACCGCCGATGCCGGCACCGCCGCCATCGCCATTGCCAGCCATCCCGGATCCTCCCAGGTGACTCCCGGAGTGAGGTTGTCCGTGGCTGGGTCGGCGGCAACATTTACATACCAATGGTTCATCGGACCAGCCGGAGATGTTTCCCAACCCGTCCCGGGTGCTACAACCGCCACGATCCTCACCCTTCCGATCAAAACCACCACTTCCTTCTGGGCAAGTCTCGGAAATTCCTCGGGGACTGTGGACAGCGCGGCGGTGGTGGTTTCAAAACCAGCGGTGGCAGGACGTTATCTCAAGACGGCGGGTTCCAGCTTCGACAGCGAAGTTATCGAGAGGGACGGTTCCGTCGCCTCGGCTTCCACCGGCAGCAGTCACAGCCTTTTCGTAAAACCGACGGCTCACTCTGGGGAATGGGATCTAACGATTTTTATGGCCAGCTTGGCTTTGGCACGTTGCGCTGGGTCAGCCCACCCGCAAGGATCGCGGATGGCTTCGTCGCCATTTCCATTGGCGACTATCACAGCCTTTTCATCACTTCCGACGGCACCTTGTGGTCGATGGGCAGCAACGTTGACGGCCAGCTTGGGTATGGCGCGACTGACTCAGGATGGTCAAATCCGAATCACTTCGCTTTTTCCTTTGGCTGGAGCCCTCCGCCACGAATCGTCGCCGCCAACGTAGCCACGGCCGCAGCCGGCACTTCCCACAGCCTGTGGACAACGACCGACGGCAGCCTCTGGTCGTCGGGTGCCAATAGCGACAATCAGCTCTGCACCACCCGTACCATTACTCGCAAGCCGCCCGCCAAGGTGCAGGACCACACCGGCCATACTGCCGCAGGAGGAAACAACAGCGTGATTCTCACCACCAATTCCGAGGTCGAACCGCCCGCCATCGTCATCCATCCGGTCTCAATCGTCGGCCCCAGCGTCAATGCCGCGACCTTCTCGGTCACCGCCACCGGGGCCGCCGCGGTCTATCAACGCGTCTCCACTCCCCTCCCCCATGCTACCCCGGAACGTCACCGCTCCCGGCGTAGGAACTTTGGCCGAAGTCAATGGCTGCTTGTTCTTCGCAAGACTCTTTCATGCACTATTCCGAGCCGGTTTGTCCCGGCGCTTCCACTGTTTCCATTCATCGGATTCAATTTGGTACGGAAACCGGTGGCAGGGGCGCGGGGACCTTGTTGGAAACGGCGGGCATGGATCTGAAATATGCGAAGATGGCGGCGAGGTCCTCGTCCCTGGCTTCGGATAGTGGCTGCTCCTCGGCATCAGCGAAGGCACGGTGAAGAAGCACGTGCTGGAAATTTTCCAAACCCTCAATGTCGAGACCCGGACCGCCGCCTGCCTGCACGCGCTCGAGGCCCTCAGCGGACCCGCCGCCGCACCCTGATCGCCGGAGCGGGGTTTGGCCAAGTGCCGATTTACGTACAAGACCAGGGATCTTGCAAAGGAGCGCCCGGAGCTCATCGAGGCGCTGAAAAGGGAGGTGGACGAGAGTGAGATCCTCCCGCTGGAGGTGCCGGGGATTTGAGGCGGTGTTAGGATATTCCATCCCGTGAAACTTGAGAGAAATTTTTCGCCTGCCCGATCTGTATGGCTTGCCCGATCGGTTTGGAACGGGTTGCGCAGCAATTGGCACCGCTATCCGACCACTACCGAAACACCGACCATGAAACAAAACCTCCTCCGTATCGCTCTCTTTCTCGCACTTACGGCATTTGTACCGGCGGCGCAGCCCGTGAAAGTCTTCATCCTTGCGGGGCAGTCGAACATGGAGGGACAGGCGACGGTGGACCTCACGGGCAAGGATTACAACGAAGGCCGGGGAACACTTGTCGCGATCATGGATGACCCGGCCAAAAAGGCGAAGTTCGCCCACCTCAGGGATGCGAATGGAAAATGGGTTGCCCGGGACGATGTGCGGGTACGCTATCAGCGCGAGAACCAGCCCTTGCTCGAGGGGCCGCTCTCCGTTGGCTTCTCTGTCTATGGCGACCACCATTTCGGCCCGGAGCTGCAATTTGGCCATGTGGTGGGCGATGCGCTGGCTGAAAATGTGCTGCTCATCAAGACGGCGTGGGGCGGCAAAAGCCTTGGCATCGACTTCCGACCGCCATCATCGGGCGGCACGGTGGGCTCCTGCTACCCCCTGATGATCGCGCAAGTGCGCGAGGCTTTGGCGGATCTGGAAAAGGGAGGCACTGATTATGAGCTGGCGGGGTTCGTGTGGTGGCACGGCTGGAACGATTTCTGCGATCCCAAGCTGGTGCCGGAATACGAGGCGAACCTTGTGAACCTGATCCGCGATGTGCGCAAGGATCTCGGCGTGCCGAAGCTGCCTGTCGTGGCCGGCGAACTGACGGGCCCGTGGCTGCCGGGCGCTAGTGATCTTCCTGCGGAGGCGCTGGCGATCCGGGGAGCGCAGGAAGCGGCGGCGGAACGGCCGGAATTCAAGGGCAACGTGGTTTTTGCGGAGACCCGGGACTTCGTCCGCAAGCCCGAGGATTCCCCGAACCCGACCCACGGCCACCATGAATTCGGCAACGCGGAGACCTATCTGCTGGTGGGCGATGCCTTGGGCAAAGGCATGCTGGAAATCCTCCAAAAATAAGCCATGCAACCCTTCCCAATGATCCGACCAATGAACAAGCTTCCCGAACTTCTGTTTGTCACCCATGTCGGCGCGGATTCCCCGGCGGATGGTGTGCTGCAGGTGGATGACGTGATCCTCGGGACGGGCGGAAAAACATTTTTCGGTGAAGATGGCGGGCCTGCCCGCGAACCTCTTCATTCGTGCTGGCCGAAAAATGCGGGGTGAAGGATCCCGAGGTGGATCAGGCGATCGAACGCGCGGCGGGGTTCTTAGGATACTTCACGGACTAGGGCGCGATCCCATACGGCGAGCACCAACCATCGCCTTGCCACGAAAACAACGGCAAGAACTCGCTCTCCGCCGTGATGTTTTCCGCGATTGGGAACAGGCCCGAGAACGTGGGGAACCGTCGGATTCCTCGTTCTCCGGCGGTTTCCGTGCCGCCTCAATTTGATATGCGTAGGAAGAAAATTTCATCGGATCCCTTCTCCCTGTCCTAAATTGCTTATTTTGAACTACTTCTTAAGTGTACCCCGGCTTGGATTCGAACCAAGGACCAATTGATTAAGAGTCAACTGCTCTACCAACTGAGCTACCGAGGCATTTCACGTTGTCCGGGACGGCTACGGATGGAAGTCCGGACCGCCGCTCGCGACAGGCGAGGGATACCATCTGAGGGGGCGAGAGCAACCCGAAAATCCGACACCCGAAAATGCGATTCCGAAAATGCGGTTCACGCGCCCGCGCCGGGATCGTAGTCGCGCGGGGCGCGGACGATTTTTTCGATTCCGTGCTTGGTGACGAGGTTTCCCGCGCTCGAGCGGCCCTTGATCCCGAACTCGGCGAAATGGAGCGGTCGGATGAGATTTCGCATGCGAAGGCCGGACTTGAGATGGATGAGGAGCATCTGGGCGGCGCTTTCCTCATTGGTCTTGTGGACGGCGAAATAGAGGACGCGGCTGCCTGGCGTGCCTTTGGTGAGCGGGTATTCCTTGTCGCGGGTGATGCCGCCCACGGTAAAACGTTTGGCGAGAACCGGACCATCGCGGCCATCCCGATAGATCATCGAATAGATGAGATCCTCGTCCTTGCGGAATATGGCGACTCTAAGCGGTTTTTGCCCGACAAAGACTTTTTCGGCGACCTTGGTGACCCGCATTTTGCCGTCCTGGGTGAAGGCAATGATGTCATCGATGGTGGAACATCTCTCAATGGGTTCGCCGTCCTTCCTGAGGCCGTAGCCGGCAAAGCCATTTTTCGCGTCAAGATAGAGGGTCTCGGTGGCGGCAACGACCTGCACGCGGTCGACTCGGTCGAAGGACGCGATCTCGGTGCGGCGTTCCTTGTTCTTGCCGTATTTTCTCATCAGGTCCTCGTACCAACGGATGGTGAACCTGGTGAGATTGCGGAGGTTTTTCTCCGTATCCGCGATCTCACCCTCAAGAGACCGGATCTCCTCGTCGGCCTTGAACGCATTGAATTTTGAGATGCGCTTGATCCTGATCTCGGTGAGCCGGACGAGATCTTCCTCGGTGACCTCGCGCTTGAGGAGTTTTTTGAACGGCTTAAGCCCGTCATCAATGGCCTTGAGAACGGCTTCCCAAGTTTCGCATTCCTCGATGTCGCGGTAGATCCGGTTCTCGATGAAGATTTTCTCCAGCGAGCTGAAATGCCACTTCTCGGCGAGCTCGCCGAGTTTGATTTCAAGTTCGCGCTTTAACAGCTCGCGGGTCTGGTGAGCGGTGCGGCGGAGGATTTCGGAGACGCCGAGGAACTGCGGTTTGCCATCGACGATGACGCAGCCGTTAGGGGAAATGGAAAGCTCGCAATCGGTGAAGGCGAAGAGCGCGTCGCGGGCGTTCTCCGCGTCGACGCCGGCGGGGAGATAGACGAGGATGTCGGCATGGGCGGCGGTGTTATCCTCGATCTTGGCGAGCTTGATCTTTCCTTTGTCCGCGGCGGCGACGATGGAGTCCATGAGCGCGCCGGTGGTCGTGCCAAAGGGGATTTCCGTGATTCGGAGGATGCCCTTCTTCTCAAGGGAAATGCGGGCCCGCACGCGAACCTTGCCGCCGCGGAGGCCGTCCCTGTATTCGGTGGCGTCCATGATGCCGCCAGTGGGGAAATCGGGCACCAGGTTGAACGGCTGGTCCCGCAGCACGGCGATGGAGGCCTCGATCAGCTCGTTGAAATTGTGCGGCAGGATCTTGCAGGCGAGACCGACCGCGATGCCTTCGACGCCTTGGGCGAGGAGCAGGGGGAATTTGACCGGCAGCGTGTCCGGCTCCTTGCGGCGGCCGTCGTAGCTGGGAAGCCAGCGGGTGGTTTTCGGATTGAATACGACCTCCTTGGCAAACCCGGTGAGGCGAGCCTCGATGTAACGCGGCGCGGCGGCGCCATCGCCGGTGAGGGTGTTCCCCCAGTTTCCCTGGGTGTCGATGAGGAGATCCTTCTGTCCGAGCTGGACGATGGCAGCGCCGATCGATTGGTCGCCGTGCGGGTGGTAGTTCATCGTGTTGCCCACGATTCCGGCGACCTTGTTGTAGCGGCCGTCATCAAGCTCGTCCATCGAGTGGAGGATCCGGCGCTGGACCGGCTTGAGGCCGTCGTTCAGGTGAGGCACCGCCCGTTCGAGGATGACGTAGCTCGCATAGTCGAGAAAGTAGTCGGAATACATCGCCCCGAGCGAGTCGTGCTGGTCCGGGTCATGGGTCATCGGCGCGGATGCTTAGGGAAGTGGGACGACCGGTGCAAGTCCGAGGTGACGGGATCGTTTCGTGCCTCCCCAGCCGCCTGGTTGCCGAGGACCGCGAAATCGATATCCTCTTCGCATGACTCACAATCAAGGCGGGGACACCGCGATCGACCGGCGAAACTGGATCAAGGCAACCGCCCTCGGCGGCACGGCTCTCGCCGCAGGCACCTCGATGGCCGCCGAGCCGGGAGCCTCCGCGCCAAAAAGAGTCCGGGGGGTCATATTTCTCGTTTCGGACGGGATGAGTCCGGGTGTGCTGACCATGGCGGAGGCTTTTTCCCAGAGCGCCCGGAAATGCGGCACCCGGTGGTGGAATCTTCTGTCCCGCCCCGATTCCAGCCATGGCCTGATGGACTGCGCCTCCGCCAATTCCCTGGTCACGGATTCCGCGGCCGCTGCCTCCGCTTGGGGCTGTGGCCAGCGGGTGAACAACGGCGCGATCAACTTTTCCCCCGACGGCAAGGAACTCACGCCCATCGCCGCGATTGCGAAGAAAAACAAGGCGCGGATCGGGCTCGTGAGCACCGCCACCATCACCCACGCGACACCCGCCGGTTTCGCGGCATCAGTCAGGAGCCGCGGAGACGAGGACGGCATCGCCGAGCAATATCTGAACCGCGTCGACGTGCTTCTGGGCGGAGGTTCCGGATTCTTCGATCCCAAAGTGCGGAAGGATGGGAAAGATCTCTTCGCCAATTTCGCTGCGGCGGGATACGGCGTGGTTCGCAATCGAAAGGCCATGCTGGACTCCCGCGAAACCAAGCTGCTCGGCACCTTCACCCGGGGTCACCTCCCCTATACCGTTGATCGGAATCACGATGAAGCGATGGCCGCCGCCGTGCCCACGCTGGCGGAAATGACCCGCGTGGCACTCGAGCGCTTCCTTCCCGGTGACGAGCCGTTTCTCCTCCAGGTCGAAGGGGCCCGCGTCGATCACGCGGCGCATTTGAACGACATCGCCGGGTTGCTGTGGGACCAGCTCGCCTTCGACGACGCGGTGGCCGCCGCGATGACCCTGACGGCGGACAGGGAAGACATTCTCATCGTGGTCACCAGTGACCATGGCAATGCCAATCCCGGTCTCAACGGCATGGGTGGCGGCTATTCGGGGAGCAATCAGGCATTCGAGCGAATCGGCGGGCTCGAGGCATCCCACGAACGGCTGTTTGGCGAGTGGAAGAAGCAAGGTGCCGGATCTGCCGCCGGGTTGACTTCCCTCGTCAGCGAACGCTTGGGAATCAGCCTGAAGTCCGAGGAAGCGGCCGCCTTGATCGAGAGCTTTTCCCAGCGCCCGATCATCGAATGGAACGAGCAGCTTTCGAATCCCGAGGGCTTGCTAGGACAGATTGTCGGAAACCACACGGGCATCGGCTGGACCGGCACGACCCACACCAGCGATCCAACCATCGTCACGGCGCTGGGGCCCCGGTCCCACCGCTTTTCCGGCCTGGTGAAAAACACCGATGTATTCGGCTACCTTTCAGAAATGCTCGGCTGAGGAGCTGCCCTCCCCAGCCGCCCGGAATCATTTGAATACGGTTCCGGCCCACAGAACGGGACGCTTCAGATTTCGAGTTCTTGGCCGGTCGGTGTGAGCACCACCCGGTTGTTTCCTGAAACCTGATGGAGCGCTTCGAGCAGGCGCGGCGTACTCACTCCGATCTTCAATTGAAGGCCGTAGCGCAATTCGGTCATCATTCCCGCTTGCGCGGAAGAGATGCTGACCAAATTGGTGCGGTCTGCGAATTCATCGAAGACCGGGCCAAGGAGTTCCTCGAAGTCTACGTCGCTCGTCAGTCGCAGGGTCAGCATGTGGGATGCCCTGCGCGGCGCGAACGCATCGGACTTTGCGAGGATGAAGATCGAAGTGCCAACGATGAGACAGATGATGACCGCCATCGGATAAAGCCGGGCGCCAACCACCATGCCGATCGCCATTGCGAAAAACACGAAAGCGAGGTCGCGGGACTGGCCGAGATTCCGTCGGAAACGGATCACGGAGAAGGCTGCGAACATGCCGAAAGCAATCGCTCCGTTGCCGCTGACCACCATGATCAGGATGGTGGTGACCATGCCGATGATGATCAGGGTCTGGACATAATCCTGAGAGTAGCGTGTGCCCTTGTAGGTCTTGCGATAGATGAAAGCGATCAGAAGGTTCAGCGCCAGGCTGAGTCCCATCGCGAAGACCACTTCCAACGGGCCCGGGGAATCGGTCGGCAAGGCGGAGGTTAAATTAAGAAACTCAAGTGGATTTGAAGGGGTTTGTCCGAGGATCATGCTGGCATTTTCAATTTGTGAGAGGAGGAGCGGCTGAATTCATACTTCTCCAGCGCCACGGCATATTTGCTAAAGCCCTGGGGCACAAGAGAATGTTCACCCACAAGCCGACGAAACCAGTAAGGCACCGGGCCGATCGTCTTGACCTCCATGATGGCGGCCCCGGGTTCGACCAGCGGCAATTCGAAATCCGGATCATCCGGAACCAGTGGCAGCATGCGGAAACGGCAGCGGAGATCGGAATCGAAAGTGATCCGGATGGTTCCTTCAGGCCCGCTGTCGTAGGCGTAGCGGTGATAGCGGATCTGCACGACCGGACGGGTTTTCCCCTGGTTCACGAGTTCGTCGATTTCCGCGATGACCCGCCGGTTCGCCCCGGCACCGTCCGCAGTCTGGTCCGGGAGAGTTCCATCCGAAAAACTTTCCAGCTCATCAAGATCCACCGAAACCCGCCGCTTGACCGTGGTTCCGTCGAGTTTGTGTTTCACTTCGATAAAAGCGCTGGGGGGAATGCTGCCGTCCTGACGGCCATAGACGCGCCCGCGGACGCGGCGCCGGTTCGCAACCCCGAATTGCTTCTGCCAATAGCTCGCCCGCCCCGGCGTATCGAAATACTCGGAAATCACCGGATATCCGCCATTGGCGTGGGTATCGACCTCCAGGTGCGCCGCGACCTGGGGGCGGAGGACAGATTCCATTCCGGGTTTGAGGAGAAATTTGAACTCCCTTCGGTTCTGATTGGCTTCCATACGTTTGAGTTTTCGTGACGTTCCCGACACCTACCGCGCGAGTCCATCCAAAATTTCGCTCAGGCGGATGATCGGTGCGTTTTTCTATCAGAATCTGAGGGAAAGCACCCTAAAAATCGCACGTAGGGCCGGACCATCGGTCAAGAGCCGTCCTCCGGGAGTTTTTATTAAGACGGCTTGAATAAATTCTCGCCATTTGGGCCCATTCCTTGCTAGTGGGATTTGCATGCTGCAACACTGGATGCCTTCGAGCAGGGACCGGTTTACCGGTGCGGATTTCGAGTTTTTGACAGCCGTTCTGGCACCCGGCGAGCAGCGTCGGCATCTGGCGAAATTGTGGGACGATCCGGACGCTTTGCGCGAAATGCTCGATCTGAAGGAGGTGCTGCGCGCGCTGCTTGATTCGCCCTCCGCGCTGCGGGTTTCGCCGGCTTTCTATTTTTACGTCCTGGTGCGCCATGCGTTTTTACAGGCGGGACTGGGTGATGCGGATCTGGCCGACTACGTCGCGGGTGTTCTGGCGAAGCGGGTCTCTCCAGATCGTGAGGATCCGCTCCAAAACGTTGCGCGGGGTTTCACCCATGCGTCGGATTTCATTGCCATCATTTCCTCCGCACACGGTCGCATGCGCTTCCATCTCCAAGTGGCCGCGGGAAATCAATTCATGGTCCTCACGGGCCTCTATTCGGGCTTTATCAAGCGCCGCAGGGATCGCAACGGCGCTCCGGACCTGGCCTTTTACGAATCCTTTGCCCAACAGTCGTTCCGTGGCGCGGCCGACAATCCGTCGGCGCCCGGAGATACCCCCCGCCACTTGCTGGGTGCCCTGGCCGAAGCGCTGCCGCAGGCGCGCGTGTCGCTCAACCGGGTGGCCGAGGAATTCGTTTTCCTGGGCGATTAGGAAGGTAGATTGGTCTTGCACTCTGCCGCGGCGTGAGACGTTGTGTGTCGTATGGATTATGGGACTTATTTCCGGATGCTCTTCATGGTGGGGGACCTCGCCAGTCATGCGCTGATGATCGCGGCCGCCGTCTTTCTCTACCGGGAGCGCAGCCCTGGCACCGGCATCATGCTGGCAGGTGCGATCCTCATTCTGGCGGCCGGACTCGTCCAATTCTTCCCGAATTCGATGCGATCTTTGGTGGGGACCGGCGGGCCCGCGCATCAATTCTGGCTCTCCGTGATCACGGTGAGCGCCGGGGCGAAGCCGCTGTTTTTCGCGGGTCTGTTGCTCTTCTCGGTGAGGCGGCGGAACATCGGCGGCCGGGTGGCGGAACTCGAGCGCATCCTCGATCGGGACAAAAGGAACGACAGAGGAGACGCGGGAAAAGAAAAACCAATCCCGTTCGTTACGGATTCTCCACCCATTTCGCCCGGGTGAGTCGCCACCCGTCATCGCCCTTTTTCCATTCAAAGGTCACTTCATAGATTCCATCGACAGGCCGGTAGGTAGGCAACTCGACCACCGCGTCCACCACGAGCACCACCTTGCCGATCCCCCCTTCCACGCTGATGTCGCGGATTTCCCGCATTGCGAATTTTGTCTGTTTCGCCTGATTCACCAAGCCGGAAAAGCCCAGTTCGAGGCTGCTCTTGTCGAAGCTGCCGTTGGCGCGCTCGACCGATGGAATGTCCAGCTCCACTTGTGATCCCAGGTATCCGTTCATCGAATAGACCGCCATCTGCCGGACCCCGCGCCCGCTTCCGGCATCCAGGGAAGCCGTTTCCAAGAGGCCGAGGGTGCGGCGTTTTACGACCTGCGTGGGCGAAAACCACCAGATTCCGAAGCTGATCAGGAGGGCGCCGGCAATGGCGACGATGGCGGATCGTTTCATGAGGGGTCCTATCGGTTGGGGTCGTAAAAAATGCGGATGTCGGCCTTGTTGGTGCCGAGAAGCTGCTGGGCGCGCTTGAGGGCGTCCCGGGTGGAAATGTTGGGATTGCTGGGAGAGTTCAAGAAAAGATTGCTCTCGCCCGCCTCACGGTCGCAGCCCTCCTGCAAGGTATGGAGAATTCCGGAACGTTTCAAGACGCTGTAAACTTCCTTCGTCGCCCCCGAAACGATGAGGTGCAGGTTCCGCGACCGCATGAAGAGGATCAGGTCCTCCAGCGCCAGCACGCTGGTGGCATCGAGGTGGCGGGCGTTTTTCAAGCGCAGGATGATCACCTGGATCGCAGGATCGGATACAATCCGCTGGATTTGGGTCCGGAAAAGCTCGGCCGCGCCGAAAAAAGGTCGCCCTCGACGTGGACGATCGAGATGGAGGGGATCGGCCGCTTTCGCTTTTCCCCCATTTCGCGGAGCTCGCCCGCTTCATTGAATTCATACTCGATGAGGAACGGCCGGCTCGCCTTTCGCAGGAACAAGGTGATCGACATCGCCACGCCGATGAAAATGGCCACGTGCAGCGGGGCGAGCAGGGTCGCGAGAAACGTCACGATCAGCACGCCGGCGTCATCCCCTGTCGAACGAAGGCAAATCCGGATGTTGCGGAGGTTGAAAAGCGAGAGTGACAGCGCGATTACCACGGCGGCCAACGCGGCCTTTGGAACGAAGTCCATCATCGGAAACCCCCACCCGGCCGACGCCGCGATCAGAAGGGCGGCGGCCGTGGTGTAAAGGCCGGTGAAAACCGACGAAAACTGAGTTCGCGCTCCGGAATCGTAGTTGAGCATGGAACGCGTGAGCGATCCCGATGCGGGCATTCCGCCGGCGAAAGAACTGGCAAGATTGGCCATCCCCACGGAGAGCATGTCCTGATTCACGTCGGCACGCTCGCCTGTTTTGGATGCCAGGGTTTTCGCCATCAGGGTGTTCTCCAGGGAAGCGAGGAATGCGATGGCGAGGGCCACCCCCAGCAGGGCGGAAATATCGGCGAAGATGCCGGGGCGGATGAAATTCGGGCTCCGCGGCAACAGATCTCCGAATCCGAAGGTGGCGAAGGTGTCGACACTGGCGAAGGGGGCAATGTTCATCCGGATCATCGAGCCGAACACCACGGAGGAGATGATGAGGGTGAGGGCGAATGCCGGCCACGCCGGCCGCCATCGCCGCAGAAACGCATAGATCCCCAGGGTCACGAACCCGATCAGAACCGGACCGATTTCCGTCAGGTGCACAACTTGAAGCACCCCGAATAGCAACCCGGCGAAGGTCGAGGATGAATCTCCATCGACATGCTCTGCCACACCGAGAAAGGGCACGAGCTGGTTGACAATGATGAGCACCGCGGCTCCCGAAATGTAACCGACCAACACGCTGCGGGAGATGTACTGCAATAGGTCCGCCACCCGGAACAACGCCCCCGCGACCGCCAGCAGTCCGACCATCAGCACCAGCAGCGGCATCAGTTCCCCGGACCGGCCGCTCAGCGTGGGATTCACGGCGAAAAAGCTGAACAACATGAAGGCGGTCGCATTCGTCGGTCCCAGAATGGTGTGTCGCGAGCCGGCGAAAAAGGGTGCGACGAGAGCGGCGACGGCCGCACAGAGAATTCCGTAGACCACCGGCAGCCCGGCGATCGCTGCGAAGGCGATCGCTTGGGCCAGCGACAACAACGTGACACTCACCGCAGCCCGGCTGTCTTGGGCGAAGGTGGCCAGATCGTACCCCCGGGCGGCTCCGACGAAAGGAGCCCAGCTCACCCGTTCCTCCGCAAAGAAGTCCCGGACATCCCGGGAGGCTTTGGTGACGATTCGGATCAGTTTCATCGGCCGGCCCGGGATTATTTGAAGCGGGCCCGGCGGAAGAGGAACAGGCCCACCAGCACGCAGGCGACGTTGGGAGCCCAGAGAACCACGGTCGCCGCAAGGTCGGTCTCGAATTGATCCGCCAAAACCGTTAGAAAGAAGTAGGCCGCGCCGAGGATCAGGCTGATGACCAGACCGCTGGAGGTATCCTTGCGGCGGGTTTTCAATCCCAGGGGGACCGCCAGGAAGGCGAACGCAAGGCAGGCCATGGAAAACGAGTAGCGGCGCGTGATCTCCGAGCGGTATTCGACCTGTTTGGAGTCGCTGAGTCCGGCATTGTGGTCGATGAAATCGAGGATTGCCGCGCTGGTCATGGCGCTGGCCTTCAGCCGGCGATCCCGAGGCTGTTTGAGAGGGATCAGGAGGGGTTCCGCCTTCCCGGCGAATACCATATCCACGCTGCCGTCGGGTTTCGCCGATTCGAAATAGGCGTCGATCAACTTCAGACGGAGCTCTTTTTTCACTTGGTCCACATGGAGCGCGGCCCGCCGGGCATGGATGTAGGTGGGTGTCGCGTCCTGGCCGTCTCCCCGAGGCCAGCGGTAGAGGTGCAACCCGATCACCCCGCCCTCGACCTCACCCTCCATTTCCCTTCCCTCGATGAGAACTTTCAGCGGTTCATTGCTGAGTCCCCCCTGGACCACCCCGGGTTTGAGCAACGATTCGGGATCGCTGATCGCCCTCTCATAGAGCAACTCGTAAACCGATGCCTTCGCGAGCGGCACGACATTGAGGTTCAGCCAGAGGCTGAAGCCAGAAAGCAGCGCACCGATGACAAACACGGGGGCAGCGAGGCGCGGCAGACTCATTCCCGCCACGCGGAAACCGGTGATTTCCTGATCGGAGGAAAGTCTTCCGAATACCAGCAGCACCGCCGAGAGAAAGCCCCAAGGCAAAGTGAACATCAACGAATAGGGCAGCACGCTGAGCGCAAAACGCAGCACCAGTCCGAGAGGCGCACGCTGTTCCACCAGCAGGGGCCGGATTTTTTGGAACAGGTTGCCGAGAACCAACACCAAACTCAGAATTGCAACCGCGTACAGAGTGCCGAGCAGCACCTGCTTTCCGATGTATCGGTCGGAGATTCGCATGAAGTGGCCGCACTGTGAAGGCAGCCTCGGGGCCTGTCCAGAGGACAGACCCGTGAGATGCGGGATTCCCCGCGAGAGATCCGTTCGCTCAGGCCGGACCGATCGTTGATACCCGGCTCAGCTCACGCATCAGTTGGCGGGTTTCATCCTGCCAGCGGTTCAATACCTCGCGGGAAAGGTGCACCCGGTCCGCCAGCGACTTCTCCAATTCGTGGTAGTTTGCGGCCAGTTTTTCAACCAGTTCGTGAAGGGCATCGACCGCGCGCTGGGTCGGACCCGGGCCGTGAAGGCGGAGTTCGGCGAGACGCTCCTCGGCACGCCGGCGTGCTTCCCCCATTTCGGCGAGCAGGATTTTGCTGTCCGACACCCGGCGGAGGCCCTCGGCGAGACCGAGCTTGGAAAGCGTCCAGATCGTCCATTTGCTGGGATCCCACTGCCAGGGTTTCACGCCGTTGCGGTAGTCGTGCTGAAACTCGTGATGATAATTGTGGTAGCCTTCGCCGAAGGTGAGGACTGCCATGATCGCGCTGTCACGGGCGCTGTGCTTGGTCGAATACGGCTGGCGGCCGACCGTGTGACAGAGCGAATTGATGAAAAACGTGCAATGCTGCGCAACGACTACGCGAGCCACGCCGGCGAGGAGGAAGCCACCGAGCGCGCCATGCAGCGGGTTCATCCCCTGCCACGCGTTGAAGGCATAGCCGAGGCCCGCGGGGAGGATCAGACCGACGACCAGGCCGATCCAGTGGACCCAGCGATCCTGCCACATCACCAGCTTGTCCTTGCGGAGGTCGGCCACGTTGTCCAAGGGCGGCTCGGGATTCAATTTGAACAGCAGCCAGCCGATGTGCGCCCAGAAAAACCCCTTGGAAATGTCGTACGGGTCGTCGTCGTGATCGACGTGCTTGTGGTGTCGGCGGTGGTCGGAGGACCAGTTGAGGCAGGAATTCTCGAACGCGCAGGCACCGAAAACCAACGTGAAGAGTTTGACCACCGGCTTTGCCTTGAAGGAAAGGTGGGAAAACAGCCGGTGGTAGCCCACCGTGATGCTCATCATTGTCGCGATGAGAAAAAAGGCGAACATCACCACTTGGAACCAATCCAATCCGACGTGGAAGATGTAGATCGGGACGCCGATGAGGGCGATGAGGGCGGTGCCGATAAGGAACGAGCTGGTCGTCCAATTCACGCGGGAAAAGGGAATGCGATGCATTTTTTCTGAGGATTTTCTAAATCCGGGGACCGGACCGGCCCGTTGTGATCACAACAGCGGGTGGCAGCCCTTGCCCCGGGACCGCCGTCAGTTACCTCACGCTCCGGGACTCTGCAAGCCCGCCTTTTGACGATTCGGACTGTTTTCGCGCAGCTTTCCCACCCTCGCACGATTTGTCGAATCGCATTGACGTCACGGAGCCCGGACCGGCTTATATCCGACAATCCGGATGAAGAAATCCTCAATCTTCCTACTGTTCGGCCTATGTGTCGCGGGCTTCTCCTCCGGTTTTGCGGCGAAACGGCTGGCGAACGGCCCGCCACCTTCCAGCGCAGCCGTCGTTGAAGAAAAGCCCGCCGAAGTCGGCCGCAACGCCCCTACTGCCAGAGAATCCGGCGAAACATCCGCCGTCGCTCCCGCCTCCCTTCCATCTCCGTCCTCCCACCTGCAATCGACCGACACGCTCGAGTCCCTCCTTGCCGCCGACGACCGATCCATTTTCGGCCGTCTCTCACTGTGGATGATGGATGCCAGCGAGGAGGAAATTTCCGCCTACTGGCAAAACTATCGTCAGCGCGAGAACCGCCAGAACGACGTCAACGACCTCATTTTCATCAACTGGACCCGCCTCAACCCGCTCGCCGCGACGGCCGCCGCGAACGGCACGCCGGACGCCCACTACGCCTGGTGGGCATGGGCTTGCCACGATCCGCAAGCCGCTCTCGCCGCGGCGGTCTCCGGGAACCCGGAACACATCGGCAACGTCGGCTGGGGCCTCGGCGAGTTCCACGGCGACTGGTGCCGCGAAAACTGGGACGACCTGCCCGAAGCGGCGCGCGGCCGGATCATCGGCGGCATGACCAAATGGGACGATGCGGCAAACCCGCAGGAGATCCTCGATTTCCTCAAGGAAAAGGGCCAGGGCTTCAACCAGCGCCTCTTCCAATCGATGGTCCGCAAAGACCCTTGGGCCGCCTACGATTGGCTGCAGGAAAACAGCGGCATCGTCGCCGGCTCCTATGGCAATAGCGACCGCGCCTTCGAATCCGTCCTGCAAAGTCTCGGCGAATCCCAGCCCGGAGCCTTGGAACGCCTCGCCGCGCAGACCCCCTCCGGCGAGACGAAGCGGAAAATCGAAGCGGCCGCCTTCAAGCAACTGCTGGAAACCGATCCCGATGCCGCCCTCAAACAGGCGAAGGCGGAGAAGGCCCCGCTGATCGCCGCCGAGCGCCTCGCCGCGGTCGGCCTCAGCCTCGCCAAAACCGATCCGGAGAAAGCCTTCGAGCTGGTTGAAGATCTGTTCGCCGCCGATCCGGGTGGCACGAGCGGAACTATTAGGATCCGCTATCCCAGTGGCAGTAGCAGCAGCGGCGCGACCGCGACCGGGGTAAATGAGCTGATGGACGCGTTGCTTGCGAAGGATCCGGGCAAGCTACTGGACATCAGTCCCTTGGGCAGTTCCCCTCACGGAAGGGACCACTTCTACACCAACGCGTCCAAATGGGCGGAGTTGGATCTGCCGGCCTACGCCGAATGGGTGACCGAAAAGTCCGATCCTGCCATCCGCGACCGCGCGACAGGGGTGGTTGTCAACGAGCTTCGACAAGGAGGTCACTTTGCCGAGGCGGCGGATTGGGCACTGAGCTCACAGGTGACACAATCCCATCTCCAAGGGGTTTTTCACGACTGGTACAGAAACAACGGACATGAAGCGGCCGAGTGGCTGGAATCCGCCGATCTCCCGGACGACCAAAGAACCCATCTCAACCGGATTCTTGAATCCAACCTGAATCAATGAAGTTCCTCCCCCAATGTCCCGGGATCCGGGCAGCCCTTCTCCTCGGATTTCTGGCAATGGCAGCCATCGGTTGGAAAGCCGCCGGTCGCTCGCCCGCTCCGTCCGATCCGGAAACCGTTGCGAACGCCACGAAGAGTTCCGAGCGCCCGGTCCGTCCTCCCAGCCGGTTTACGGTTCCATCCGAAGCCCGAGCCCGCGTCGCCGCCCTCCGCGCCATCCGCTCGCCGGAAGAACGGATGCGGGCCACCATCCAGATGGCCAACACGATACCCATTTCGGAGATTGGGGGTTGGCTGGAGGGAAGGTGGTTCGAGCTGAGCGAGGGCTACGATCTCACGCTCTTCAACAAGATCACCAAGGAGCGCTGGAGAGCGGAGGATCCCGAAGGCTTGGTGCGCTGGTATTTGAGGGATGCCTCGGGCAGCGCCGCTCCGATCCTCGCTGAAATGGCGCAAAGCGACCCCGGCCGCCTCCTCGACTTCTTCCAGGAGCACCGGGACCCCTCACTCGCCCTCCAGACATTCACACAACTCGCGAAAACAAATCCCGGCCTTGCCCTCCTGGGTTTGAAGCAAGTTTCGTCCCGAGGTTTCCGCAGGCACGGCATGGAATCCCATTACACCCGGCAGTTGCTGATGGAACTCGCCAAAAACTCGCCGGACTCGCTTGAAGCCGCGCTTGATTCCCTGCCGCTTTCCGTCCGCAATTCCGCGGAAGCCGCGCTGATCGGCGAAAAGCTCTCCGCCTCGTTCTCCAGCGGCATCCGCGAGCTTTGGGACCGCCCGGACGGCTGGAAGATCTTCCAGGAAATCCTCAATCATGATCGCAAGGTCGGTGCCAATCTCTTCGGCGAGCTGGCAAACCTCCCGCCCGAATGGCGGAGCCAAATCGCCGGCAATTCCCACAGCTTCATCGACGACAGCAACATTCTCAAATGGTTGGACGCCGACCTCGCCGGCATGGGCTTCAGCGAAACCGACAGCAAAAACATCCAGCGAAATGCGCTGAGCCGGCTCGCCGGTTCCCAGCCCGAAGAAACCCTCAAGCGCCTCGCCGGTTCGGGTCTCTCCGGCAATGAACGGCTCAACGTGATCGGCAACCTGTTTGGGAATCTCGGCGGCAATCCCGTAAAAGCCGAGGCGCTGCTGGCGTCGCTCGCGACGGAGGAGGAGCGGGCGTACGCCCGGCAACATATATCCTCCTCCGAGCAAACCAGTGCCATCCCCGCCATCGAGAAACCCGAAGAATGGCTCGAAACGGTGGGTTCCTCCGGAGAACGCGACAACTACCAGCTCCTTTCGGTTCTCCGCAACTGGGACAAGGAAAAGATGACCGAGCTCGGCACCCGGTTCCACACGATGCCCGACGATGAAAAAAGCAAGGTCGCCAAGGTCCTGACCAACGACTCCGGACACTTGAACAATATGGACCCTTCGCTCAAGGGGGCGGCAATTCAGCATCTGATCGCCCATCCGCCGGAGGTCCCGGAGGGCCAAAGCAGTTCCAACATGATGACCCAATTCATCGCCCAATCGTCCTCGCACGCCGTGAATTGGGCGAAAAGCGATCCCGCCGCCGCCAGCGCCTGGGTCCAATCGCTTCCCAACGGCGACGCCAAAATCTGGGCGCAGAAGAACCTCGCCGCCAACTGGGCGCTCTACGACCCGCAAGAGGCCGGGCAGTGGGTCAACTCTCTCCCCGCCGACGCCCGCAACGAGGTCCGCGAATTCATGAAAAATCCGGACGGACAATGACCCGCGCTGGCAGCCAGGGAAACGCATTCTGCCTCCGTCCCGGATCCGCCCTGCTTCGCGGTAGCCATAGGCGAGAAACGCGGCCGCTCCCGAATGATTGAGGATCTTCCCGGAAGAGGGCTCGAACCAGCCATGAATGCAATTGGATCTTTCTTGACAGAGCGGCCGGTTTGCGGCATCTACCGCGCCCCGACAAACCTGCGGAACCAACCAAACCAAACAAGAAAATCGCATGCGAGGAGTGACTGTGAAGAAAGGCGAGCCCGTTGACCGTGCTCTCAAGCGCCTGAAAACCAAGCTCGATTCCGAGGGAATCCTCGAAGAAATGCGCCGCCGCCGCGCATTTGAAACGCCGACCGAACGCAAGCAACGAAAGCTTCGCTCCGCCTCCAAGCGCAACAAAATCCGCTGGCGCTACTCGAACGCTCCGGCTCCGGAGAGATCCGAAACCGCCGAGTAAATCTTCCGGTTCCGCAAGCAGGGAAAAACGAACGGGTGCCCGCAAGGCATCCGTTTTTTTGTGCCCGCGTTTTTGATTCCCCTGCCCCATGCCGCGGTGGATGCTCCGCCGCGATGCTGGAGCGTGAGTTTCTCGGATGGGATCGGCCATTTCTCAATCACTTGGTGCCGTGGCTGATCGCGCGCCGCGATTCGTTGCCCGGGAGCGTGGTGGTGGTCCCGACCGCGCAGGCAGGACGGCGTTTGCGGGAAGCGCTCGCCGAAGCGGCGGGCGCGCTCCTCGCTCCGAAAGTCGTGACGTCTGGCACCCTCCTGCAATGTCACCGCACGGATGTCGCGCCCGACTGGATGGAGCGCCTCGCCTGGGTGGAAACCCTGGAGACCGTGCGGGACTGGTCACCTTACCGCGCCTTGCTCCCCCACGCTCCCGAAGAGGGGCCGGATGGCGTCACCGGTCTGGCGGGAGAAATGCTCGGACTGCGCCGCAGCTTGCAGGAAAACGGACTCACGCTCGCCTCCGCCGCCCCCCGCCTGCGGCACACGGTGGAAGCGGAACGCTGGCAAGCCATGGCATCGTTGGAAGCACTGGTGGAAAAGCGTCTCGAATCGTGGGGTTTCGAAAGCCGGAGCCGTGTGCTGGCCGGCGGAATCCTCCTTCCGGAGGGAACGATCATCCTCGCTGGAGCGACCGACCTCCCTCCCCTGCTGGAGCACGCACTCGCCGCCCGGAACAATGATGTGACCGTGTTGATCGCGGCGCCGGAAAGCGAGGCGGACCGCTTTTCCGCGACCGGTCGGCCGCTAGGCGACTGGGCAACCCGACCGATTCCGTGGCTCGGCGAGGTCCGGGTGGTGGCGGATCCCCGCCAGCAGGCCGCGGAAGCCTGGCAGGCCGTCGCCAATGAGGGAATGCCATCCGATCAGGTCGCGCTTGGAGCTGCGGATTCCGAGGTGGGCGACGAACTGACCCGGACTTTCACCCGCAACGGCTGGACCGCCTTCCATCCCTCCGCCGCCACGTTGGCCGGAGGCCTCGCGCGTTGGCTGGCGATCTGGTCGCATTGGCTCGCCGACCCCAGCCTGTCGGTAATGGCGGATCTTCTCACCCTGCCGGAAACCGGCTCGCTCGTCGGCGGACGCCGTGCGCAAAAAGCCAGACGTCTCGCCGAACTGCGCGACCGCTGGATGGTCCTCCGCACCGATGATCTCGCCAGACGCCTGGAGGCTGCGGATTTCCGGTCCGACTACGAATGGGAGTCCGCGCAGGAGGTTCTCGACGCGGCCCGCACGCTGGAAGGATGGCGCACGAGCCTGTTGCACGGCGATTTCCCAACCACGATGGCGGAGCTTCTCGAAAAACTCGCCCGAACCGATCCTGAAACGGCGGCGGCATCATCCGAATGGCTGGGCGAGGCTTCCCAATTGATCCGGCAACGCAGTCGGGGCGCGGGGTTTTGGATCGATCTGATGATTTCCGAACTGCCAG
>JBBSJY010000035.1:0-28958 GCA_038256845.1 Verrucomicrobiales bacterium | reverse complement strand
CCCTTCCGATTTGGCAACAGGGAAAATCGGAAGTTCCGGCCAGGGCGATCAAGTTGGGGAGGAGAACGGCCACAGAAGGCACAAAAGGCACAAGGATGGATCGTCTTTCCCTACTCTGCTTGGTCAGGGTTGCGCTGATCTCGGGTATCTGCCTGTCTCAGGTCAGAAAACCAGCAGGGAATTTGTGAATTGTGTGCCTTTTGTGGCCAATTTCCCCATTCCGATTCCCTAGCTTGATGGCCCTGAAGTTCCGGCGAGCACGGCAGGGTCGTCCGCAATCCGCAAGTGCCCCGCAGGAATCCTGCCCAGACGGGACGCTCCGCTTCCCCCTCCCGAACAGTCCGGGCCGGGAACAGCGGTGCGCACGTCCCCGGAGGTACAGACCCCACCCGGGTGAACGGAGCGGGGCGGACCTCTCCCAGCCGGAGGCCAAAGGAAGGTCCGATCAGGATCCGGGAGTTTGTTCGATCAGGGCCAGCCACAGCAGACGGCCCCATCCGTCCGTCTGCAGTTCGATGGGCCGGTTTCCCGTCACAATCATCTCCATCGCCAGAACGGGGTTCTTCTCGTTCTTCGCTTCCAGCTTGAAGGTTTTTTCGCCGCCCTCTCCGCCTTTGACGGAGAGGCTGGTGTTGCCGCCCTCTCCCTCCGCCCGGATCTCAAGGCGGTAAGTGCCCGGATCCGCAAGGATACGGAATATGGTATCGGGTTTCACCCGCACGGCATCTTTCTCAAGTTTCGAGGGGATCCAATGCGCGCTTTCGTCCCCCACAGCTTCCGTGACGAAGCCATAACCGTTCCCCGGATCGAAGCGGTCTTCCGCCAGAACCGGGATGAATGGCCGGGGTGTCCCATGGCTTCGGATGCCGATCTCGTCGCGGGAGCCGAAGTCATAGGCATAAACCTTCGCCGCGGATTGGAGTACGCGTTTTGCGAGACGGGCTTTCTCCGCCTCCGACGCGGCATCCACCCATGGCTGGAGCGCATCGGGATGCTCCATCGAATTGATATAAACCGGAAACATCGAGAGTTGGAAACCTGGCCCGACCTCCTGCTCGGTGAGCCCGCCAAACGCACCGGTCACCTGGCATTTGCAAAGATCAAGTCCGAGGTCCGCCTTTTCTCCGGTGGTCCATGCCACCAGCACCTTTCCGCCATTCCGCTCGAATTGATACATCCAGACGTCCGGGTCAGGCGTCCGCAATCGCGGGATCCTGTTTTCCGCCACTCCGTCAAACTGACGAATCAACGTCGCATATGTGAAATACGCCGGGCGCAGTGTCCCGTCGTTGCGGATCATCCCGGCTCCGGCGTGCTGCGCGGGGGTCGATCCATTTTCCCGATAGACGAAGACCTTTTCAATTCCGTTGGCGAGGGCGATGATCAACGCCCGGGGAAGCTTCGCCGCCTGATCGCGCTCGCTTTTCCCCATCGGGCCGCCCACATCGTATCCGGTTTCCGTGATCCAGATCGGCATATCCGGTTTCAGATCATCGCGCCAATCCGCAAGGTCCCGCAGGTCCTCTTCCAAGGTCTGGGATCCTTCAACGGAACCTTGCCGGATGGCATTTGGATCCCGGGTCGCGACCTCCGGATCCTGACGACCGGTATAGAAATGGACATTGAGAATATCGGTGAAATCGATCGGCGTCCTGCCGTCGTCATATTGATAGGTCCGCATTTGATCGACGATGTCCATGGAAATCCCGGCGTATCCGGCACTGGTCGCCCGTGCCTCCGGATCGGCCCGTTTCAAGGCTTCCACCCCCACCCGATACAACTCGAAATACTCCTCCATCGTTCCCACGAAGAATCCCCATCCGGGATCGTTGAGATTCGGTTCATTCCAGATCTCATAAGTGTGGATCAGATCCAACCCGGACTTCCCGTCATTGCTTTTCAGGGCACCCGCCGCCGTGGATTTCGAGCCGTAGCGCGCGACGGCCTGGAAAATCGCCTCGCCGTAGGTTCCAAGGTCCTTCGGCGGGAAACTGTGATGATTTTTCTCCGTACCCGGCGGCGCGGAGGTGGCCCAGTCGGGAGTCTGAAAGATATAGGGCAGCACCGAGAATCCGGCCTCCGTGTAACGTTTGAAAACCCCGTCGTGTGGCACATGCCACGGGCCGACGGAACCATCGAACCTGAAGTCACCCGGAGCCGGGTTGTAGAACTGCCATTTCATGTTTTCAAAACGAATCCAACCTACTCCAAGCCGCTTGTTGAGAGGAATCAGGTCCGCTTCCGAGGCATTGATACCAAAGCGGGATTCGGGCCGGAGGGCCAACTCGCCGGGCATGACAAAGTAATCGGAAACGGCTGGTTCCGCACCTTCCGCTCTCAATTCCACTCGGTAAGCATCAGGACCCAACAATGCGGAAGATTGGAGATCGGCGGTGACAATGCCGTGGGGAGCGACGCGGACGGTCACCGTTTGCTCGTCCACCTTCGATCCGGCATGCAATGAATCGGAAGCGCCGTCTTCCAGCGCCGGATTGCTCCGGAGAACAAATCCCACCTCCAGCTCCAGTGGTTCCGGCGTGAAATTCGTTACGAACAGGAAACCCGCATACGGTCGACCCGGTTCGCCCCAGGACGTGCCGAGAGCTCTCATTTCAAATGGCGGCACCGGCGCTTCGATTTTTGAGGCTGCCATCAGACCATCGACCGCCATCGAGGTGGGTCCCGCCTCGGCGGCAAACCAGACGAAGCTCAGTTCCTTGAGCGGAAAACCGACCGCATGGTCTTTCATCGGCTGGGGATAGGCCTGGCGGAATCCCGCGGCCTTGAGATCCAACTCCACCCACTGCCAGCCCGTGCCGGAAATTTCCCGGACGGCCATCAAGCGCTCGTCCTCCGAATCAGCCACTTGAAAACCCACCTGCCGCACATTGGAATTTTCCTCAAGATGCACCCAGATCCCGAGGAACCGGACCTCACCCGGAATCTCACCAGTCAATCCGAAATCCCCTTTCGCTCCGGCGATCTCAGCTTCGCCACTGAATCTCATCGCCACGGAGCCCACCTTCGCCTTCAGGGCCCCCGCGGCGCTCGCCTGTGCTCCATGCATTTTCCACGCGCTGGTGTTCTGAATGCTCCCTTCATCCACTGAACTGAGCAAGAGCCGTTGGAGCCCCGGTTCCTGATTCGCCATTGCGCTGGCCGCGGGAAACAGATCCGTCGCGGCGTGAAGAAGCTGGCAGAGGGCCAACAGGGAGAGGCAAATCATGCCGAGGGGATGGTTAAACATATGGGCCAGATCGGAGACACGAATACGAACCGCCGAATCGAACATTACGCGGTAATTCTCTGAAAAGCCGATGGAGCCGGGCTCCGAGGCGGTCCGCCAATGTGGAGCCTGCCCGGTTTCACCGAGTTTTCGTTTGCGGCCACTCCGCAGGCCCGTAAGATTCGCCCAACCGCATGACCCGATTTCCCCTGTTGCTCGTCTTCCTGATTCTGCAAGCCCAGACTCTCATCGGCCAAACTCCGACCCTGCCCTCTTCCGTCTACCGTTCGGTCGTCCGGATCGAAGTCGCGACCCAGGTTCCGGATTACGGGACCCCTTGGAATGCCGGTCGCTTCGGCGGGGGCATCGGCACCGGGTTTCTCATCGGAGAAAACAAAATCCTGACCAATGCCCACGTGGTCTCCAATGCCCGCCGTGTTCTCATAACCATCCACGGCAGCCCCGAGAAATATCCCGCGACGGTCGAGCACATCGCTCACGACTCCGACCTCGCCCTGCTCTCGGTGGAGGATTTCACCGATTTCGAGACGTTTCCCACCTTCGAATTGGGCGAGATTCCCGTCCTCGAGTCGCAGGTGCGGGTGATCGGCTATCCAATCGGGGGGGAGCGTCTGTCGGTGACCCGCGGGGTCGTTTCGCGGATCGACTTCCAGCCGTATTCCCATTCACGCGCGGACTCCCACCTGGTGATTCAGATCGACGCCGCCATCAATCCCGGCAACTCCGGCGGCCCGGTCCTACAGGATGACAAGGTGGTCGGCGTCGCCTTCCAAGGCCTTCGTCAGGCGGACAATACGGGATATATCATCCCCACGCCCGTCGTACGCCGATTTCTCAAGGACATTGAGGATGGCAAGTATGACCACTATGCCGACTTGGGCTTGACCGAGTTCCCCCTTTACAATCCCGCCATGCGGAAGGCGCTGGGGCTGCCCAACAACGGGCTGGGAGTCCTGGTGACCAATGTCGTTCCCGAAAGCTCGGTGGATGGAGTGCTCCGCGCGGGGGACGTTCTGATGGCACTCGATGGCCTCGATGTCGATAGCGCGGGTATGGTCTTGCTGGACGGCGAAAAAGTGAACTTGAACGAAGTGGTCGAGAGAAAGTTCGCAGGCGACAGGGTGAAAGTCCGGTTTCTCCGGGAGGGAGGCTGGAACGACGTCGAGGCAGAACTCAAACCGCTGCACTGGTCGCGGATGTATGCGATCCAGTATGAGAAAACCCCGCGTTACATCGTTTTCGCAGGCTTGGTCTTCCAACCCCTCGACACCAATCTCTTCGTCACCTCGAAGTTCGAGGACGTGACCTTGCGCCGACTTTACACCGATTACGTTCCAAAAGGCCTCTTTAAGAAGCACGAGGACATCGTGGTTCTCACCCGGGTGGAAAGCGACGCGGTGACCAGCCAGTTGGGCGACTTTACGGGCTTCGCGGTGAAGAAAATCAATGATGTGGAAGTCCGCGATCTGGCTCACGCCCACGAATTGCTTTATCCGGAGGAATCGCCGGAATTCTTTGTGATCGAGCTGTTCGGCGCAGACCGGCCGGTGGTCATCCCCGCTGCGGAAGTGGCGGGTGCCAATGAGCGGGTGCAACGGAATTACGGCATCACCGATTTGGTGAACCTGAAGGACTGATATGCCACGGGTCGGGATCGCACTGGGTTCGAACCTCGGTGACCGCCTGGCGAACCTGCGGGAAGCGACCCTTCGCCTCCGCGCGATCGCCGACGACAGCAAGTCAGTGCGGGAAGCCTCCATCTATGAGACCGCACCGGAGCTGTGCCCGCCCGGCTCGCCCGATTTTCTGAATACCGTCGTGGAGATCGGCTATGAAGGAACCGCCCGCGACCTGCTCCTGATCACTCGCGAAATCGAGCGTGACATGGGGCGCGATGGAGCGGCTCCGCGGAACGCCTCAAGGATCATCGATCTCGACATCCTTTATTTCGGAGAGGATGTCTGTTCGCATCCCGACCTCCGTTTGCCCCATCCGAGGCTCGCACAACGCCGTTTCGTGCTCGAACCGCTGGCCGAGATCCGGCCGGACCTTAGTTTGCCCGGCTTTCAGAAAACCGCGGCCGAAATGTTGGCGGATCTGGGGGAAAATCATCCGCCGCTTCTGCGGATTCCATGAGAAAGCCGCGGCAGGGATTTCCCGCCGCGGCTCACACACATGTAACTAGCCGTTCCCGTTCAAAGGGTTCATGCCTCGGCCAAACCGCCGGGGAGTGGTTTGGGCATGGGCTTCTCCTTCTTGCGGAGCGCCCGGCGCATTTTGGTGAGTGCTGAATTCTGGAGCTGGCGGATCCGCTCGCGGGTGACGCCAAATTCACGACCCACCTCTTCGAGAGTGAGGGGCTTGCGGCCGCCCAATCCGAAGCGTTCGTCGATGATTCTCCGTTCACGGTCGTCGAGGACCGCGAGCAACCCGTCGAGTTCGCCGTGGAGATTCTTGTCAGAAAGCATGTCCAGCGGATTCGCGGCGCGCTCGTCGCCGATGACTTCGCCGAATTCGGTCGCTTCGCCTTCGTTGATTGGCGCGTCGAGAGACGTCGGACGCTGCGACGCTTGCTTGAGCATTGCCAGCTTGCGGCGGGGCAAACCGACCTCGTCGGCCAGTTCCTCATCGGTCGGCTCGCGGCCGAGGACCTCGGCCAGCATGGTCGAGATTCTCCGCATTTTGGCGATCTTATCCACCATGTGGACGGGAAGCCGGATGGTTTTCGACTGGTTGGCGAGGGCGCGCTTGATGGATTGTTTGATCCACCAGGCCGCATAGGTGGAGAGCTTGCCGCCCTTTTCCGGGTCGAACCGTTCGACGGCCTTCATCAAACCGATATTTCCTTCCGAGATGAGGTCGGTTACAGGAAGACCATAGTTGGAGTAATCCTGGGCGATCTTCACGACAAGACGGAGATTCGCACGGATCATGTGGGAGCGGGCCTCGGGATCTCCCGCCTTGATGCGCTCGGCAAGGGCGACTTCCTCAGCCACAGTAAGGAGAGGAGTCTTCGAGATTTCCCGCAGGTAAAGCTTCAGGCTGCTGTCAGATTCGTAGGCCATGGTTGGAGTGGGTTCGGGTTACTTGGTTAAACGCCGCCGGAGGGTCATTTATTCCTTTTTTGTGGGAACCTTCGCTTGCGCGAGGAGGTCGCGGCGTGTTTGGTGCATCTTTCAGCAGGTGCCATGCCCATCGCGGCTGTCCTATAACCCGTTGGAAGTGAACACGCGGAAATCTCACTTTCCGTGCAGTATGTCGGAAACGCCCATTCCGCCCGTGCATTGCGCCATTGTGGCACACGAGAGGTTCGACAAGAACCGCACCTCCCGCCATGTTCGGTCCGTGTTCGACGCGTGGTATCCTTGGATCAAGAAAGGGCTGTTCAAATTGGAAGCGGAAACCGCGCATCGTGCGAGCATGGGCGCGCTGCGGATGGCCGAACGGAGCGGGCTTCTCGCGATGACGGCAAAGCCGCCGCATCCGGTGCCTCCGCTCGAAGTCATGGGCCTCCGCTTTCCAAATCGCGTCGGTCTCGCGGCGGGCCTCGACAAGGAAGGCAACACCACCGACGCCTTGGGGCGGCTGGGCTTCGGCTTCATCGAGATCGGGACCATCACCCCTGTTGCCCAGGCGGGCAATCCGTCTCCGCGCCTCTTTCGGCTCATCGGCCACGAGGCCATCATCAACCGCATGGGGTTCAACAACCCGGGAATCGACGCCGGCGTGGCGAACGTCCGGTCTTCGAAGAATTTCCGCGGTGTCGTCGGCTTCAACATTGGCAAAAACAAGGACACGCCCCTCGGGGATGCGGCCGATGACTACCTCATCTGCCTGCGGAAGGCCTACCCCGTGGCGGATTATGTGGCCGTCAACCTTTCCTCGCCGAACACCCCGGGACTGCGCGAGCTCCAGGGCCCGGAGGCCTGCGCCCGATTGCTCGGGACTTTGAAGTCCGAACAGGCGCGCCTCGAAACCGAGCACGGCAAGAAGGTTCCGCTTTTGTTCAAGGTCGCCCCGGATCTGGACGAACCCCACATTCGCGATCTGGCGAGGGTTTTCATCAAGGGAGGCTTGGACGGTCTCATCGCCACCAACACCACCGTCGATCGGGAGGCCGTGGCCGGGGACCCGCGGGCGGCGGAAGCGGGCGGACTCTCCGGCAAGCCGGTTTTCGCGAAGAGCACGGAGGTGCTTGGGACGTTCTCGAGCCATCTGGGCGGACGAATCCCGATCATCGGCGTCGGCGGGATCTCATCGGTGGCCGACGCGCGGGAAAAACTGCGGGCCGGCGCGTCACTGGTGCAGGTTTACACTTCCTTCATCTATCAGGGACCCGCACTGATCCGCGAGCTGGCCGAGCAACTCGGGGACAATTCCGCCGGGGAAGGCGGAACCCGCGCGATCTCTGGCTGCGCAGGTTCCTGAGTTGCTGCTAGTTTCCCCGCGCACCCGCCAGTCCGGCTGATCAAACCCAACGCCCGATCCTCGCCCATTCATGAGTCTCCATTCCACCGCAAGCCGCCTCGAGTCCGCCATTTGTTCCGTTGTCCGGGGTCAGAACGAGGTGGTTCGCCGCGTCCTCGCCTGTATGATTTCCGGTGGCCATGTCCTGCTGGAAGATTATCCGGGAACCGGGAAAACCACTCTCGCGAAGGCGATCGCGAGGGCGATCGGCGGGGCGAACTTCAAGCGGGTGCAATTCACTCCCGACCTCCTTCCTTCCGACATCCTCGGCATCTCGGTTTTCGATCCGAGGACGCAGGAGTTCCGCTTCCACCCCGGTCCTGTTTTCACGGACATCCTGCTGGCAGATGAAATCAACCGCGCCTCGCCGCGGACCCAGAGCGCCTTGCTCGAAGCGATGGGGGAAAGGCAGGCCACCATCGAAGGCGAACGCCATTTGCTCGACGGCCTGTTCTTCGTGATCGCCACCCAGAATCCGGTCGAGTTCCGCGGCACCTATCCCCTGCCGGAAGCGCAGATGGATCGTTTCTCGCTGCAGTGCTCGCTCGGCTACGTCTCGGCGGCCGAGGAGGCCGCGATTCTCGCGGACCAAGCCGATTCCCACCCGGTGGACACGCTGGAGTCGGTGGCCAGCCGCGAGGAAATCGTCGCGCTGATGACCGCCGCACGGCAGATCCGGTTCAGCGAGGAGCTGCGCCACTATGCGGTTGCCTTGGTCGGAGCCACACGGGGTCGGCCGGAAGTCCAGCTCGCGGCCAGTCCCCGCGCCTCGCTGGCGCTGATGAAAGTTTCGCAGGCTCTCGCCCTTTTCCACGGCATGGATTTTGTGACACCCGAGCTGATCCAATCGGTGGCGGCCGACGTGATCGCCCACCGTCTGGTCCTCGCGCCGGAAGCCCGCTATTCCGGGACGAGCGCGCGCCAGATTGTGGCGGAATTGATCGAGCAAACACCCGTCCCAGTCTGATCTGTGGCCACCGGCGTCAAATCCCCGAGCACGCGCAATCCTGTCCTGGACCGCATTCTCCATCTGTCCTACTTCCGGGCGACCGGGGTCAATTCGTTCTTCGCGAGCAGACTCAGGCCGGCGGGAATCGGCCTTTGCCTCATGCTGATCCTTGCCTCAGTCATCGGCATCGGCCAGCAGCGCATCTCCGTTTACCAGATTTTCGCCCTCAGTCTGGGAATGGCGATGATCGGCCTGGTCTGGGCATTTTCCCGAGGGGCGCGGTTGTCTGCGAAACGGGAATTGCCACGGCACGCGACCGCCGGTGAAACGATGCGCTATTCGGTGCGTGTCTCCAACCTCAGCCGCTCCCAGCTGCACCGGGCGTGGATCGCGGAGAGCCCGCCGGATTCCAGGCCGGAGTTTCGCGAATTCCGGCACCAGCGCGAACCGGGGGAAAACGAGCGCAACTGGTTCGACCGCGCCCTCGCCTATTACCGCTGGCAATGGCTGCTCAACCGCAAGCGCATTTTCGATGGCGGAGCTTCCCACGACGGGTTGCGGCTGGCTCCGGGCGAGGAAACCCGCGTCAGCATGCAACTCAAGCCGCTGCGGCGGGGCGTCATCCGGCTGGACGATCTCCGCGTCCTTTTGCCGGACCCCTTCGGTTTTTTCCAGCGACGTCGCCGCATCACGGCACCCGCCGGAATCCTGACCGTGCTGCCCCGGCGGTTTCCGCTGCCTCCGATCCGCCTCGCCGGCGACGCCGCGTTCCAGATCGGTGGGGAGGACACCACCAATGCCATCGGCAATTCAGGCGAATTCGTCGGCCTGCGCGATTACCGCCCGGGCGATCCGATGCGCCAGATCCACTGGAAAAGCTGGGCCCGGACCGGCAGGCCGATCGTGAAGGAACTGGAAGACACCTACTATCCGAGATACGGGCTGGTGCTCGACACCCACTCGCCCGCAGGCGGCACCGACGCCTTCGAATCCGCGGTTTCGGTGGCCGCCTCGTTTGTCGCCTCACTGGATAAAAGCGACTGCCTGCTGGATCTGATGTTCATCGGCGACCAAGCCCACCGCGTCACCGCCGGCCGCGGTCTGGAACGCGCGGACAAACTGCTCGAAGTGCTCGCGGGAGTGACCACGGTGGAGGATTCCAATTTTGAGAATCTGGCCAAGCTCGTGTTGCGTCATCGCGAGGACCTGACATCGTGCATTGTGATTCTCAACGGCTGGGATTCGGAACGGGAAGAGTTCCTCGGCTCGCTGGCAAGAGGCGGCGTCCGCTGCTCCCCGCTGATCATCGCGGACGGTCCCCGGCCGACGCGAGCGCCCGGCTACTGGCTCGCCACCGACCGTCTCGCAAAGGACTTGCTCAGTTTGCCCGGCCAGCTTTCCACCATGACCTGATCCTCCCAACCCGCCGCCGCCATTTATCGAATCCAACCACCACCCCGGCTCCTGTTAGGAACGACGCTCCTGTTCTGGGGAGCGATGAACGATCGACCCGTGATCGGGCTGTTCGTCGCCTTGCTGGTGGAAGCCTGCCACTGGACGCGGCTGCGTTGGGAATTCGATGAGGGCGCCATCGCGCGGGGTTGGCAGCTCTCGGTGATCGCGATCGCGATCGCCACGATTCTACTGTGGTTGGAAGACCGCATGACGGCGGTCCCCCAGTTGCTGACCTGGCTGCCGGTGTTGGTCCTGCCCATGCAATTCATCCAGGCATACGGGCTGAAGGATTCACTCCCGCTCCATACCTTTTCGTTCTTCGCCAAACAACGCCGGGAGCACGCCCGCCAGCTAGGGCTGCAGGATTCGCTGATCCGGTTCAACTTCGGCAATTTCTATTTTGCGGCCTGTCTGGTCGCCGCAGCGCTCGGAACGTCCGCCAACACCTGGCTGAATCTCGCCGGCCTCGTCCTCCTCTCCGGTTGGATGCTGGCACGCTACACGCGCGGCGGCCGGCTCGCCTTCGTCATCGCGCTTCTGATGGCCGCCACCATTGGCTTCGCCGGGCAGCTTGGCATCAGCGCCGCCATCAATCATCTGCGCGGGGAGGGACGAAATTCGGATTTCAACCCGAATTTCACGAGAACCCGGATCGGCGATATGGCTGAGATCAAACTCTCGCCGGAAATCAAATGGCGGCTGAGATTGGAAGGAGAGGAGCGCCCTCCCGCGCTGCTGCGGACGGCGGGATACAACGGGTATGGCGGCGGCAGTTGGGAAAAAATCGCGCCGGTCGTTCCGGGAGTCACCGACCCCGACTTCCAGGATCTGATTTCGATCGAGCCGACGATCGGCGAGCCCTACTACCTGTTGCGGGCCGATGCCGACCAGCGGGCGATCCGCCCGGAACTCGCCCGCTTCAACCTGCGGGGGGCCGCCAACGAATACACCCCGATGCCGTTGCCCGGCACCGCCGCCAGTCTCGCCCGCTTCGATCTCGACGGCATCGAGCGCAACTCGCTCGGCACGGTCCGCATGCTCCCGGCCAAATCCATCGTCAATGGAACCGTCCTTTGGCAGGATTCCACGAATCCGGAAATTCCTCCGATGGTGACGGAAAAGACCGGAGAGGACGGCGAGATCCAACGATCGGGCGTGGATCTCAAGGTCTCGGTCAACGAGCAAATCGCGATCAGCCCCCTGGCAAAGGAACTCGGCCTTACCACGGCCTCCACGATGCGGGAAAAACTGCGGATCCTTCAAAAGTGGTTCAACGCGGAGTTCGCCTACTCCCGCTATCTGTCGATCGATACCAACCGGCGGCGCGGTCCCGGCCCGACCGCCATCGCGGAATTCCTGACCGAAACCCGCAGCGGTCATTGCGAGTATTTCGCCACCGCCGCCGTGTTGCTGCTGCGCGAGGCCGGCGTCCCCGCCCGCTACGCCGTGGGATACGCCGTGATGGAGCAGGATCGCCCGGGCGGGGAGTGGGTGATCCGCGGGCTCCATCGCCACGCCTGGTGCCGGGTCTGGGACGAACAGGCGGAGTTGTGGATCGATTTCGATCCCACGCCACCGAACTGGCTGGCTATGGAAACCCGGAGGGAAAACTCGATGCAGTGGCTTTCCGACGCGTTCCAACGCGCCCGCGAGGATTTTTTCATCTGGCGCAACGAACCGCGCAACCGGGTCGCGGTTTTCATCGTGATGGGCGTGATCGCCTTCGGTGTTTTCCTGTTCGTCGCCCAACGCCTTTGGAAGTCACGGAGACTCGTCCACGACACCGATGTGGGAAAAGTGGACCTGGGCCCGCCGATCCGGACTCCGCTGCATGGATTGGAACCCTTGGTCCGGAAACGGATCGGCCCGCGGCGGGACGGTCAAACCTTCGCCGCTTGGCTGGCCACCCTCGGAAATTTCCTCAGCGACCCCGCCCCGTTGGAAGAAGCGATTGTCCTCCACCAGCAACTGCGCTTCGATCCCGCCCCGCCTGCTTCCTCCCTCTCGGAAAGACTCGCCGAACTCGTCGTCGAGATCGAATCGGCGCTGAAGGTCGAGGTCGCGGAAAAATAGGATCCAGCCCGCACGGCGGACCGGATCCCGAAAGTTTCCGCCGTGTGACCGCTTATCTCGCGGCGGCGAGCACGCTTTCTTTGGTCATGCCCAGTTCTTTCATCACGATGTCGCCGGGGGCGCTGATGCCGAAGCGATCGATGCCGATCACCTTGCCGTTGCTGCCGACGTATTTCCACCAAAGCCCGCTCACGCCCGCCTCGATGGCGATCCTTTTCGTCACGGACTTCGGTAACACGCTTTCCTGGTAATCGGCGCTCTGGCGGTCGAAACGCTCGAGGCAAGGCATCGACACCACCCGGACTCCGTCGCCCAGCTCGGCGGCGGCGGCCAGGGCGTGTTGCATCTCGGAACCGGTCGCCAGCAGGATCGTATCGAGCGTGCCGGATTCTCTGACCACGATGTAGCCGCCGCGGAGAACACCATCGCGCCGCTCCTGGACCGGCACATCATTCATCATGGGAATCGCCTGGCGGGTCAGAACCAGCGCCGTCGGGCCATCGGTGCGATGCATCGCCGCGACGAACGCCCCCGCCGTTTCCTCGGCATCGCCGGGCCGGATCACGTCCAGATTGGGAATCACGCGGAGCCCGCTGACCGTTTCCACCGGCTGGTGGGTCGGGCCATCCTCACCCACTCCCACCGAATCGTGGGTGAAAATGTAGGTGACAGGGATGCCGGACAGGGCCGCCAGGCGGATCGAGCCGCGCATGTAATCGGCAAAGACCAGGAAGGTCGCACCGCTCGCGCGGAAAATCCCGTCATAGGCGATGCCGTTGCAGATGGCTCCCATCCCGTGTTCGCGGATGCCGAACCAGATGTTCCGGCCGAGCGGATTCTCCTTCGAGAAATCCCCGCCATCCTTGAGGTAATTCTTGGTCGAACCGAACAGATCCGCGCTGCCGGTCAGCAACTGCGGCATCGCCTCGGCCACCGCGTTGATCACCGTGCCGCCCGCCGAGCGGGTCGCGTCCTTGTAGTCCGCGGCGAATTCCGGAATCGCCGCGCTCAGATCGACCGGGACGGAAAGCGCAACGCCCTCCGTCAATTCCTTCGCCAGCTCGGGATTCGCGGCCGCCCACGCGTCGTAGGTCGCCTGCCAGGCATCGAATTTCGCTTTCAACGCCTTCCGCCTCTCCGCAAAAAAACCTTGGGTTTCAGCGGAAACGAAGAACGTCTCATCCGCCGGCAAACCAAGATCGGCGCGGGCGGAATCGATGAATTTCGCCCCGCCCTCGCCGTGGCCTTTTGCGGTGCCGGCGACCTCCGGGATGCCCTTTTCGATCAATGTCTTGGCAATGATCACTTTCGGTCGGCCGTTGCGGTGGTTCCGCGCCTTTTCCAAAGCCGCGGCGACCGCTTCCAGATCGTGACCGTCCACCTTTTCCGCGTCCCAACCCTGCGAAAGGAAATACTTCTCGGCATCCTCGCTCTGGGTCATGTGCGCCATCGCATCGAGAGTGACCTCGTTCGAGTCATAAATGAGCGTGAGATTGTCCAGGCCGTTGTGGCCGGCGAAAGCGATGCATTCCTTGGAAACACCCTCCTGCAAACAGCCGTCGCCCAACAGCGCCACCACATGGTGATCAAATATCACGTGCTCCGCGGTGTTGTAGCGGGCCGCGGCCCGTTTTCCCGAAAGCGCGTATCCCACGGCATTTCCCACTCCCTGGCCCAGCGGCCCGGTCGTCGCCTCGACGCCCGGCGTTTCATGGAACTCCGGGTGGCCGGCGGTGATGGATCGCAGCTTGCGGAAATTCTTCACTTCATCCAATGGCACCTCGTAGCCCGCGATGTGGAGCCAGCCGTAGAGGAACATCGATCCGTGGCCCGCCGACAAAACGAACCGGTCGCGGTTCAGCCATTTGGGAGCCTCGGGATGATAGCGGAGGGTTTCGCCGAAAAGGACGGCGCCGATCTCCGCGCAGCCGAGCGGCAGCCCGAGGTGGCCGGAGGAGCAGGCGTGGACGGCATCCATGGCCAGGCCACGGGCTTCATTGGCAGCTTGTGCAAGCAGGGTCGTATTCATGAGAAATAGCTTCGATTCGGATTCCGGAAGCGAAGAGCGGCTAGACTAGAAATCCCTTCCCGCTTGACAAGCCGCCATTCCGGAAGTCTCCGAACCCTCCGCGAATACGCCTCATCCTCCGCATGAAGCCCCTTTCGGACAGCCGTATTTTCGAGATAAAAAACCCTTGCATAAGATCGGCCGTTACGGTTCTTTTCCGCCCGCACCGCGACCAACGACCCGTTCGTCTATCGGTTAGGACTCCAGGTTTTCATCCTGGCAAGAAGGGTTCGACTCCCTTACGGGTCGCCATTTGCTCAAATCCAAACGAGCGCCAACGAAGCCTCCGCCCTCCAGCGGAGGTTTTGTTGTTTCCAGGCAGGTCCGCGGCGATCAATTCTCCCATAGACGGATCCTCCAGCCCCCGTGACTCCACTCGAAAAAGCCCAATCCATCCGCCTGAGAAAAGGCGGGCGGCCCCTTGCGGTGCTCACCGCCTATGATTATCCGAGCGCCCGCCTGCTCGATGAGTCCGGCGTCGATCTGCTGCTCGTCGGCGATTCGCTCGGCATGGTCGTCCTCGGCTTTCCGGACACCACCCACGTCACGCTCGATCACATGCTGCACCACGTCGCGGCCGTCGCGCGGGCGAAACCGGACGCCCTGGTCATCGGCGACTTGCCGATTCGCACCTACGACTGCCCCGCCCAGGCGCTGGAAACCGCCCGCAAGCTCGTCGCGGCCGGAGCCGGCGCGGTCAAACTCGAGGGCGGACTCCGCCAAGCCGCGAAGGTCCGTGGAATCACCGCCGCGGGCATCCCGGTGATGGGCCACCTCGGCATGCTTCCCCAGCGCGTCCTTGAGGAAGGCGGCTACCGCAAGAAAGGCCGCACCCCCGAGCAGGTGGACGCCCTGCGCGAGGGAGCCAATGCCCTCATCGAGGCTGGCGTCTTCGCCATCGTATTGGAATCCGTGATCCCGGAAACCGCCCGCCAGCTCACGGCATCCCTGCCGGTCCCAACCATCGGAATCGGTTGCGGAGAGCATTCCTGCGACGGAGAAGTGGCGGTGCTCACCGATTTGTTAGGGTCCTTCCCCTGGTTCGTCCCCCCCTTCGCCCGGCCCGAAGCCGACATCGCCGCCATCACCCGCGATGCGGTCGCCCGTTATGTCTCGCGGGTCCGGGGAGAGACATAACCAACAGGTCCCTGGCATTGCTTCTCTATCTTCACATTCCGTTTTGCCACCGGGTCTGTCCGTATTGCTCGTTCTACAAGCACACCCCCGGACAAACGCCGATCGGAAGTTTTGTAGATGCCATCGCGAAGGAAGCCGCGCACCGGCTCCCCGCCCACCCTGCGCCGCGAACCCTCTATCTCGGCGGCGGCACGCCCAGCATGCTTTCGCCCACCCATCTCACCCGCCTCTTCGATTCGCTGCACCTGCTCATCGACTTCAGCAAGCTCGATGAAGTCACCCTCGAAGCGAACCCGGCGACCTTCGATCTGGCAAAAGCGGAACTGTTTCGCGACCTCGGCGTCACCCGCGTTTCGCTCGGCATCCAGTCCTTCGTCCCGCATGTCCTCAAAACCCTCGGCCGCGAGCACGGCCCGGAACAAGCCAGCGAGTCCGTCCACATCCTCCGCGCCGCAGGCCTGCGCTCGATCAACATCGACCTGATGTTTTCCATCCCGGGCCAATCCAAACAAGATTGGGAAAGCACCCTGCGCCACGCCGTCTCGCTTCAGCCCGATCACATTTCCGCCTACAATCTCACCTACGAGGAGGACACCGCCTTTTTCGAATCGCTCCGCCGCGGCGAAATGAAAGAAAGCGAGGATGACGATGCCGAACACTTCCACCTCGCCGACGACCTGCTGACGACCGCCGGCTTCGACCACTACGAGACCTCCAACTACGCCCGCCCCGGCCACCTTTCCTCCCACAACCGGGGCTATTGGCACGGCGAGGACTATCTCGGTCTCGGCCCCTCCGCCGTTTCCACCCTCCGCGGCACCCGCTTCCGAAACATCGCCGATACCGCCCGCTACGTCTCCCAGGTCAACTCTATCGGCCATGCCCTCGGCGAATCCGAAGCCCTCGACGACGAAGCCCTCCGCCTGGAACGGATCGCCCTCGGCCTCCGGACCAAAGAAGGCATCCCGCTCGTTCTCCTCTCCCCGGATTCCCGCGCCCGCGCCGTCCACCTCGCCGCAGAAGGGCTCGCACATCTGACGGACGAGCGCCTCATCCTCATCCACCACGGCCGCGCCCTCGTCGATCCCATCGCCGCCGAATTGATCTGACACCCATTGGCGTTGGTCGCGGGAAATCCTGCCGAAATCCCGTTCGACACTGCGGTGACAACGATGGGGTCTTCTCCAAGGTTTTTGTACATTTCCCCAAGTTGTTCACAATCCCGAGCGCTTCATTTCCAGCCGTCTGTGACCGCGCATAATTGCAACTCATTGAACTTCGCGCCTTTTGCAAGGGAATCCCTGCTCCGTCGAAAATGAGTTGTGAATAAGTTGTGTGCAAAAGAATATCCGCCGGGTATTTCCGATCCGAATACTGATAATCAGCCGCTTGCAAATCAATCATTCGTTTGAATCATCTGCTCACGGGGTGAATAAGCTTGCGCGGGAGAGAGCAATGCGGTCGGCCCCGATTTTCCAATCCCCACCCCAGTTCCGGCACCCGATCCATGGGAGAATGCCTGAGAACAACGGATTTGCAGCGGTTTTCACCAAGTTATTCACAACCGGTTCAAGGCCCTTGCGGAGGGCAACAGTCGCGCGGTCCGAGGGAAGGCCACGGACGGCCGGGTGTCACGCGAAGTGCCCCCCGGCAGCTCCCAACGCCACCCGCACCGGCGAACAAAATGCGGTTTCATCCACCGGCGGGCTTTTCCTTGAGGCAGGCGGATGCGATTCTCGCCGCCCGTCCGCCGAGTCCGGATCGCCACCCGCCGCACCTCCGATACCGATGTCAAACCCCGCACTCCGCATCCTCGCCGAACGTTACCCGACGATTTCCTCCGCCGCGTCGGAAGTGGCCGCCCTGCGCGCGAGCAAGGAACTGCCGAAAGGAGCCATCCACGTCATTTCCGACATCCACGGCGAAAACCAGAAGCTTCGGCACGTCATCAACAACGCCAGCGGACGCTTGCGGCCGCTCGTCGAGAGCGCCTTCTCCGACCGCATGGGGGCCCGCGAGTTGCAGGACTTCATGAACGTCCTTTATTATCCGTCGGAAGTCATCCGTCTCCGGAAAGACGAACTCGCCGCCAATCCGGAGAAGCGCCGGATCTGGGTGAAGGAGACCTTGGAAAACCAGTTCACGATCATCCGGGCGCTGATCCGCACGCGCCGCCGCAAGGACGTCAAGAGCCTGGCGCCGAAGGAACAAAGGGAGCTTTTCGAAGCGCTCCTGAACTTCCCGGCCGGCGGCCATGATCCCGCGATGATCGATATCCAGCTCCGCGAAATCACCCGGCTCGACCTCGACTTCGAGCTGATCCGCGGCGCTTCCCGCTTCATCCGCAACCTGACTGTCGAGGAACTCATCGTCGCCGGCGACCTCGGGGATCGCGGGCCGCGGATCGACAAGGTCATCGATTACCTCATGCGTCAGCCGAAGGTTTCGCTCGTCTGGGGGAATCACGATGCGATCTGGATGGGCGCTTGCCTCGGCCAGCGGGCGCTCATTGCCACCGTGCTGCGGGTTTCCATCCGCTATCTCCGCCTGTTCCAGATCGAGGAGGGGTACGGACTCCTGACCAAAACATTGGAAGTGCTCGCCCAAAAGACGTACGGCGACGACCCGGCCACCCATTTCAAAGCGAAGCGCACCGGCAAACGCGATGCCCTGACCGTCGCCCGGATGCAGAAGGCCGTTTCCATCCTCCAGTTCAAACTCGAAGGCCAGGCGATCGAACGCCATCCGGAATGGAACATGGACGACCGCAACATCTTGCGGAAAATCGATTACAGCCGCCACACCCTGCGGGTCGGCGATCACGATCACCCGCTGCGGGACACTTTTCTTCCGACCATTGATCCCGCCGATCCCAACCGCTTGAGCGAGGATGAGGAGGAATGCATCCAACGCCTTGAGCAAAGTTTCACCCAATCGCCGCGGCTGTGGGAGCAGATGCGCTGGATGGCGGAAAACGGACGGATGGCTTTGATCCGCGACCGCGCCGTCATTTTCCACGCCTGCCTGCCGGTGGCGGAGGACGGCAGCTATGTCCCGCTGACGATTGATGGCACCAGTTGCGAGGGGCCGGAGCTTTTCAACGCTTTCACCCGGGTGATCAAGCGGGCGTTCCGGGCGGGCGCCGAATCCGCCTCCACGGACGACAAGGATTGGTTCTACTACCTCTGGGCGGGCCCGCTCTCGCCACTCTTCGGCAAAGACCGCATGGCCACCTTCGAAACCTACTTCATCGAGGGGAAATCGACCCACAAGGAAATCGCCGGCCCTTGGTTCCGATGGATTCACGATGCCGGCTTCTGCGACCGGATCGCCCGTGACATGGGCGTGCCGCGCGGCGGTCTCCTGGTGAACGGCCATGTTCCGATCAAATTCGAACAAGGCGAAAGCCCGCTCAAGCGGGGCGGCAACGCGGTTACCATCGACGGAGCGTTTTCAGAGGCCTACGGGGACCGGGGATACACCCTCATCCTCGGCCCCGAGGGCGAGACGCTCGCGGAACATCATACTTTTCCCGACCCACAGACGGCCGTCCGCGAAGGGATCGACATCATCCCCAAGATGACCCCGCTCCGCACTTACGACACGCCCCGACGCGTCGGAGACACCGAACGCGGGCGGGAGATCGATGCGGCCATCGATTTGCTTCTGGAGCTGATCGAAGCCTACCGGTCGGGCGATCTTCACGAGCGCCTCGAGTGAGCGCGGATTTGGGACAAAGCAACCCGCTTTTTGTTTTGACGGGTCATCGCCGTCTCCGTATTTCTCTCCGCGTTCTTAAAAATCCTTGAATCACGAATGAAACGCTCGCCCACGGGATCTCTTCTCAAAACCCTCGCAAAATTCTCTCTGGTGGCAGCGACCGCCCTCGGCCTCAACGGCTGCGGTGGCGGTTCTGGCGGCGGCGGTGACGCCGGCCCAGCCATGGTCGCTCCGGCCTCGCTTGATGCGGTCACCCTGAACTTTTTCAACGCCTTCAGTCTGGAATGCTTCCGCCTGAGCGGCAGCCGCGGCAACGAATTCGGCACCATCCGCTACCGAAGCCAGGGAGGATTCCAGTTCAGCCTGAAGGACAGCTCCAACACGCTCACCCTGCCGGTCGCGCTCCCCAACGACCTAACCGATGTCCGTTATTCCTATCTGCGGACGGGAGCGAATTCGGGCCGTCTGGAAATGACGTGGAGCGTCGTTCAAGGCTACCCGTTCCCCACCGCCACCCAGAACAACACCACCGTCAGAGGCACGGAAATGTTCTGGTTCGGCTCGGATCCCGGTGCCGGATTGGGCGAGCAGAGACTGGTGGTGGACCTCCTTTTCGCCGCCAACGGAGCGGTTCTGGGCGACCAGATCGCCCGGGTTACCGAAGCGATCTCCTATCTCAGCGTCTTCCTTGTTGGTGAGTCCTACACCGGCTTCGCGTTCGACACGCCGGATTTGGTCAGTTTCCGAACCGCGGGCGGCCAGGTCCCGGTGGACTATGATCCCTACGACCAGCTCAATCAGAACACTCCGGTCAACGCCGTCTGGACCTCACTGCGTCGCCGGATCGTGGATTTCACCTCGCCGGGATCGGGAGCGGTGCTGTCACGGATGTCTTTCCTGGTCGATCCTTCCGCGAATCCCCCACCACTTCCGAGTGGCGCCCCTGAGGAGAGCGGAAGAGTCCTCCTCAGCGACTTTGAAGCCGGAGTCCAGGACCGCGACGGCGAATATTCCTACCGCCGGACCGGGGGAGACCGCGCCATGCTGACGGTCCGCTTCGAAGGTCCGGCACCCGGTCGAGTGATCATCACCAAGAACTACGACCTCGACTTCGAGAGCCTGGAGGCAGGTGTCTTCTTTGAAAGCACCCGGGGAGTCATAGGCGACTTTGAAGAGGACCGGTTCCTTCCCGGCGGTTGATGCTCCTCACCCGCTGCAGAACTTCTCACTAAAACCAAACTCATGAAATTTCTTCAAATCCCCGTGACATCCTCCTACTTCCGACTCTTTGGCATCCTGGGCGCCGCCGCCTCAATCCTGGCCCTTTCCTCCTGCGGCGGCAGCAGTGGTGGCAGCGACAATGGCGGCGTGGGTGGCGGCGATCCCACCCTGACTCTCTATGCCCCCCAGACACTGGGAGGCGTCGAACTCCAGATCGACGATCCGGATGGCCCCGGAATCGCCTATTTCACTTTCACCTCCACGGCCCGAGTCACACCGGAACAGGAAACCGGCACATTCACCTACATCAATGATTCTCTCGATGACGGTTTTGCGGACCAAATCACCGACGGCCTATACACCTACGAGGTGACGAGCGCCAATACGGGCCTCCTGCGCCTGACCGGCGGAGAGGGAATCGCCGCCAACGAGAATTCAACCCGCTTCCTGGGAACATTGATTGGCACGCCCCTTCCTTTGGATTTCAGGGTGAACGTATCCGACTTCGTCACGGATGTCCTGATCGATCTCACGACCTTCCCGATCCTCGAAACTTCCGGACGGGTGTCCCTCAACGGCCTTCCCCTCAAACTCAACTTCAACGGCAGCAACGAAGGGGGCAATGTCGACGAGAACGTCCAAACGACGCTGGACGGCCAGCGCTACACCTTCACTGATATCAACCTGGTTGACCGGGTGTTTGAATACACCCGCACGGGCGGATTCGCAGGCCAGGAGTTCGGAACCTATGAGGAAATCGTGGAGGATGGCTCTCCCATCGTACCCTTGCCTCCCGGAGATTACAGCTACCAATCAACCATCACCGATGGTGTCAACCCGACTCTGATCATGTCCTACATTTCGGGAACTCCACCCGCGATCACTATTATCACCCTGCGTCTGGACTTCCTGCCGGGCTTGAATGGACTCCATTCCTCCAACACTCCTCCGTTCACGGGTTCTTCGGTTCCGTTCACCTACGAATGAAGCCTTGTCCCGATACAAGACACCGCTCCACTGACCGCACCCGAATTGCACGAACCGGCTGAGAAATTCCGCCAATCCGGGAGGCGCAGGCCCGGACCGTTTCGCAGCCTTCTTGGCCTCACACCGTGCCTCCTGCTGGCGGGTTGTGTGGCCAAAGGCCTCGAAACGCGGCTGGCGGAGCATCAGGAACGGAATGCGGCCGATTCCATCGCCCTGCTCGCAGCCAATCGGTCCGGAGAAACGACCTCGTTGGATTGGGACTCCGCGGTCCGGATGCTTGCCGAGAGGAACTACGGCCTGGTTCAAGGCCGCCTGAGGATCGAACAACTGCGAAAGACCCGGGACGAACAATGGAAAACCTGGCTGCCCCGAGTGGCGGCATACACCAGCCTCCAGACCAGTCTCGCCCAGCTCGGCGATCTCTCGTTTTCCGATCTCAACACCTCGATCATCGCCCCTCTCACGATCCCCAATCCGCTTACGGAACGGGCAAGGGCGTTTCAAAACGCCCTGTCCTATCTCGAAGCGCAGGATAGCTACCAACTGACCTACCGGCGTCAGGTCAGCACTCTCTACCGGCTATTCTCCCAATACGAATCCACCTTGGCACAGGCGGCGGAGTCGGATCTTTCCGGTGACACCGTTCCCAGCATCAATGTCGCTCTCGGCCAACTCGAAACACGGGCCTCCCAACGCGACTCGCTCCGCTCCATCCAGTCCAGTCTCGCCCAGATGCTCAACATGCCCGGGCACAACTTCGTCCCCGTTTCCTCAAGCCGTCCACGGCTTGCGTACGAGCGCAAGTTCAGGTCATTCGTTCCCGGCAAGAACTACGCCCAGCTCGCCATGCGTCTCGGAGCCTATCAGCTCGAAGGAGCCCTGCTCCGTGAGAAGGGCATCAAGCTGAATCGCTTCCCCAGCTTTTCCCTCAGCGGGTCCACCCCGCCGGTCTATGATTCCAGACGCGACGACACCTATTTGGACACTGAAAGGATCTTTCTCTTCGGGGGCCTCTCCAAGAGTTACGATTTCACCGGCCGGGAAGCCGATACGATCGAAAGTGCGGAGCAGAACACCGCGTTCGTCCGGGATGCCCTCCGGCAACGTCTTGATCAGGAAACCCGGGAGTGGATCCGATTGCAGAATCGTTACGAACAATTGCTCGTCCGGCGCCGCTTGGTTGAGGAGCGCCTTGACGTGGTCCGCAAAACGAAGTCCGGTGGTTCGGCGGCGACGGAACTCGAGTCCCTCCGGACAGCGCGCGAGAATCTCCGGGCTCTCCGCCAAGGCCAGGAGTCGCTGGATCTGGAACTTTGGGTGTGGGACGAGAGCCAATGGAACTGAGCCAATGAAGATTTTTCCGCTACTCCCGGCCGTCGTCCTCCTCTGTGCCGGAGGCGTTCCTCTCGGAGCCCAGACGCACCCCGATCTGGGAAGCCTCGCGGACTACCCCGTCGATTCCAAGGTCTGGCTCGGATCGATCGTGGGCGAGGTGCTGGTCGACCCGGAAATCGAGATCGAGGTCGCGAAACCGGGGGAGTTCAACTGGAGGGTCGCGGAGGGCGACACCGTTGAGGAAAACGATGTTCTCGGCACATCGGGTGCGACGAAAATCGATCTCTCGGAACGCCAGCTCGCACTCCAGCGCAACCGTCACCGGCACAGCCTGCTCGACCTCGAATGGGCGACGGAGGAAAAGCGGAGAGCCCTCCGGGTCGGAATCCGCGAGCTGGAAGACCGGCTCACCAAACTCGAGCTGACCGGCACCGAGCGCGAATTGCTCGGCGACAATTTCGCCGAGCGCCTCCTTTTGGAGCGCAAGGAAATCGAAGCCGAGCTTGAACGGTCGCGGGAAAAGCTCGGCAGCGATTATTTCGATGAAATGCTTCGGCTTGATCGCCAGACCCTCGATCTGGATTTGGAACGCGCCGAAGAAGACCACAGGGAACTGATCCGCACGTCGGAGCAGCTCGCTTCCGCCTCGGGGGTTGTCCGAATCGATTCGCGCGAACCGGTCCGCTCTCCCACCGTGATGGGGAGAATCATCCGAAAAGGCATCGCCGAGGTCACCGTGGAGCTGCTCGATCCCCGCCTCCGCAGCACCCCCGGTGCGGAGTTGGAGGTGGAGGTGCGGGGCGATGACCAATTGAACTATCGGGGAACCTTCCTCCGCGAGATGCAGGAGCGCTCCTTCAATTCAAATGCCCGGCTCGTCGTTTTCGAGATCGCGGCCCGAGAGGATCAGGACGCGGTACCCGCTTCGCTGGCCGGCTCCCGGATGGTGAGAGTCTCCCGGGTTCTGCCCGAGCCCGGCCACCAGATCCCCAAAGACGATCTCGTTTTCAAATTCCCGAAAGAAATCACCGAGATCGGATGGACCGAATTCATCCGCAAACGTTGGCCGGATGTCCGGATCATCCATATCGCCTCCCGTGTCGTCGTCGTCGCCCCCACCAAATGAAAATTGAATGCCGCTCGCTGGGCTATCGGTATCCGGGTGGCAAACACAGCGTCTTCACCGATCTGAATCTGACCTTCCCGGCCCATGTCACGCTCCTCCGCGGCTACTCGGGCTGTGGCAAGAGCACCCTGCTGCGCATCGCCGCCGGTCTGCTGAAACCACGATCCGGCAAAATCATCGCGGAGGGGCTCCTGCGGCCCGGCAGCCGCGACTTCCTCCGCAAGGAACTTTCCTTCGTGTTCCAAGATCTCAACCTGTTGCCGCTCGCCTCGGTCGAGCGAAATCTCAGGCTCTCCTGCCAGATCGCCGGCTCCAGCATGGATGGCGCGAGGAAATGGCTGGAGGTCCTCGGACTCTCCGACCTCCGGAATCAATCCGTGGAGAGACTCTCGGGCGGACAAAAGCAACGCGTCGCCATTGCCCGCGCGCTCGCGAAAAATCCCAAGGTTCTTTTTCTCGACGAACCGACTTCGGGCTTGGACGACAGCAACACGAACATCATCAAAACCGCCGTCCGGGAATTCTCCTCGGGGGGCAACACGATCTGCGTCACCGCGACGCACGATCACAGGCTGGACGAAATTGCAGATGACCTGGTGGATTTCCATACTTTTCTATCTCTGGCAGAATAGCCTGAGACGGTGGTGGGAACAGCCACTCTCGCTGCTTAGCAAGCTGGTCATCTCCGGCCTGCTGGGACTCTTGGGCGCGGTCGTGATCCTGGGTATGAAACACCTCGGGGACCAGCTCAACCAGCGGCTCAACGACCGCGAGATCCTGGCGGTGGTGGTCACCGAGATTGTCCCCCGGGACAGCGCGCCAGGCAGATTGCTTCCCGGAGGCTCGCCCGACGAGCCGTGGGAGGACTTTGCCGATGACGTCGTGGCGTTTCTGATCGCCGGGGCATATGCCGAAACCGACTCCGGCGAGCGGATCGCCATCTGGGCCTCGGAGGAGATGGAAGCGCATGGAATGATCGATGACTTCTATCTGCTCACGCCACGGCCTCCCGAAGGGGTGCTCGTGGGATTCTCGATCAACGAGCATTCCTCGGAAGCCATCACGCGGGCCCCCACTCCTGATATGGAGTTTCTGATGAACCGCCGCGGGGCGTTGATCGGAGGGATCGACCGTCTTGCGCCGGTCCTTGGAAACGGTTTCACCAAAACCTCGGTGATGCGGGCGAGATCGGTCGGTGATATCGCCCGGATCCACGAAGTGGTGGATCTGCTCACCATTGAGGGGCGGCGGACGATGGCCCAAAGCAACCTCGCGATCTTGAGGGAACTCGAGAAAGTCCGTGATATCCAGCTTCAGTCGCTCCTTTGGATCACCATCGGCTCCAGCGTCGTGCTGGGTCTGGTATTCGGCAGCCTCGCCTGGATGGAGTTCCGGGAGGAGCGGTACCTGCTGGCGCTGCTGCGCTGTTTCGGCGTGGGCCGGTGGACCTTGTTAGGCCATTCCGTCGTGGAGAATGTCCTGCTGGCGGTGGGTGGCGTGCTGCTCGGATTCGGAGCGCTCCATCTCGTGGTGAACAACCTGGATCTGGCCGCCCTCCAGATCACCTGGCTGGGATCGCTCGACAGTCTCTATGAAATCGAAGGCCGGATGCTGGTGGCCGGGGCCGCGGCGGGCGGCCTGCTGTCCTGCATTCCGATCGGGATCGGGCTTCGCAAGCCGCTCGGACTTGTCTTGAAATAGCGGCCCGAGCTTTTTTCGACGCTGCAGGTGGAAAGACCACGGGCGCCGGATCCCTTGTTCCGACGCCCGTGGGGCCTTTGGGGGGGCTAATGTGCTCCTTACACTCAGGGAGAATGACACGGGATCTTCCCCGCGACCATACCGTCATCGCGTATCCGCAGTATTCAGAGTCGTCCTGCCGCCTTGATGTCGAAATAGCGGTTGGCCAAGGCCACGGCGAAATCCTGCGCAGTCGTGTCGAGCGTGATGATTCCGGTCGCGGAAAGGGCGGCGAGAATTTCCCGCCGCTCGTGAAGATAGCGCCCCGCCGCAAGGTATCTCAATGCTCCGGAAAAAGATTCCACCGGTTGGGAAACCGATTCATCGACCTTTTGTTCCCGGATGCTTGCCAACAGCACCAGATGACGGGTCCGCAACACCCGCAAAGCCGGAATCAACTCCTTGCCGTCCTCGCCGCGGAGATTGGTCAGCAGGATCACCAGCGCCCGCCGCTTCTGCCGGGCCAGCAATTTCTCGACCGCTTCCGGAAAATCGCTGGGGGCAGGTGTCGTCTGATAGTCATACAAATGATTCAGGAGAACCGGCATCACATGCCCGCCTTTCACCGGCGGCAACCAGCGGTCGGTCCCGCCGAATGACTTCACCGCCACCTGATCCCCTTGCCGGAGAGCCATGTGGGAAACCAGCAGGATCGCGTTCAGGATGTGGTCGAACTGGGGCAAGCCGCCATCCATCGCCCGCATCCGCCGCCCCGTATCCAGCAGAAAGACGATCGACTGGTTCCGCTGCTCCTGAAAATCCCGGCTGATCAGCATCTGCCTGCGCGACGAGGCCTTCCAATCGATCTGCGAAAACGGGTCGCCGTCGCGGTAGTCCCGCAATTGGTGGAAATCCCGGCTCGTTCCCGCCCGCGGCTGGCGGACGATCCCCAGCGGATTTTCCCGGTGCTGCATCGCGAGGAGGGCGAACCGGACCACCGGCTCGTAGTTGGGATACACTTTCACCGCCTCATCCGGCAGATACCGGCTTTGGCGGGTCCAAAGGCCGAGCGCCGAGCGCCGCCGGACATGGACCGGCCCGAACACTTTTTCCCCTCTTTCCCGCAGAATGACGGGATGAAAAATCCGGACCTCGCTTCCCGGGCCGATCACACCGGTCCAGGGCAGAGCCGGAGCTTCCGCGCCGGGGGGGATGCCATCGAAAACAGAGATCCGGGCAGGCACCTTGCCGTGATTGGTCACCGTCAGACGGACTTCCCCGCTCTCACCCAACGCAAAACGCCCCGGCAACCGGCGGGAGAGTTCCAAAGGGCGGCGCATCCGCAAAACCACCAGATCGCCGGCCGCAATCATGGCAAGCCCGGCGCCGAGCCAAAGCCATTGTCCCGACATCGCCGGCCATGTCACCGCCAAGACGGCCAGCCCCGCCCAAGCGGAACAGATCGCTAGCAAGAGGAATGTCGGACTCATGAAAGCTGCTGGAATTACCTACTGCCGCGGGGCCGGGACGCTCTCTATGATCGCCCGCAGCACCTCGTCCACGTCCTGTCCGCTGATGGCCACCTCCGGAGTCAGCTGCACGCGATGCCGCAGCACCGGCAAGGCCGCCCGCTTGATATCGTCGGGAACGACGAAATCCCGCCCGTCGATCGCCGCGAACGCCTTGCCGATACGGACCAGGCTGATCGCGCCGCGGGTTCCCGCCCCCAAAGCGATCGACCGCGAGTCGCGGGTCGCCTGGGCCAACGCCACCGCGTATCCGACCACTTCGGGCACCACTTGGACCGCCGCGGTCGCCGCTTGGGCGGCGATGATTTCCCGCGGGCCGCAGACCAACTCCGGCTGCACCGGACTTTCGCCGGATACCTCCGCCGCCGCGCGAGTGACAATTTCACACTCCGCTTCCCGATCCGGATAATTGATCAGCACTTTCATCACGAAGCGGTCGAGCTGCGCCTCAGGCAGCGGGTAGGTCCCCTCGTGCTCCACCGGGTTCTGGGTGGCCAGGGTCATGAAGGGCGGATCGAGTTTCAAGGTCTCGCCGTCGATCGTCACCTGCCGCTCCTGCATCACTTCGAGCAGCGCTGCCTGGGTTTTCGCCGGAGCACGGTTGATCTCGTCGGCCAACAGGAGATTGGTGAATACGGGACCTTTCCGGAGCTGGAAGGTTTGGCTCTTCATATCGAAAAGTCTGAACCCGGTGACGTCCGAGGGCATCAGATCAGGCGTGAACTGAATCCGGCCCGAGGCCCCGCCGAACGTCTTCGCCAAGGTCGTCACCAGATGCGTTTTCCCCAGGCCCGGCTTGCCTTCCAACAGGATATGCCCTCCCGCCAACAAAGCCGCCAGAACCTGATCGATCACGACATCCTGGCCGATGATCACGCGGGCGACCTCATTGCGGAGCCGGCCGATGAACTCGGCCAAGCGGTCTGTCGGCGACGGATCCTGGGGGGCGGGTGGCGGTGAATCGGGAATCATCATGTCGGTGGGTTGAGGACTTGCGAGAGGCGTTGGAGATCGGCTGCGGTGCGGGTGAGAACGGCCGCATCGGCGGGAGCCGTTTCCGCCAAGGCGCGGAACACCCTCTCGCGGGAAATCTGGGCACGATCCGCGAGAAACTGGAAGAAATCCCCGTCACGGTGGCCGGTGCGCGCCGCGAGATGCTGGCCCCGCTCGATCAGCTGTTCCCGGAGAGGGGCCAGTAGCGTCGTGCCCCGGTCTAGCCGCCATTGGAAATCTCCGAGGGCCTCGAGATGATCCTCGTAGCCCGCGGCGGGGGCCGAATCTGCCGTCGCGTCGAGTGGCCCGAAGCGTGAAAGGTTTCTCCACAACCATAGTGCCAGCAGCACCCCGAGCGAAATAACCACCGGCCACAGGTATCTCCCTAACAACGCCCACAGCGAAAGACCGGAACCCCGCAGGAAAACGATCGCCCCGCCCGAACCCTCATCGATCAGGGCCTGTAGAAATGCGGCGTGCTGCTTCCCGCCGATCCACCGGTTGCGGAAAATCCGCGCGTCCGTCAGCACCATCAGCTTCCCCACGCCATGGTCGACACTGGCGAAGACCCGGGCCTCGCCAGCGTCCGCCGATACCCGGGTGCGCGACTCCGCCTCCACTTCGTAGGACGTTTCCTGATAGACGATGTGGTCGGCGACGAGATCTTCCGTCCCTTCCTCCTCCACCCGGATGCCCGCTCTTTCCAACATCGATCGGAGCGCGGGACTCAGTGCGGGATCCGACCGGTGATCCGACCAATCGCTGGTTTGCGAGTCCGCGTATTCCAGCAGAATCACGGCGTGGCCGCCAGCCGTCACCCAGTCCTCCATCTGGCCTGTAAAACTCTCGTTGGACAGGATGAACGCCGGAACAATCCAAACCGAGTCCCCGAAACCGGGTTCTTCCCAAGTGGGCAAGGAGCGGGCCTCGTAATCGAGTTTTTCCGCAAATCGCTCGGCTGCCAGCCATGG
>JBBSJY010000034.1:0-29141 GCA_038256845.1 Verrucomicrobiales bacterium | reverse complement strand
CAACGGTCGGAGCGAGCGGCTCTCGCTGAAGCTGCCACGTTCCGACGGAAGTGATCGCCAGGAGCGCCAGTAGTGACATGCGGCCGAAAGCCTGTTTGCGGACCGCGGGTTCCTTCATGGGGGTGAAGCGGATATACCGGCCCGCTTGGCAAAGGACAAACCGGTTTTCAGATAAAACGCCTCATTGGGGAATTCCGGCAGTATGCGCGGAAGACGGATCGAAAGGCCTCGGAGTTGATCCGGGAGGCGATGGAACTCTACCGGCAGCAGCACATGCAGCGGCCCACTTCGTTGAAGGATCGGCGGCCCGCGAGCGTCGGCGGGCCGATTCAGGCGATCACGACAGAAGACGATATTCTGGGAGGCATGCTCGTTGACGCACGGGATTGATACGGATTTCCTGGTGGCGGCGGAAATTCGGGATCATCCGTTTCACCGTGAGGCGGACGCTCTGCTGCATTCCCTGCTATCGGACGGGCATGATCTGGCGCTGGTGCCTCAGACGCTGGCCGAGTTCATCCACATCGTGACGGATGGAAGGAGAATGCCTCAGCCACTGACGATGGCCGAGGCGATCAATCGGGCGGAGCACTGGTGGCAGGCGGCGGAGGTGGTGCGGGTATTTCCAATGGCCAGGCGGTCACGGATTTCGTCGTTTGGCTGACGCGCCACCAACTGGCCGGAAACGCTTGCTGGACACGATGCTGGAGGCGACCTTTCAAAGCGCGGGGGTGAGCGGGCAGGCGTAGTTGCTGAAATCCCTGGAGAACCGGCCGCGGCCGGAGGTCATGGTGCGGAGGTCGCCAACGTATCCGAACATGGCGGAACCCTGTGAGTTTTTTAAGTCAGCCTGCGATTTGGGCACACTTGCTGATCGCCGCGGCCATCCTCGCGACAGGAGATCCGCGCAGCAGCAACCAATCCACGGACTGATTCGCCAGCGCTACTTCGAACCAGCGATGCATCTCATGGCGAATTGATTCCCCATCACGCATACCGTCCTGAACGAAAGGGATTTCATCACCCGTGAGCAGATATAGATCCGCCCGGCAAAGCTTTGCGAAATCATCGAGCTCGGGTGAATCGAAGCCCATGTAGCGGCGGTGCCACAGTGTCGTGGCGAAGGCATTTGTGTCGCAAATCAGGAAACGGTTCGCTTCACGGGCTGCAAGGTCCTCACGCCGCGACTGCTCCTTGGCGATTTCCAGAAATTCCTCCGTCTCCCAATCGGAATCGCCACGCGTTTGTTTTTCGAAACTGTATTGGCGCCCGTATTCGGCGACCCATGTCGTTTTGAAATGTTCTGCCAGAGCCTGCGCAAGCGTCGTCGTTCCGGTGGATTCGGCACCGAGCACCACGATGCGTTTCGCAAACCAACCCCGGACCGGCGGCGACAGGTATTCCCACTGTGCAAATGGATTCCTTCTAACAATCGTTCCGCTGCATGGCACCGCTAGCCGCATATGATCCACCATGACGTGATGGCAATCCATGTGCGCGGCATATGCATCCCCATAGTGCTCGGAGGTGAAGACTGCGTCGGGGGCGCGACCCAGCCAGCGGATGGTATTCTCCGCCCAGATGCGCGAGTCGTTTTCATCGTAACGGTCGTCAATCAGGCGAACGTCGGCTGAGGGATGCATTTCCTGAAGCCATAGCTGCCTTACATTCCCAGGAACCGGATCACCGGGTTTTTCGCAAATGATAACCACGAGCGCCGCGCATCGCGACAGCGCGGTATCGATGAGAAAATGATGCCCGCGGTGGGGCGGCAGGAATTTCCCGATGACCACGCCGAGCCCGAATTCCACCCGCGGATTCATGGCCGTGAAGCGTGAAGTTCCTTTCTCCATCGGAAAAGCCCGATCACGCACAGGCCGATGAATCCCGCGTAAAGGATCGCGGTCAGCGGCAGATGGCGCGAGAAATACAACGGCACGTAGATGAGGTCCGCCGTGATCCACAGCCACCAGTTTTCGATCCGCTTCCGGCAGAGCAGGTACTGCGCGGCGAGGCACAGCGTGGTGGTTAGAGAATCCCAGAAGGGCGCCGCTCCGTTCACGGCGATCAGCAACTCGCGCAATCCCCACGTCCCGAAACCCAAAAACAACGCGGTCCCGATCCACTCCGCACGCGTGCTGCGGGTGACTTCGAGGCGCGAATGATTCTTACCGCCGCGCAGCCAATGCCACCAGCCCCAGATGCCGAGGGCGAAATAGACGCCTTGCAATCCCATGTCCGCGAACAGTCGGGCGCGCCAGAACAGCACCGCGAAAAACACATTGTTCGCCAGACCGACCGGCCAGTTCCAGATGTTCCCCTTCGTCACCAGCCACACGCAAACCGCGCCCGTCACGAAACCGCACGCCTCGGTGAAATCGATGGGAGCCCATTTGAACCAAGCCGCTAACAACAATGCCGCGGACGGAATCAGAAGCAGCGCCGCCTCCGCCCGGGTGGACTGCGGATTCATCGGATCACCGCGCCCCGCTCGCGCATGGCGACGACCGCCTTGTCGCAATCTCCCGCTTGCAAGTCCACGCCCCGGCAAGCTGCTAGGTGGACGTTCAACTTGAAGCCGCATTCCAACGCATCCTGCGCGGTGAATTTCACGCAATAGTCGGTGGCCAGCCCGCAGAGTGTCAGCTCGGTGACTGCCTGCCCGCGCAGCCATGCGGCGAGCCCGGTATCGCCGCGATGGCCGTTGTCGAAGAAGCCGCTGTAGCTGTCGATTTTGGGATCCGTGCCCTTCGGGAAAACCCGGGCGATCCGGCGTGTCTCCAGCGCGGGTGCAAACAAAGCCCCGCCCGTGTTCCGCACGCAATGCACCGGCCACAGCGTCTGCGGTAATCCTTGGAGATCGACTGTTTCAAAAACATTCTTCTCCGGATGATTGGCTGCGAAACTTCCGTGATCCGGCGGATGCCAGTCCTGGGTCGCCACGATCAATTCAAATTCCGGCATCAGCGCGTTGACGATTGGTATAATCTCGTCGCCGCCCGGCACGGCGAGCGCGCCGCCGGGGAGGAAGTCGTTCTGGATATCGATGAGGAGAAGTGCGTGCATGCTATATTTAGTAAGGGGGAAAGATTCTACGAAATCCGTGAAACAGGACCGTGATGAAAAAGAGGATGTTTCTGGGGATGATCTGCCAGTTGGCGACGGATGGAGGTTTCACCAATCGACCTTGAACCGATTCCGCGAGCGCTGTGCCAAGCCGGGTGATGTAGTCCACGGTATAGGGGTGGTCCGTCAGCTTGCCCAACCACGCGGGTCGGAAGCTATCCGTCTCCGCACCCGCGATTCCTCCGGCAATGGCGGCAACGCTGTCCGTATCTCCGCCACAGGCAATCGCCTCGCTAACAATCGAACTGAAGTCCCCGCGATGCCTCAGCCAGATGAACAACACCATGGTCATCGTGTGGACGGAATATCCTGAGACACCCTTCGAAAATCCCATTTCGTCGGCAAACTGTTTCACACTCGTTCCTTGAGCCAGTGATGCCTCGATCTGTTGGATGGGCTGGCTCCATTCCGGTGCCGCGGCGATCTCCTTCATCCGATCGAGAATCAAATCCCTGCCCAATTCCCCCTGGGTCGCGAATGCGGCACAATCCGCCGCCATCATCGCGGCTTCCACCGCCTTGGGGTCCGTGTGGGTTAGAATGGTGGATGCCTTCACGAACGCGGCCCGCCGCTCACTGTCATTAGCGAAGTAAACTCCGAGAATGGGAGCCCTCATCACCGGCCCGTTGCCTGCGGAAAACACTCCGTTGCGTCCCGGCGGAAAACCAATCCACAGCTTGATGATTGCCTTGGCCGTGGCCAATCCGATCCCGGCAGGCATACCCGCGAACCACCATCTCAGTTTTCCCGCCAATCGTTTTTGAAAAACCGCCGGATCACCCCCGCAGAGCAACAATGCCTGTGAAGCGAGAATCGTGTGCTCCGAATCGTCGCTGAGCATGCCACGACCGAACAGAAACCGCTGCTCCAGCGGGCTCTTCCATCGCTTCGCGATGCGCGCACGGCTCATCCCTTCCGAAGGCAGTCCGAGCGAATCGCCGAGCACCGTTCCTAGCAGGGAATGGATCAATGGAAGGTCCGTTTTCATTGTTGTGGGTTCATGGTTGGGTAAAAGTGTGCATAACTTTGATTTCGCCGACGATGTGTTGGTTGAACTCGTCGAGTTCTTCCGCCGGAACCCAAAGCTCCTTGTGGATCTGTCCTCCCACCTGCTGGATCTTGTAACGCGACAGGAAATCGCTATCGACGGCAAACTCCGTCACAAAACCGGAACCGGAATCCCGCACGTTCCAATCCTGAGCGATCTGGATGGTATAGGCTTCGTTGGTGACCGGATAGAAGATCGGCTGTTCCGGCAGCCTTGGTGGGAACTGCTTCCAATCGCTCAGACGGATGAGTTCGAGTTCTTCGGGGCCAACCGGGCGATAGAGGGTAGTGGTGTTCATAATGCTAAATATTTCTGATAAATATTCAGATCGTGGGTTGAAAAACAACAGAACGTGACATCGATTTGATAGGAAGTTTGTGCGAGGAATTCCCTCACAGTTTGGACAGCAATGGCCGAGGCTTCTTCCGCCGGGTAGCCGTAAACACCTGTGCTGATGCAGGGAAATGCGATGCTGGAAAGTCCGTGTCGGACGGCGAGTTCGAGCGAGGCGCGATAGCAGGACGCCAGCAACTCGCTTTCTCCATGAAGTCCATCCTGCCAGACGGGACCAACCGTGTGGATGATGTGGCGGGCGGGCAAACGATAGCCCTTTGTGATCTTGGCTTTTCCCGTTTTGCATCCGCCGAGTAACCGGCATTCGTGAACGAGATTCGATCCAGCCGCTCGATGGATCGCGCCATCCACGCCGCCTCCTCCAAGCAAACTGGAGTTTGCGGCGTTTACGATGGCATCCATGTCGAGTGTGGTGATGTCTGCTTGGATGGCTTTCATGATTTTGTCCGTTGATTCGGATCTGCAGAAGCGGTCGCTCGATCAAAGAGATCTCTCGCGAAGTCGCAGATTAGATCCAGGTCAGCTATTTTCTTTTTCCATTCCGCCGGAATTCCTTCAAGTCCATAATACGCTCCGGCGAGCTGGCCATAGACCGCACCGGTCGTGTCCGCATCATCTCCCAGGTTGACGGCGAGCAATGCGCCGTCCCGGAAATTGTCGGAATGATGGAACGCCCACAGCGCGGCTTCCAATGAATGGACCACGTAACCTGTGCCGCGGATTTGGGGCGGTTGTTTGGTTTTGAAAGAGCCTCCGGCGATCACGGCGATCTCATGGCAGAGATCGCCTTCCTTCCACGAACCCCGCGTCGGATGATACGCGAGAGACAATGCTGTTTCCTTACCTACTCCATTGAGCAGAGCTGCTAGGAGTCCGCCCAGATAACGGCAGGCATCGATGCAAGCGGTCGTCTGATGGGTCGTCCTTGAACTTTCGCCTGAAAGATGAATCGCCTGCTCAGGGTCATTGGCAAAACACATGGGAACCGGAGCCAGGCGCATGATCGAACCATTGCCCGCATCGTAATTTCCTGAGGGACCGCTGTATGGATTCCTTGTGCTTTGGAAATTCCTCAATGCCCGGGAAACCGTATTGCCGATATCGAAGCATCTGCCGTTCGAACTGAGGTGCCCGTTTTTCATCCAATCGAGATAGCGCTCACACTGGTCCAGCGGGTCAAATCCCGAACGGGCGATCAAACTCTCAGCGAGACAAAGGGCCATCGATGTATCGTCGGTCCACTGGCCCGGTTCCAGCCGGAATGGGCCGCCGCCAACGATGTCGTCGATGGGTTCGAAACTTCCCGGGCTGCGAAATTCCGAGGTGGTTCCCAAAGCGTCTCCGGCTGCCAAACCGACGAGGCATCCAAGGTGGCGGTCAAGGGGTGAGAGGACGGTGTTAGTTTTTTCCATGGATGTGTTGTTTGAGTTGTTCGAGCTCGCAGGCGAATCCCCCGCTGAGGATCGGCCAGCGGCAGCCGGTTTTCGGGTCGAGGTTCTGGTCGTCGAGGTGGAAGCTGGGGGCGTAGCGTTCGCGCTTCCATTGGTTGCGGGACCAAAGTTGGAAGAAGCGGGTGAGCCATTGGAAGAGCTGAGCTTCGGAGTATTCGGGGAATTCGCGGCGGATGAGGGTGAGCACATCGGCAGGCCCGCGTTTGTCGCGGATGGCGGCGCGCTCGATGACGTCGAGCACAGGGTAGGGCATGAGGTCGCCTTCGTCGGTTTGCACGGCACCGGCGGGGCGGAGTTCGGCGGTGGGCTGCTGGACGTTGATCGCGGCGAGCGCCGGGATGTTAGCGAGGCCGCCATTGAGAAGCGGGCCGTCGGTTTCCAGCCAGCGAAGCCATTTCCGGAGGAACGCCTTGTCGATGCCGGCGATGGGCGCGAGCGAGCCGGACGTGTCGCCGTCCATGGTGGCGTAGCCGACGGCGGCCTCGCTGCGGTTGCTGGTGGAGAGCAGCAGGGAGTTTGTTAGATTGGCGATCATCCAGATCCCGGGCGAGCGGACGCGGGCCTGGATGTTTTGCAGGGCGATGTCGTCCCGCTGCCAGTCCAGCTCGCGGCCGACGGCCTTGCCGATGAGGTCAACGTAGCCATGATGCAGCGCGGTGACGTCGAGTTCGTGATGTTGTGCGCCGATGGCTTCGGCGAGTACGGCGGCGGCATGGCGGGTGACTTCACCACTGTTCTCCGTGGCCTGATAGGCGGTGATGAGGAGTTGGCGGGTGAGTTCATTCGCATCCTTTGTGGGTTGGACAAAAGGGATTTTTCCTACGGCATCCGCATCTTCGAGAACGAGCCGCGCCATCAGGTGAATCAGGCAAACGACCGCCGCGGAATCCGCACCGCCGCTGAGCGATACGGTGAAGCCGCAGGTGTGGCTTTTCCGCAAGTAGTCGAAGAGCCCGAGGCTGACGGCGCGGGTGAATTCTTCCTCCTTGATCGCCGTGGATTTCTCCCAGGCGGCGACGGGTGTTTTGGGAGTTTGGATTTCCACCACCGGCCAGTCGAAATCCACCCGGACGACAGCCGGATGGTGGGCATCGGGAAGCTGGATGCGGTGGCTGGTGGTGCGGCTTTGGGCGAGGCGCGTGAGGTCGAGATCCACCGTGGCGATGGTGACAAGTTGGTCCTGATAGGAAAACCGCGGGCCTTCCGCGAGCAGCTCGCCCGCGCTGGCGATGATCGTCTGGCCGTCATAGATCGCGCGGCCGGCTTCGTTGCCGAGCAGGTTCGAATAGACATAACTCACGCCGAAAGCACGCGAGCCCTCGATGACAAAGCGGCGACGGATTTCCCGTTTGCCGAAAGCGAAGTGACTGGCGCTCGGGTTGAGAATGATGTCCACCGCCTGCGCTGCCAGATCGCCGCCAGGGCGGCGGGCGACCCATGCGTCTTCACAAATTTCAAATCCCAGCCGCACGCCGCCAACATCGATCACGATGTCGCCGATGGGGATTTCTTCTCCATTGTCAGGCGCATGGAAAACATCGCGAACCTGCAACGGCCATGGCTTGAACCACCGCGGTTCGTAGTGGATTCCATCGCCGGCGAGGTGGCGCTTGCAGATCAGGGCGACGAGTTTTCCATCCACCGCGAGCGCTGCTGCATTAAAGACAGTATTGTGGTGGAAAACGGGAAGGCCGAATGAAACGACGAGTCCTTTCGTTTCCGGGAGGATTTCGCGAAGGCTGGTCCATGCTTGCGCGTGGGTGTTCGGCGAGAGGAACGCATCCTCGCAGCCATAACCGGTCACGCAGAGTTCCGGCAAACAGACGATGGCCGCGCCACCAGCGCGCGCAGTGGAAATCGCCGCGCGGATGTTCGCTGCGTTGCTCTGCCAGGCGAGGGGCGTTTGATTCAGCGCTGTGGCTGCCAGGGCGATGGTTTTCATGACGGGCGGGCCTTCCTAACAAGATCGAGTTTTTTCTGATGTAGCCCGGCTTCCAAGCCGGCGGGGTAGTTGTGAGGATTCGCGAGACGCTTGATGCTCGGATTGAGCGCGGCGAGTTGTGCCAGGCAGCGGGCTCGTGAATCTGCCAGAGTTGGCAGGGCAGCAACCATCTCGCCCTCGCGGAAAAGCGGCTGCAAGAGATCCTCATGCGCGGTGCCGGTGGGGATGGTCGTGTGACGGAGGAATTCTGCGGGATCGACGATGTTGCAGGGTTCCGGGCATGGCAGCTCGGCGTCGTAAATGGCATCGGCGATGAATTGCCCGTCTTGTGAGAAACGGCGGATCTGTTGGAGACCGGGGGTGGAAACCTTGATGACCTGCTCGCTGAGTTTGATGCGCGGTTGCCAGTTTCCCGTTTCGTCGCGGACGGCGGCGAGTTTGTAAACCCCGCCGAGCGCGGCTTGGTCGCCACCGGTGACGAGTTTGGTGCCGACGCCCCAGATGCTGATTTTTGCACCTTGGTGTTTGAGGCTTTCAATGATGTTTTCGTCGAGATCGTTCGAGGCGACGATAGCTGCATCCGGGAAACCTCCTTCATCGAGGATGATGCGCGCCTGTTGGCTAAGCCATGCGAGGTCACCGGAATCGAGGCGGATTCCTAACAGACGGTGGCCGGTTTCGCGCAACTTGATGCCCATTTTCACCGCATTGCGAACGCCTTCGAGGGTGTCGTAGGTATCGACGAGAAACTTGCAGTTTCCCGGCAACGCGGCGGCATATTGTTCGAAGGCTTCCAGCTCGGTCTCGAACGACATCACCCATGAATGCGCGTGGGTGCCCTTCACCGGGATGCCGAAAACTTTTCCTGCTAGAACATTCGAAGTTGTCGCGCAGCCGCCGATGTGGGCGGCGCGGCTGGCGCTGAGTGCTCCATCCGGTCCTTGTCCGCGACGCAGGCCCATCTCGAGGACCGGCTCGCCTTGCGCGGCTTGGCAGACGCGCGCGGCCTTGGTGGCGATGAGCGTTTGGAAGTTGATGATGTTGAGCAGCGCGGTTTCCAACAACTGGCACTGGAGGATCGGTCCGGTGATGCGCAGGAGCGGCTGGTGGGGGAAAACCAAAGTGCCTTCTGGAAGTGCATCGATGTCCACGGTGAGCCGCAGATTTCCGAGGTAGTCGAGGAATGCGGGCGGTAACAAGGGAGCGTTCTCCGCGTCGCGGAGCGTGGCGAGGTATTCGAGATCGTCCGCCTCGAAGCGGAATGCTTTCAGCCATTCCACCGCGCTGCCCAGTCCGGCGGCGATGGCATAGCCGCCCTTGAACGGCAGCGTGCGGAAAAACAGGTGGAACGCGGCCTCCTGCTCCGCCCGGCCGCTGGCATGATAGGCGGCGGCCATGGTGAGTTGATAGAGATCGGTGAGAAGCGGGTTGTTCGTGTTCATAGGTCGAAGATGAATCCCTGGCGGGTGAGGGTCTGGTATTTGCGCTGGTCGAAACGGTAAAGCTGCGCGGGCCGGCGCGAACCGGCGGTGGTGAATTCCTCCAGCGCGACCAACAAATCGAGCGCGAGCAGCTTCTTGCGGAAGTTCCGTTTGTCGAGGTCGCGGCCGAGGATGGCTTCGTAAAGCGCCTGGAACCGCGTCAGCGTGAACTTCTTCGGCAGCAGCTCGAAACCGACCGGCTGCCAGCGGATTTTTCCCCGCAGCCGTTCGAGCGCCATTTTCAGGATTTCCGCGTGATCGAAAGCGAGTGCCGGAACTTTTTCCGCCTCGAACCACGCGGCTTCGGCGGCATCGGTTGCTGCGGCGGTAAGATGATCCGCCCGGCGGACGAGGGCGAAGTAGGCGACGCTGATCACCCGTTCGCGCGGATCCCGGTCGATTCTACCGAAGGTGTAGAGCTGCTCCAGATAGATCTCGCGGAGTCCGGTTTCCTCGTGCAGCTCGCGGAGCGCGGCGGCGTCGAGCGTTTCATCCGGTTTCACGAATCCGCCGGGCAGCGCCCAGTGGTCCTGATAGGGCTCGATGCCCCGGCGGATCAGCAGGATTTTTAGCGCGCCCTCGTCGAAACCGAACACGACGCAGTCCACCGTGAGCGCGGCGCGGGGATATTCGTAGGTGAAAGGCATGCATGGCTAATAAGTGTTTGAAATACACTTGTAAAGCCATCTTTTGTTCGGATGCGGATTTCTCTGAGAACGGATCAGGATTTTCTTCGATTTCAGGACGGTGGAAATACAACGACTTCGGATTCGACCTCTTCGATTTGGAATGTTTTCCAGTCGAGATCCGGGCAACAAAAAAAACCGCTGCCCTTGGAGGACTGCGGGGTTTGGTTGAACAGGAGGTTGGACTCAACTTTTTGGAGCCGGAGCCGTGGAAGTGATCTTGGTATGACTATTTTTCCAGGATGTCCCGGGCGAATGGATCACCCTCTTCGGCGAGTTCCTTGAGATAGCCAAGAGAGAGGTGGCGGACGGATTCCTCTGAGTGGTGCAGTCCGGCTTCGGCGACTTTCGGGGTGAGGAAGCGGGCGAGCATGGAGGCGGCTTCTTCCGCGGTGGCAGTGGGGAGTTTGGCGAGATATTCGCGCTCGGCCTTCGCTTCGAGGAACGCGATGTCCTGCAGGTCCTTGTCACGACCGGTTGCCTGTTTGGAGACGAGCAGATCGATCGCATCCGGAACCCGCGTGCCGTCGTCGAGCGCCGTAGCCCGGTTCCAGACGTCGTCGAACTCGGAAATTTCCAGCTCGTTGGGATCGCGGAAAATATCGAGGGGACGATCCAATCCGATGACCCGGATGACCTTGTCGTCGCTGATGATTTGAGAGAACTCGGCCTCGGTGAAAGGACGCCATGTCCCGATGCGAACCGGACTGGCTGAGGGAAAGGAAAAGATCACTGGACCTACTCGCGATACCCAATCTGCAAGGGTGCCACCAGGGTCCAGCCAGATGTCGGCATCGTAGGTATTTCGATTCAATCCATGTGAGATGACTGCAACTCCTCCCAAAGTGATCACCTTGAAGCGGCTTGCAAGTAACCGGATCAATCGGTCTGCGGTAGCGGTATCTTCCATCGTTCCATGTCTTCTTTGATCCTGTCAGAGATCCACAAGGCATCCGCCACGGAGCGGACGCCTGCGGGGAGCCAGGGTTCCGAGTTGTCGGGGATTTGCTTTTTGCCTTTGGCGACATCGGCATTGCCCTCGGGCTTGCCTTGGCGGCGACGCATCACGGCACGCGATTTCATCATGGAGTAGAGCCATTTTTGACGGTCAACGTTGGGCCGGTATTGCTTCATCCTTGTTGGGAATTTAAAGCAGGGTGCCAGGGGCTGGCAATCTTGCATTGAAATGGGGAGGCGAAACGAACAAGAAAAACCCGCCGTCCCCACTGGAGGACGCGGGTTTTGGATTGAAACGTTGGACGCTTATTTCGCTGCGCGGAGGGCTTCGTCCTTGGCCTTGGCCTTGGCGATGACGTCGTCCGAGACGTTTCTCGGGCAGGGGGCGTAGTGGGAGAACTCCATGGAGAACTGGCCGCGGCCGGAGGTCATGGTGCGGAGGTCGCCGATGTAGCCGAACATCGCGCTCAGCGGGGCCTCCGCCTTGACGCGGATGCCGCCGGGAGTCGGCTCCTGGCCTTGGATCATGCCGCGGCGGCGATTGAGGTCGCCGATGACGTCGCCGACTTTTTCTTCGGGAGCGAAGACGTCGAGTTTCATCATAGGCTCAAGCACCTGTGGCGCGCACTTCACCATGGTCTGGCGGTAGGCGGCCTTGGCGGCGATTTCGAAGGCGATGGAGGAGGAGTCCACAGCGTGGAAACCACCGTCGTTGAGGGTGACCTTGAAATCAAGGCAGGGGTAGCCGGCGAGCGGGCCCTTGTGGATGGAGGTTTTGAAACCTTTTTCCACGGCGGGGATGAATTCCTTCGGAACGTTTCCGCCGACGACCTTCGATTCGAAGATGAAGCCGGAACCGGCCTCTCCGGGCTCGATGGAGTAGTCGATTTTCGCAAACTGGCCGGAGCCGCCGGACTGCTTCTTGTGGGTGTAGCTGTCGTTGACCGGCTTGGTGATGGTTTCGCGATAGGCGACCTGCGGGGCGCCGACGGTGACCTCGACCTTGTGGGTGCGCTTGAGAATATCGATCTTGATGTCGAGGTGGAGCTCGCCCATGCCCTTGAGGATCATCTCGTTGGTCTCCTCGTCGGTTTCGACGCGGAACGAGGGATCTTCCTGGATCATCTTGCCGATGGCGTTGGCGAGCTTCTCGGCGTTGGCCTTGTCCTTGGGGGCGACGGCGATGGAAATGACGGGATCCGGGAAAACCATCGGCTCGAGCGTGGCCGGGTTTTTCTCGTCGCAGAGGGTGTGGCCGGTCTGGACGTTCTTCATGCCGACGATGGCGACGATGTCACCGGCTTGGGCGGAATCGACTTCGTTGCGGTCGTCGGCGTGCATTTCGACCATGCGGCTGATTCGCTCCGTCTTGCCGGTGAAGGAATTGAGAACAGTGTCGCCCTTCTTGATGGTGCCCGAGTAAATGCGGGTGAAGGTGAGCGCGCCGAACTTGTCGTCCATGATCTTGAACGCCAGGCCGCGGAACGGGGCCTTCGGGTCGATGATGGCGAACTTGCCGGTTTCGTTGCCTTCGGCATCCACTTCAGGAAGCGGTTTGACGTCGGTGGGGGACGGCAGGTAATCGACCACGGCGTCGAGCATGAGCTGGAGGCCTTTGTTTTTGAAGGAGGAGCCGCAGTAGGTCGGGAAGAATGCGAGGTCGATGGTGCCCTTGCGGATGCACTTTTTGATTTCATCGACGGAAGGTTCCTTGCCATCCAGGTAGGCTTCCATGATCGTGTCGTCTTGTTCGACGGCGGTTTCGATGAGCTGGGCGCGGTATTCCTTGGCCTTGTCCAGCATGTTGGCAGGGATTTCCTCAATCTTGAAGTTTTCCGGTTGTCCGGACTCGTCCCAGACGTGGGCCTTCATGGTGAGGAGATCGACGACGCCGATGAAATCGGACTCGGTGCCGATCGGCAGGACCATGACCAGCGGGTGGGCGCCGAGGATCTTTTTGACCTGGGCGACGACGCGGTAGAAATCGGCCCCGATGCGGTCGAGCTTGTTGACGTAAATGACCCGGGAGACCTTGGAATCGTTGGCGTAGCGCCAGTTGGTTTCCGACTGCGGCTCGACGCCGCCGGAGCCGCAGAAGACGCCGACGCCGCCGTCGAGGACCTTGAGCGAGCGGTAAACCTCGATGGTGAAGTCCACGTGGCCGGGGGTGTCGATCACGTTGAACTGGTGGCCTTTCCAGAAACAGGTGGTGGCGGCGGACTGGATGGTGATGCCGCGCTCGGCTTCCTGGTCCATGAAGTCCATAGTGGATGCGCCGTCGTGGACCTCGCCGATTTTGTGGATTTTTCCGGTGAGCTTGAGAATGCGCTCGGTGGTGGTGGTCTTGCCCGCATCGACGTGGGCGAAAATGCCGATGTTGCGGTATTTGGTGAGGTCCTTCATGCCTTTGATTTTCTTCTGAATTGCGGGCGACGGATTCGCCGGGGCGCATTGCTTAGACGAGGATCGGCTTTTGGCAACCCTAGAGTCGGGATTGTCGCCCGGCGGGGAATCGCGGTGAATTTCAGGTGGCGGGGAGCCGTCAGTGGAAGGAACTTGAACGATGATGATGGCAAGACCGACCCACCGCCTCCTGCTGGCCGCCGTATTTGGCGGGCTCGCCCTCGCCTCCCCACTTTGCCCGGGAGCCGTTCCAGGGGCTTGGGAAACCTTCGATACCCAGGCAAACGCTGATGCGTGGGAACTTTTCGACGACTCGGACGGGGAATTCTATCCTGCCGAATGGCAGAATACGGACGGCGGCGACGCCTATATCGGTGCCGAGCACATCGGGGATTTCCCCCTGACCTTCGTCGCCGGTCCCGAGGTGGGGCAAGGCGCTTTTGAGGGGGATTACAACGCCGCCAATGTGGAAGCCATCGCCTGTGACATCTTCATCGACAACCTGGATGAATTCGAATCGGTTGAATGTTCGGTGACGGCGGATGGGCCGGCCGGCCGACGGATTTACTACAGTCTTCCCTACCTCAAGGAGGATTTTGACGGCGATGGTTGGTGGACGGTGGATTTCAGCTTTGATCTGGATTGGTATTATCTGGAAGACGATGAATGGACCGCTGTTGTGGTGGACGAGGGGTTTCTTGCGAACATCGGGGATGTGGGAATCGGCTTTTTTCCCGAGATCGGATCGGAAGCCAATAGTTTCGCAGCGATCGACAATGTGGTTCTGGAGCCGCGGGTGACGGCGCCGGAGCTGGTGACCGAGACATTGGATGACACCTTTCGGATGACATTCACGCCTGCGCCGGGCCTGTCCGCGGCGGTGGAGCGGTTGGGTCCCGCGCCGGATTTCGAATGGAACGACGTGGTGGAGAATGTGTTGGGTCCCGCGCCCTACCAGTTCTTCAGTCCGGTGGATGCGCGGTCGAAGATTTTCCGGGTGAGGACCGAGCCGGTGTAGGAGATCATCGTAACTCCGTCCGCTTGACGTCGTCTTTGCCGCTTGCTTCGGCGCGAGCTTCCGTCTTGTTTTCCCGCGCGATGGCGGATCCTGTGATGCGAACTTTGGCGCGGCCATCGCGTCTGGAAGGAATGCTGCCGGTGCAGGTGGCGGCGCGGCTTCGCCACCTGCCGGGATTGGTGTTTTTCGACACCGCGGGAAATGTGCCGTTATCCGCTGGACGGCCGATTTCGGTCATCGGCGCGCGGCCGGCACGGATTCTGAAAGGGTCGATCTTCGGAGCACCGGACCGCCGCGTCCTGCAGGCCTCGCTGGACAAGGGCCCGGACCTCGCCGGTGATCACGGATTTCCGCTCGGCGGCCTCTGCGGCTGGGTCGATTACGAAGGGCGCTTTGTCTTCGGCGAGTACGGGGAAATGCTCGTCTACTGTCATGACGACGGGACATGGTGGGAAACCGGCCGTCTTTCACGCTGCCTCGTTGAGACCGAAGACCAGCCGGTGACGATCGGTGGCTTCCGCGCGGAAATGGATCGGGCGGACTTTATCGGGAGAGTCAACCGGATCCGGCAATGGATCGGCGCGGGCGATATCTATCAGGCGAATCTTTCGCAGGCGTTCCGGGCGGAGGTGGAGGGTGGGTCGCTTTTCGGACTGTACGAAGTGCTCCGCGAGACCACTCCGGCACCGATGGCCGCGTGGCTTTCCCTCGACGGCAGGGAAATACTCGGCTCGTCTCCTGAATCGTTTCTGAAGATCTCCGGCCAAGGCATCGAGACACGCCCGATCAAGGGCACCCGGCCGCGGTTCTCCGATCCCGACGAAGACCGCCGATCCGCCTACGACCTGCAGACTTCCGCCAAGGAAATCGCCGAGCTGGTGATGATCACCGACCTGATGCGCAACGATCTCGGCCGGGTCTGCGAGTTCGGCAGCGTGGAGGTGACCGGCATGTTGCAATTGGAAACACTCGCCCAGGTCCATCACTTGGTTTCGATGGTTCGCGGCACGTTGCGGCACGGGGTCTCGGCTCCCGATGCGCTGGCCGCATGTTTCCCCGGGGGGAGCATCACCGGCGCGCCGAAAAAGCGGGCGATGGAGATCATTTCGGAATTGGAAGCCGCGCCGCGCGGGCTCTACTGCGGGGCGATCGGCTGGCTCGGCTTCAATGGCGAAAGTTCCTTCAACATCGCCATCCGCACGCTGGTGCGGGAGGGAAACCGGCTGGTCTATCAGGTCGGCGCGGGCGTCGTCGCGGATTCCGATCCGGAGCGGGAGTACGAGGAAACGCTGCACAAGGCCGCCGGCATCCGGCTGGCGGTGGAGCGGTGGAAACATTCCGTCGCAAGCACGCCCTCCACCTGATGGCCGCGCTTCCCCATACAACATCATCTCCGGACGGTGATGCGGCACATCCGACCTGGGAACGAAACGTCACCCTTCCCTTCCTAAGGCCGCGTGGCGGAGTTCGGCTGGTCCGAAGTGACCGATCCCACCGTGACCGACCTCCAGCTCCGCGCCACCGCCGGCCAGGAATACGATGCGGATGACGACAGCGTGGTGGCGAATTTCGCCCCGGGCACGGACGCCCGCACGTGGACGGTCACCTTCGGCCTCAACGTCCCGGGCGCCGCGCCAGCTTCAAGCTCTGCTCCATCACCGCGGAGGGCAACGGGCGCGGCAGCAAGGCCGTCACCGTCACCCGCCCCCCGGCGTGACGGAGCGCGCCCGCCCCTGGCGGATGGCGGGCGGGGATTCAGCCGGTCATCCGGCCGTAATCCGCACGGGAGCCGATCCAACGTTCAAGCGATGGCACCCGCTACCGGGAGCGTCGCTCCGTGACGGGATTTAGGGATGTAATTATCGAGGTCGTTTCGTCAAGGGGCGGGTAGCGGGTTGTCCAGCCGCGTCTTATCTGCCTCTTGATTCTTGTGGTTATCCGAGAAGCAGGAGCCAAGATACCACAAGTCCCGGTCGCGCGAAACGGCCAGGTGCCGGTGCTGGAGTGACTTGATTCATCGTTCGTTCGCGGGTAGCACGTAGCGACGCCGAACGTCGAGGTGTGGCACCGACTACCGAGAGCGCCGCTCCGCAACAGGGTTGAAGGTTGTAGTCAAGAGGGTCATTTCGACTCGGGGCGGGTAGCCGGTTGTCCACCACCGTCTTGTCCGGCTCTGAGTGTTGTCTCGCATTGACCGTCGATCGATCTACAAACTTGGCCAGACGGATCAACAAATCGCGAACCATCGTCAATGAAGCAGATGGTGCCGTTCGATTCGCGCTGATACTCAGAAACTACCTCACCAGTGGCTGGACTGATGGTCGTCACAAATGATCCGTCCCATGAGTCGAAAACAAAGAGGTGATCTCCAACAAAAGCAACTCGAATGCAATTTGGCTTTCGACCTTCTGGGACGTATTGCGAGATAACGTCGCCCTTGTGGTTCAGAATCCGCACTCCCTTCGCGCCTTCGGCTAGAGCAATCATCTTATCGGAAAACCCAACGTCAAGCAGGGCAAAGTGAATCATCGGAGCCGATCCAGTCTCATTCTTCGCGGCATCAAAAATGCGAACGACGTCGTTGCAGCTGTCCTCAATCACGAGAACAGGCCGCTTTGGGTCTGCGTAACCCCAATCGCCATCTTCAGCCTTCCATTTCGTTCTTCCGTCGTCGGTGGCCAATTCGACGATCCCTGAGACCACTCCCGGCTCATCCAAGCGGTAGTCGGGGGCTTCGAGTGTCACGAATACCGACGTCGGAAAACCAGTAGATAGATCAACAGCCTGAATGCCGATTAAATCGCTTCGGTGCCAAACGGTGCGGTTCTCAGTATAGTCAAAGCAGGTGAGTCCATCCTCCCATGTCCCTGAGTAAATGAGTCGATTCACCGGATCGATGAAGTGCCGGTTCTCTCCACCCGAAAAGCCCGGACGCACTGTAGTGATGGGAGTCGATAAATCTGATCGCCAAATCGTGATCGACTCCTCCTCGAGCGAAGCTCCAAAGTGACGCGAATCGTAGGAAGCCCGGATATCTCGAAGAAGAATACTCATAATCTTAGCGAACGTTTGAGTGATGGCAACCCCACTAGCGGGAGCCAGTGTTGATCGTGGAAATAAGGTTGAAATTACGTGGTAGCATCGAGAACAAAGGGGCTAGTGGGGGTTGCCATCCACGGCTTGTTCGCTTTCTTCGTTCTTAAGGAGTGTCGCGAACTCAACGAGCTTGGGAGCTAAGACCATGCTGTGGTTAATATCATCGACAAACTGGCGAAGTGACTCAGCTGTAAAATACTGGTTCATTCCAGCAATCGAACAGACAAAACCGTCAGAATTGGGGCTGAGAAATTCTGCTTCCGCTAGCATTGCTCCTAATTCGTCCGAGATCGCTTGCACGTCCTCCTTCGACACCACCCCAGTGAACCGGGTAAGATAAGCAGCGGTATAAAGTGGTGAGAAATCATACGCTCCTATGCCACAGCAGTCCGGGACACAAACTACCTGACACGCATTCACCAAATATCCGGTGCGCTGACCAAGTGAGAGTTCTGACGGGGCTTCCATTTCTTGAGCGAACAGACTTTATTCGTAGGGTTTCCCGGAGTGATATCCAAGGCGATCCTGTTGGGAGGTTTGGCCATAAACCGTTGATTTGACAAGGATTTTTTCCGGACGGGTGGGCCTGTCCGGAACCGATGGCGCTGGACTGCATCCCCCGCCTTGTTCATCGATCCCTGCGGGATCTTCGGGCGGGTTTCAGGGGGAAAGGTCCATCAGCCCGGTGAGGAGGCGGTGGCGGATTTGCCAGAAATCGAGATCCGGAGGAACGGCGTTGGCGATGAGGGCGAAGGTGCATTCGCGGCCGTCGGGGAGGGTGACGAAGCCGACATCGGAGCGGACGCCGGACATGGCCCCGGCCTTGGCGCGGACATGGCCGTCGAGTGATTCATTCAGGCTTTGAAGAAAGCGGTCGCCGTGAGCTCCGTGGCGGGCCCTAAAATTGACCCGGGCGAGATCGATCGGGCGGATGGTGTTGGCGCGGGCGAGGCCGCTGCCGTCCAGCATGCGGAGGCCGGCGAAGTCGATCCCCTGCTTTTCCCAATGAGTGCGGACAGCTTCGGCGGGATCGGTGCCGGAAAGACGGCCGAGGGTGAGGAACAGGCACTGGGCTTCGAGGTTGTCGCTGACGCGGTGGAGATGGTCGATGATCTCGGCGAGCGGGGCGGAGCGATGGGTGGCGAGCAGGAGAGAGTCGCCGGCACCAGCGGTTTCTTCGCCGAGGATCTCGATACTCCGCGCCTCCAACAAGGATCGGAGATAGGAGGCGGCAAAGGCCGGGGGATCCGCGAGAGAAGCACGGACGGAGAAGGCATCCGAGCCTGCGGGAACGGTTCCGCGAAGAGTGACCCGACGACCGTAGGGCTCCGCGTAGACCACCACGCCATCGCCGGTGCCGGAGGATTCCGTGGTGACGTGGTTGGTCCATTCCAAGCCGGACGGCGCGGGATCGCTGCCGAGCAGCTCGGAGCGTTCGCCAACCTCGCTCCCGGGCTGGAAGCGGACGATCATCCGGTTCCGATCGAGATTGACCCCAAAGGCTCCGGCCCCGTAGGCATTGCCCAAATCGCCCCAGTTCCAGTGGTCGTTCACCGGGTTCTCGGGAAAGGCCGACGCATCCACCCGCACCTCGCCGGTGATGACACCCACTCCGCTGAGGCTTTCCACCAGCCGGTCGAGATCGTCGCGTGTGAGCGTGGGATCGCCACTGCCGACTAAAATGAGATCCCCAGCCAGTCGGCCGCCCTGATCCGGTTTGGCGGTTGCCACAAGCCGGGTTTCGAAACGGAATTCAGGCCCCAATTTGGCGAGCGCCGCGCCGGTGGTGAGTGTCTTGAGAGCGGAGGCGGGGCAGAGGGCGGTTTTTGCCAGCGGGGAGGCGAAGAGAGTTTCGCCTTTTTCATCAAGGACGCAGAATCCGACGGCGGCACCGGCGCGGGTGAGATCGGTGCATTCCCTTTCGAAGGCGACGGCGAGCGATGCACCAACACGGGACTGCCCGCCGAAGGATTTCTCAAACACATAGGGCTCCGGCAGCGCTTCCCGCATCCACAGGAGAATTGCAAATGCCCAACCGCCCAAGGCGAAGAGCATCAGAATCCAGACGCCGGTGGTGGCTACGCGCAGTTTCATGGCGCGGTCTTAGCCGGTTGCGGCCGGGAATCCAAGGCGGGGCACATCTCCCGCATGAATTTTGCTGCGAACGGGGAACGTTTCTGCTTTGATTAATGCGGTTGAATCCACGGGAAAACCGTACCAATCAAAGCCGGGAGCCCCAATCAACCCGCTGACTCATATAGTAATAAACCCATGAAACCCTCCGATCCACGACCCGGCGACCGCCGGTCCGCCGTAATGACCGCAATCTGTGCGGCCTTGATTTCATCCGTTCCCTCCTCCGCGTTGGAACTGCCAATCGGTTCCAGCTTTTCGGAAGGAGCCGCCCAAGACCTCGGGCCGGAGGAGTCCGCTGGCGCCCCCGGCTACCAACAAGCGAATTGGAACAATCTCGGTCCGGCCGTGTTCGGGGGACCCGTCGCACTTGTCGACGGCAACGGGGCCGTCACCCCGGTTAACGTCAAGTGGGATGCTCCCAACTTTTGGAGGAACAACTCGAATGAGACCCTTGGCGGCGACAACAAGCTCATGAAGGGATACGCCGACTCCAACGGAGCTCCCATCACCGAACCATTCGGCGGCGTCAGCGGGACCAATGATGACAAACCGACCATCCTGATCAGGGGCTTGGATACCTGGATGGCCGAAAACGGCCTCAGTTCCTACAGTGTGGTGGTTTACTCCGATGGAGATTCCGGCGATGGCACCCGGGCGGCGAGGATTTGGCTGGCCGCCACGGACTCCGGCAATTCCGTCAACGGAGACCCGGGCCTCGGCGCAGATCTCACTCCACGGGTGAATATTCTGGATGCCTCGAACTGGGGCGACAGCCCTAATTTCGTGCGGGTCACCGGCACCAGCGGGACCGGCAATTTCACCGTTTTCAGCGCCGTCACCGCGGAGTCAATCTACATCCGTGCGGAAGAAGCCGGGCCCGCGGCTTTACGCTCTCCGATCAATGGCTTCCAGATCATCGGCTCCGATACCACGGTGAATCCGGAGGACGATTCGGACGGAGACGGCCTGCCGGATTTGTGGGAAATCCTTTACGGCCTCGACCCGGAGGATGACGGCTCGGTCGACCCGGATAACGGTGGGGATGGCGATCCCGACAACGATGGCAGAACCAACGCCCAGGAACTCGATGATGGTACGGATCCCCGCAATCCCGACACCGACGGCGACGGCCTGAATGATGGGGAGGAGGCGGTCGCCGGAACCGATCCTCTCATTCCCGACACCGATGACGACGGACTCCCGGACGGCTGGGAGGTGACTTATACCATGGACCCGCTCGACGATGGGACGATCGATATCGACAATGGCCCCGAGGGCGATCCGGATGAAGATTTCCTGAGCAATTTCGAAGAGCTGTTGCGGGGAACCGACCCGCGGAACCCCGATACCGACGGCGACGGACTCAGCGACTTCGCTGAAGACAATCAGGGTCTCTGGTTCGGTTCCGACCTTACCGGAACCGACCCCAGCAATCCGGATACCGATGGCGACGGATTTTTGGATGGCCAGGAGAATCCCGACGAACCCTATGTCGCCGGAGTCACCCCCGGCACGGACCCGAATCTGGCCGATACAGACGGAGACGGTTTCAGCGACCGCTGGGAATTTCTCTTGGGCACGGACCCCACTCTCGATGGTTCGTCCCTCCCCATCATCCCCGTCTCCAACCACGGATTTGAGTTTCCCGATGTGGCCGGTGCCTGGTTCGATGGGGTTCCCGATAGCTGGATCCTGATGAACGGACCCGCGACGAACGACTCCTTCGTGGAGGACAACGCGTCCGTCGGCTTTTCCGGCGGCGAAGGACTGCAACACGTCGGCATAGGGGAAATTGGTGCATATCTTTACAAGGATGCCGGCGTCGCCTTCAGTCCGGATACCACCTATCTGGTCGATTTGGCCAGTGCGCTCCGTCCCGGTTTCGCCAGTGGAATCGTCGAATTCGGCTTGTTCTCCAGCGATGCCGTCGGCACCGACCTCGGATATCCCGGCTGGATGGACATCGGTGGTATCCTCCCCGCTTCGGGAAATCCCGACGCCGACAACGTCGTTAGCACGTTCCGCGACGCAAGCATTCTTGCCAATATCGGTTCGGGTGCACTCGGGCGCCCTTATTCGCTGGTGACGGGAGCTACACCGCCCGGAGGCAACATCGTCGTTTTCATCCGCCATGTGAGCGGTGCGCGCGTGGCGGTGGACAACGTCCGGATCATCGAGATCCCGAACTCGCTGGATGGGGACGGTGACGGGCTGCCCGACGGCTGGGAACTCGCCAACAACCTCGACCCTACCGCCAACGGATCGTCCAGTCCGGACCATGGTCCGGACGGGGACCCGGATGGAGATGGCCTCACCAACGCGCAGGAGTTGGCGGCGGGTACTGATCCGCAGAGCGCCAATAACATCCCCACCGACGGGGGACCGATCATCACAAGCACACGATTCAACGGCACCGCGTTCGAGATCACCGTGGAGGCTCTGGATCCAATCACCACTTACACGCTGGCCCGCAGCGGCGACCTGACCGCATTCATTCCCATCGGTGAAACGGTCACAGGAGTCGCAACCCACACCTTCAGTGACGATCCCGCACCCGAGGGCTCCAGCTTCTATCGAATCGAGGAAGCGGTCCCGGCACCCTGACGGTCCAGTCTTTGATGTGGAAACGTGGCTCGGCGGTGAAAATGACTTTTTCTGGAGGGACGGCTTCGATCACCTCCTTCAGCTCAGCCTGCTCGTCTTCCGGTGTGTTTGGCAGTGAGTCGTTTTTCATCGCCGGAAGCGCTTCGGTATCCTGCTCGGCGATTGCCTTGTCCTGCCACTGCCCGTCATCCCGGCTTTCCCCGCTGCCTCATCCGTTGGGCGACCGACCTGCCCGATTTAAGTGTCAAAAGGATAGAGCCGGGCCGGTCCGCCCGTTGTCTCCCGGATATGCCGCATTTCCCGATCCGCTCCCTTCCGTTCACCTTGGCTCTGGCGATCCCTTCTTATGGCGACGCCGTGCGCGCGCAGGCCGCGCCGATGCCGGAGGTGCGGATGCGGGTGGACTCGGCTCCCAAGGACTTGGTCTGGATCGAAGGCGAGGACGCGGAGAAATCCACAGCCCATCGCCACGGATGGTATGACGGCGTGCGCAAGGAAGAGCTGTCCGGTGGGGAGTGGCTCTCGCATTTCGGCAGCGATGCCGCCGAAGCCAGCTACCTGGCTGATATTCCGGAGGACGGCACCTATCATTTCTGGATCCGCACCAACCCGGTGGGCAAGCCCGCGATGGACTACCGGATCGGCGATGGGGAGTGGTTGCCGGTCGATTTTTCCAAACCGGTCCAGCAGGTGAACATCGCGACGGACGGAAAGGCGGACATGCGTTTCGTCGCGTGGATCGATCTTGGCAAAGTCGAGCTGGCCGGAGGCACCCGGCGGATTTCCTTCCGGATGACGAGCGGCAACAACCATCATGGGGCGATCGATGCCATCGTGCTGTCGAAATCCCCCTTCGCGCCGAACCACGCGCTGCGTCCCGGGCAGAAATCCGGCCTCGCAGATGCGGGCAAGTGGGCCTTCGAACCGTCGCCGGACACCTTCGAGGACGGGGCGCTGCTGGACCTCCGGTATCTCAACGAAGTCCCGGCGGGGAAAAGCGGCTTCATAAGGACTTCCGGGGACGGGGAAAGCTTTGTCGATGGCAGCGGCAAACCGATCCGCTTCTGGAGCGGCACCACGTATGTCGCGCGTGACGAAGCCCCCGTGGAGGAAATCGAACGATGGGGAACGTTCTATGCCAAGCGTGGAATCAACATGGTCCGCTATCACGGCAGCGTCGTTCCACGTGAGGGAAACGACCTTTCAAAAATCGACGAGCGGACACTTGATGAGATATGGCGTTTGGTTGCGGGGATGAAGAGGGCCGGCATTTATACGACCCTATCGCCCTATTGGGGCAGTCACACGAAATACGATCCCGCCCAAGGTGTTAGCAATCCGGACTCGGACAACATGGCCGGCTTGCTGTTCTTCGAGCCAAAGCTCCAGGAAGCCTACAAATCATGGCTGCGGGAATTGTTCACCCGGAAGAATCCCTACACCGGCGTGGCGCTCAAGGAGGAGCCGGCGGTGGCGATTTTCCAGATCCAGAACGAGGATTCGCTTTTGTTCTACACTTCGCAGAATATTAAGGGCGAGGCCTTGGCCCTGCTCCGAAAACAATATGCCGCTTGGTTGACGGAAAAGCACGGATCGATGGAAATGGCCATGGAAAGCTGGGACGGTCACAAGCATGATGATGACAACGTCGCCGCCGGAGAGGCGGGCATTTTCGAGATATGGCATCTGACGCAGGAACAGAAAGGCGGCAGACAGAAGCGCATGGCCGACCAGCTCCAGTTCTTCACCGAAACCATGCATCGCTTCAACACCATGGTCGCCGCGTTCCTGCGGGATGAGGTGGGCGCTCCGCAACTCATCAACGCCGGCAATTGGAAAACGGCGGATGATGTAAAGCTCCTTGACTCGGAACGCTGGTCCTACACCGCGAATGAGGTCATCGGATCCAACAAATACTTCGGCGTGAATCACATCGGGGAGCGGGCGGGTTATGCCATCCTGCAAGGCGATTTCTATCAACCCCGCTCCGCGCTCACCCATCCCCAAAGCATGCCGATCAATGCGAAACAACCCGTCGGCCATCCCTTCATAGTTCCCGAAAGCCAATGGGTGCCGCCGAACCGATATCAATCGGAGGGTGCCCTGGCGGTGGCGGCCTACCAATCCCTCACCGGCGTGGACAGCTTCTACTGGTTCACGATCGGCGAGGGCTTCGAGCCGCCCTTCGGCAAGTGGGACACGAGCACCCCCGTCCAGATGGGCATGTTTCCGGCGGCAGCCATCATGTTCCGCAACGGCTATGTCAAGGAAGGCGAAACCGTGGTGCACGAGGAGAGGGCCTTGCAAGATATGTGGGAACGGCGCTCTTCCCTTCTGGTGGAGGAGCCCGGATTCGATCCCAATCGCGACGCAGGCGATCTGCCGGACAGCTCACCTGTGCGGGCTGGTGTGGATCCCCTGGCGTTTCTCGCCGGCCCCGTGCGCGTGCGCTACGGCGGCGACCCCGCCAACAGCAGGGTCGCCGATCTGGCCGGCCTGATTGACAATGACAAAGGCATCGTCCGCAGCATCACCGGGGAGATTCAGCTCGATCATAGGAAGGGAGCGCTGGCGCTCGACACGCCGCGGGCACAGGCAGCGGCGGGCTTTCTGAAAGGCCTTTCCCCCATCCGTCTCAAAGATATCGATCTGGAGGTTCGCAACGATTACATATCGATCCAGGTCGTCAGTCTTGACGGCAAGAATCTAGCGGATTCGGGAAACATCCTCATCCAGGCGGGAACCACCGCGAGGCCGTACGGATATGCCGAGGAGCCGGCCACCCGCGAGAACGACGGCAAGGTCACGGAAGGTTTCAAAATCACCCAACTGGGAACCTCGCCATGGAACCTGGAGCAAAACGACTTCGATGTGATCCTCCGCAACAACACGGTGTCCACCGCCTATGTTCTCGATGCGAACGGATATCCGGTGGCGGAGATCGCACTCGAAAAGCAAGGCGGCCACACGAAACTCACCTTTCCGAAGGACGCGCTCTACGTCGTCCTGCGGTGAGGGGATGGTCCTTTAGGACCAATGCCGTTAGGGATTGAATTGTGGACCGATCCATTCTTGATCCCGGCAGGGGATCGCAGATTGTAGCCCCGGGTCGAGGAGCGATCGCGACGAATACCCGGGGAACGTGATCAACAGGAGGATTCGACCCCGAAAGGGGGTCGCAGAGGGTGCGGACGTCCGATGCACATCCGGCGTTTCTGGCACGCCTTTCAGGGTGCAAATCCAAGAGATCACGAAACCCGGGGTGGTCGTCGCGATTGCTCCTCGACCCCGGGCTACTGGCTCTAATCCTTTCAGGATTAATATTTCAGGCGTTTCATCGCACTGGTTAGCGAGGCACGCGGGTGACTTCCCGGAAGTCGGTGGACGGAGTGGGGATGAGATCGGTGCCCAGAGCGGTGCGGGTGGCCTCGAATTTTCCGGAGAGCAGGATATTTGCCGTGTTGCTGACGGCGATATGGTGGATGATTTTGTCTACTGGATGCCAAGCTGACCAGATTTCCAGTGAAACCGGTTGTTTATTCTCAATGGACCGCTTGTGCAAAACGGCCGATTGCTGGAGGGCTTCATCAAGGGTGTCGACAGTGGCGGCAACCAGATAGAGATCTTCCATGATAGCTCGATCACCGATCTGCTTGGCGAGCGCGGGCGGGACAAAGACAAATCTGCTGTGCGAAACTTCGTTCTCATCTTGGGAGTTGATTCGGAGGTAGAGCGAGTTCGAGTCTTCGACCACTTCCTCGAGCTGCCATGTCAATTTGCCCGCGGCTCCAGGGAAGAGATCCCGGGTGATGGTATTTGCGGAGATCACCTGAATGCGGTTGTCGAAGGAGACGCCGACGTCGGGATGGGTGGAGAATCTGGCGCGTTTTTCGGCGGTCCAAGCTTGGAAAGCCCGCTGGGGATAGCGTTCGAGAATGGCCGACCATAGGAGCCTTTCATCCCGTTGCTGGACGTTTTGAGCGATGGGCGGCGGTGTATTTGGATCGTTGTGGGTGGCATCGATCGAATGGACGGTCTCGAGGAGGAGAATGCGCCGCGGCTCCTCGCCGTCCTGACGATTTTTCGAAAACTCGTCGAGCCAGATCGACTCCTGCCCGGAGTAGTGACTGCCGAGATTGTCGGTGACGGTGCGCAGGATGGCGTATCCTGTCGCGCTGGTGCCGACGATTTCCTCCTGAGTGATGATACGGTGGTCCGGGGTGGCGTTGAGGGCTTGCGCGAGAAGGGCAATGAGGAGGATGGAAGCTTTCATGGGAGACGAGGGGCGTTGAGGTAGCGGAGCCGGGGCTTGGCGGTTGAAAACCGCCGCCACGGGATCACGCCAACCCGGTGAGCGTTCCGGTGGCGTCCTGGAATTGGTCGGACTCGACGCCCATCTTTTGCATGACGGTGAGGAGGGCGTTGGAGAGGGGCGGGTGCTTTTCCTCGTCGTGGGCGAGGTGCTGGCCGTGGTGGAGACCCCAGGCGCTGCCGCCGGCGACGAGGAGGGGGAGGTTTTTGGGCGAGTGGTCGCCGCGGTCGCCGCTGTTCATTCCGGAGCCGAAGACGATGATGGTGTGGTCGAGGAGATTGGCATTGGCCTCTTCGGTTTCCTTGAGAAAGGTCATGAATCGGGCGAGGCGCTCGAGGTGAAAGCGGTCGATGCGGGCGAGATTATCGAGCATGCCTTTGTCGCCGCCGTGGTGCGAGAGTTCGTGGTGGTTCTCGCCGCCGCCGCCGTGGCCGCCAGCCTCGCGGGACCATTCGAAGGTGATGACGCGGGTGGCATCGGTGACGAAGGAGAGGTAGCTGAGTTCGAGCATGACATCGAGCCACATGGGTCGGTCGTGGCCGTCGCCGGGCTTGCTTTCGAGCTGGAGGCCGGTGGGATCGATCTCGGGCTTGGCGATGTCGATCCAGTCTTCCTCGCGGCGGACGCGGATCTCGGTTTCGCGGACGGAGTCGAGGTATTCGGCGAGTTTGGTCTGGTCTGCGTGGCCGAGCTGGCCTTGGAGGGATTTAGCTTCGCCGAGGACATCGTCGAGGATGCTGCGTTTTTCCGCGTAGCGGCGGAGCGTGGCCGCGCGGGAGCCGGCGTCATCGGGGACGAAGAGGCGTTCGAAGAGGCGGCGCGGGCTGTTTTCCGCGGGGAGCGGGGTGCCATTTCGGTCGAAGGAAAGGGTGTGGCTGTGGCCCGCGCTGCCGGTGCCCGAGCCATCGGAAAGCTGGAGGGAGGGGAAACGGGTGTGGTGGCCGATGGCTTCGGCGATGCGTTGGTCGGCGGAAATGGTGTTGGAATATTCCTTTCCGGGGACGCGGCGGAGGTCGGCGCCGGTGAGCCAGGTGTCGGCTCCGGAGTGGCCGCCGGTGGCGTGGGGGTGGCCGAGACCGCTGAGGAGGGAGAAGTTTTCCTGGTGGTCGCGAAGGGTTTCGAGGGTGGGGGAGAGGGCGTAGCCTTTGCCGGCGGAGGCGGGGAGCCATTGCTGGATGTTCACGCCATTGGGGACATAACAGAAGATGGCCCGGGGGACGGGTTTCGCAGCGCTGCGCGCGAGCGGTTTGTAAGTGGACGGCGCGGCGTGAAGGCGCGGCATCATCGCCTCTAACAGCGGTAACGAAAGCGAGACGCCGAGGCCGCGGAGGACGGTGCGGCGGGAAAGGGTGGGGTGCAGGAGAGGATTCATAAGGCGGGCTATTTGGTGGTGAAGGCGGGGGAGGCGACGATGTGGCGGATGAGGGCGCGGAGGGAGGTGCCTTCGGCTTTCATGGCATCGACGGAGGCGGCGACGGCGGGGCGGTCGGCGAATCCGAGCTCGCGGCCGAGGGCGTAGGTGTGGAGTTGGGCCGAGAGGGAGGTGAGGAATTTGTCGTCCTGCCGCAGGAGTTCCTTTTGCAGGCCGCGGACGCCGACGAAGATGGTGCCATCGGGCATTTTCGCGCTGGCATCGATGACGGGATCGTTTTCCTGGATGCGGCCTTGGTAGCCGTGGCCTTCCTGATCGCGCCACTGGCCGGCGGCATCGAAGTTCTCGAGGGCGAGGCCGAGCGGGTCGATCTTGTTGTGGCAGCGGGCGCAGGCGGCGGCCTCGCGGTGGATTTCGAGGCGCTGGCGGACGGTGGCCTTGTCGATGCCGGGAACCTCGTTGGCAATTTCACCCGCGTTGGCGACGGGCAGGCCGGGGTCGGTTCCGAGGAGGGTTTTCAGGATCCAGACACCGCGGAGGACGGGGGAAGTGCGGGTGCCGTTCGACGTGATGGTGTGGACGGAAGCCTGGGTGACGAGGCCGCCGCGCTGGACGCCCTCGGGGACGGGGACTCGGCGCATGTGGTCGCCCTTCACGCCGGGAATGCCATAGAAGCGGGCGAGGCGCTCGTTGATGGTAACGAAGTCGCTGTGGATGAGGTTCCGCGCATCGAGGTCGTGGTCGAGGATTTCGGCAAAGAAGGCCTCTGTTTCGCGGACGATGGAGGTCTCGAAATGACGGTCGTATTCCGGGTAGAGGTTTTGGACGGGAGGATTGGAGCCGACCTTGCGCAGGCCTAGCCACTGGCCGGAGAAGTTTCCGACCAAAGCGCGGCTCTTGGGATCGCGAAGCATGCGGTCGGTCTGGGCGAGGAGGATTTCCTTATCTAACAGACTTCCGTTCTCCGCGAGTTTGAAGAGCTCGTCGTCGGGCATGGAAGACCAGAGGAAATAGGAAAGGCGGCTGGCGAGCTGGTAGGGCGTGAGCGGGCGCGGGCCGTCATCGGCAGGGCCGGGCTCAACGAGAAACAGAAAATGCGGGGAGGCCAGGACGGCGGCGAGCGGCGGCTTGATCGCCTCGATGAAGCTGGGCTTT
>JBBSJY010000033.1:0-29584 GCA_038256845.1 Verrucomicrobiales bacterium | reverse complement strand
GCTTGGTATTGGACGCGCCCGCCGATCTGGAACGACTGGAGGACGGGATTTTCCGGGTTCTTGTAGAGGACGCCGGGCTTGCTTTGGAGCCAGGTGCACCAATCTCCGGACGACGTGGGGGCGGGTTGCGGAGTGGCGGCTTGTCCGGTTCCGGCCTTGGCGGGCAGGGTGAGGCTGAGGACGACAATGGCGATTTGAACGCGGGCGGTTTGCATCGGGTTGGGTTGTTTGCGTGACGGAAACGTGACGGAACTAGGTGACACCCCTGTCACCCGGGAATGGAAACCGCGTGACAAAGTTGTCACAATGCGCGGCGGCATCCACAGGCTGCTAGGGTTACGTGTGGCGGGCGCCCCGGCGAGCGGGATTTGCCAGGCGGTGCCGTCCGCTGGCGGTATCGCGCAAGTGACAATCCCGTCACATTCGAATCTTTGATCTCGGACGGGATTTGTCGCCGAGTGCTCTCGCCGGTCGGCGCTCCGCGGACCGGTCACATCCATCAAGATCATGAATACCATCGCCACCTGCCTTTCCAGCGTCCTGCTGGCCACGCCATTCGCGCTTTGCGCCGAATCGCACATCGATCCCGCACTGCCCGGTTACAAGGCGGTGAGCGGGGTTTCCGGAAACCTGAATTCGATCGGCTCGGACACCTTGAACAACCTGATGACGCTGTGGGCGGAAGGTTTCAAGAAGGCCTATCCGAACGTGAACGTGCAGATCGAGGGCAAGGGTTCCTCGACCGCGCCGCCCGCCCTGATCGAAGGCACCGCGCAGATCGGCCCGATGAGCCGACTGATGAAAGCCGAGGAAATCGACGCGTTCGAGAAGAAGTTCGGCTACAAACCGACCGAAGTGAAAGTGGCGATCGACGCGCTGGCGGTGTTCGCCCACAAGGACAACCCGATCAAGGGTCTGACGATGCAGCAGGTGGATTCTCTTTTCTCGCAGACCCGCAAGATGGGTGGCGAGGAAGTCACGCAGTGGGGACAACTCGGATTGGACGCCTGGAAAGGCCGTCCGGTTTCGCTCTTCGGCCGCAACTCCGCCTCCGGCACCTACGGGTTTTTCCAGGAGAACGCCCTCGATAAGGGTGACTTCAAACCCGCGGTGAAGGAGCAGCCGGGTTCGTCCGCGGTCGTGCAGGGCGTCGGCTCCGACATCTACGCGATCGGGTATTCCGGGATCGGCTACAAGACGTCGGGCGTGCGGACGGTGCCGCTTTCCACCGATGGCGGCGAGTTTCACGATGCGACCTATGACAACGCGCTTTCCGGCGACTATCCGCTGGCGCGTTTCCTGGTGGTTTACGTGAACAAGAAGCCCGGAGCTCCGCTGGACAAGCTGACGTTGGAGTTCCTGAAGTTCGTGCTCTCGAAGGAAGGCCAGACGGTGGTGGAGAAAGACGGCTATTTCCCGTTGCCAGCCGAGGTGGCCGCCGACGTGGTGGGATCGCTGGAGAAATGATCCCGGGAAATTCCTCGACGCGGTCCGCGAGCCGGAGCTTGCCCCTGAGGACAGCGGGCTTCTAGCTTCGCGCGGCCGCGTTTTTTTGCCCTCGCCTCATGAACACCCCAGTGGAACCCAGACTGCCGGATCCCAAGCGCTTCGACGTTTCGCGCGCGACCCTCTGGACCGACCGGCTGATGGGGGTGGCAATCCGCTTCGGGGGCATTGGCGTGATCATCGCGATTTTCGGGATCTTCTATTTCATAGGCAAGGAGGTGGTTCCGCTTTTCAGGGAAGCGGAGGTGGCACGGGTCAGCGAAATCTCCGCGGGAACGGCTCCCGGGATCCTTGGGGTTGATGAGTGGGGAGAGCTGCCGTTCTTCTATGATGGCGGCAACGAGGTGGTTTTCGTGGAGGTGAAGACCGGTGGGCGGCGGGAGGTGGAAGTGCCCGGCCTTGCGGAGGTGGAGGTCACGGCGTTTTCCTACGACACGGTGCAGCGGCGGGTGTCGCTCGGCCTGGCGGACGGGCGGGTGGGTTCATTCATCGTGAATTACAAACGGACCTATGAAGACGGGCGGAGCTCGGGCATCGAAACCTCGGTGACTCCCGAACCTTGGTTCCCGCTGGAAACGGGTGAGGGTCCGGTCACAGCGGTGAGCTACGGAGATTCCGGGGTGGGGCGGATCATCGTGGCGCGGCGCGGGGCCGTTCCGGAGAGCACGGTTTCGGTGCTGCGGCTGGGGATGAAACGCGGGTTGATCGGCGCGGGAAAGCTGTCGCTGCTAGGGGAATCGGAGATCACGGCGGATCTGCCTGCGGAAGCCAGCCTGGTCCGGGCATCCGCCAACGGGGAGATGGTCCTAGTGGGCTGCGAAAACGGCGAGGTGGTCTATTTTCAATCGAACACCCGGGGAGTTTCGAAGCGTCAGGTCTTCCAGCCGTTCGGTGGGGTGCCGCCGCGGCAGATGAACTTCCTGTTTGGCGGAGTTTCGGTCATCATCACCGGAGCCGACGGCCAGCAGGAGCAGTGGAGTCTTTTCCGGCAGGAAGGCGAGGGCGAGCGGTTGTTCGGCGAGACAAAGAAGTTCCCGGAACTCGGCGAGGGGAACGTGGTGTTCGCCGCGAGCCAGCGGAACCGCAGCTTCCTAACAGGGGCGGGCCGTGAACTCTCGATCCGCCACAGCACGTCCGGAGCGGTGCGCTGGAGCGGCGAGGTCGACATCGATCCGGTGAGCGCGGTGCTGGATGCGAAGGGCGAGCATTTCTTCATCGCGGCGGCGGACGGCACGACCATGCGATACGCGGTGAACGACCATCATCCGGATGCCGGTTGGCGGGCGTTTTTCGGAAAAGTCTGGTATGAGGGCGGTTCCGAGCCGGTTTATCAATGGCAGTCGACAGGCGGAACGGATGATTTCGAGCCGAAGCTTTCGCTGGTTCCGCTGATCTTCGGGTCGCTGAAGGGGACGCTTTACGCGCTGCTGTTTTCGGTGCCGGTGGCACTGCTGGCGGCATTGTTTTCCGCCGCTTTCCTGCCTCTGAGCGTGAAGCGGGTGGTGAAGCCGACGATGGAAATCATGTCATCGCTGCCCTCCGTGGTGCTTGGTTTCCTGGCGGGCTTGTGGCTGGCGCCGATATTGGAAGACCGGGTGCCCTCGGTCCTTCTGTTAGTGATATCGGTTCCCCTGACCGCGCTTTTGGTGGGTTACGGATGGTGCCGACTGCCGATCCAGGTCCGCAACCGCTTCGAAGGCGGACGCGAATGGATCGTGGTGCTGCCGTTTCTCGCGGCGGCGGCTTGGGCTTCCTGGAGTCTCGGCCCGGTCGTCGAGAGAATCCTTTTCGTTTACACCGATCCCACCACGGGCCGGGAAATCGCGGATTTCCGACTCTGGTGGCCGCATGCGACCGGCACATCCTATGAGCAGCGGAACTCGCTTGTGCTGGGATTCATGATGGGTTTCGCCGTCATTCCGGTGATTTTCACGATCGCCGAGGATGCGCTTTCCAACGTGCCGAGGTCCCTCACGGCCGCCGCCTCCGCGCTCGGTGCGAACCGCTGGCAGGTGGTGTGGACGGTGATGCTGCCGATCGCCTCTTCCGGGATTTTCTCCGCGCTGATGATCGGATTCGGCCGCGCGGTCGGTGAAACGATGATCATGGTGATGGCCACCGGCAACACCCCCGTCATGGAATGGAACATCTTCAACGGCATGCGCACGCTCTCCGCCAACATCGCGGTCGAACTGCCGGAAGCGCCGGTGGGATCGACCCACTACCGGACCTTGTTTCTCGGCGCTGTCGTGCTATTCGCCATGACTTTCGTGATGAACACCATTGCGGAAGTGCTCCGCCAGCGCCTGCGCGAACGCAACAAGCTTGTCTAACATGTCGTCCGAGCCTTCCAAAGAACCGACCCCGTTTTCGACCACCGGCCGATCGCGGAAAGGCGAGCCGTGGGTCTGGCTGACTGCCGCGGGCCTGGCGATCGGCGTGGTGATGGCGCTGGGACTCTTGCTGCTGATCCTCGTCAAAGGCACTTCGTCGTTCTGGCCGCGCCGCATTGAGGTGATGGAAATCAGAAACGGCGATGCCATCGAGAGAATCGCCGGTGTGGTGACCCGTGAATCCGAACGGCGCGACATCGACGGGGTGATGCACGAGGAGATCCAGATATTCCGCGGAAACAAGGATCTCACAGGCGAGGCATTCAAGTTCATCGACCGCTCTAACATTATTAGCAGGACCCGGCCGGAGTCCCTGTTGCTGGTCGAGCGGACCGAGTACGGTCCGGCGATCGTGGAGCCGGTCGCATTGGAATCCGGGGGTGCGCGCATCGCGGCGGACGCCGGGAGTTTCGAAGGGGAGCTGGAGCGGATGATCGGCGAGGCGAAGACGGCGCGCGAAAGCCTGCTGGTGATCGAGCGCAAGCGGATTGGTGAAGTGAGTCGCGAGCTGGAGGAGCTGGCGCGTGCGGAAAGGTCTAACAATCTGGATCCCGCTGTCGCCGCCACCCGGCGCGCCGAGCTGCAGGCGAGATTCGAGCAATTGCAGGCGGAGGCGGCCGCAATCCGCGCCGAACTCGAGGATTCACGGCTGATCGTTAGAAATGTCGAGGGGAGGGAGGCGGCTTTCCCGGCAAGCTCGCTGATAGGGGTTTTCCCCTCCAATCGGGCGAATCTTGCCCAACGTGTGGGGGAGATGCTTCATCGTGTTTGGAATTTCCTGTCAGAGGAACCGCGGGAGGCGAACACCGAGGGCGGGGTGTTTCCCGCCATCTTCGGCACGGTGGTGATGACGCTGGCAATGAGCTTTTTCGTGACCCCCTTCGGAGTGATCGCCGCCATCTATCTTCGCGAGTATGCCAAACAAGGTCTGATGGTCCGGATCGTCCGCATCTCGGTGAACAATCTCGCCGGAGTGCCGTCCATCGTCTTTGGCGTATTCGGCCTGGCTTTCTTTGTCTATTTCGTCGGGGGGAACATTGACCAGTGGTTTTTTGCCGACAAGCTGCCCACACCGACCTACGGCACCCCTGGTATTCTGTGGGCATCGCTCACGCTGGCGATCCTCACCCTCCCGGTCGTGATCGTCGCGACGGAGGAGGCGCTTTCCGCGGTGCCGCGGGGTGTCCGCGAGGCAGCGCTCGCCTGCGGGGCTTCCAAGTGGCAGACCATCCAGCGCGTCGTCCTTCCCGCCTCGCTGCCGGGAATTCTCACCGGGGTGATTCTGGCCATGGCACGCGGGGCGGGCGAGGTCGCGCCGCTGATGCTGGTGGGTGTGGTGAAACTCGCGCCCACGCTGCCGATCGACGACATCGCGCCGTTCATCCATCCGGAGCGGAAGTTCATGCATCTCGGTTTCCATATCTACGACCTCGGGTTCCAGTCTCCCGACGCGGAGGCGGCGATTCCGGTGGTCTATGCCACCGCGCTGCTTCTGATCGTGGTGGTGGTCACACTGAATCTCACCGCCATCATGATCCGCAACCGCCTGAAAAAACGCTTTGCTGTCAGCAGTTTCTGAGATGTCCGACCCTTCCCCCAGCCCAACCAGCGCCCGCCAGGACTTTATCCGGGTGGATCGCTTCAATTTTTATTATGGTGAGGTTCAGGCGATCTATGACATCGACATGGCGATTCCCGAGAACCAGGTGACCGCGTTGATCGGGCCTTCGGGCTGCGGGAAATCGACCCTGTTGCGAAACCTCAACCGGATGAACGACCTCATCGACGGGGTGCGGCACGAGGGGGATATCCGGATAGGTGGGACCAGTCTGTATGATTCGTCGGTGGAGGTGATTTCACTCCGCAAGCGCGTGGGAATGGTGTTTCAGAAATACAATCCGTTTGCGAAATCGATTTACGAGAATGTCATCTTCAGTTTGCGGGTCGCCGGGCGCTCGCGGAAGCGCGAGTTGGACGAGACGGTCGAACGGGCACTCACCTCCGCCGCGCTGTGGGACGAGGTGAAGGATCGTTTGCATGACTCCGCTTTCGGGCTTTCAGGTGGTCAGCAGCAGCGGTTGTGCATCGCCCGCGCGATTGCGAACGAACCGGAAATCCTGCTGATGGACGAGCCCTGTGCCGCCCTCGATCCGCTGGCGACGCTGAAGATCGAGGAGCTGATTGTCGGTTTGAAGAAACAGTTCACGATCGTCATCGTGACCCACAACATGGAGCAGGCGACCCGGTGCTCGGATCGGACGGCGTTCCTCTATATGGGAAGGCTGGTGGAGTATGGCGAGACTCTGCAGGTTTTCGAAAGGCCCGCCCACTCCGAAACCGAGGCCTACATCACCGGTCGATTCAGTTGAAGATGTCCACCTCCGCGCCCAGCCCTCCGCAAACGAGCCAGCCCGCCATCGAAGTGCGTGGCATGGATTTCAGCTATGGCAAAACCAAATCGTTGACCGACATCAATATGGTGATCAACCGCAACGAGATCACCGCGTTCATCGGGCCCTCCGGCTGCGGGAAATCCACCTTGCTGAGATGTTTCAACCGGATGAACGATTTCATTCCCGGGGCGAGGGTTTCGCGCGGCGGAATCTGGATCGACGGGACCGAGATCCACAGTCCGGATGTGGATGGCGTCGAACTCCGGAGGCGGATCGGGATGGTCTTTCAGAAATCCAATCCGTTTCCCAGGACCATTTATGAGAATGTCGCCTATGGGCCGCGGATTCTGGGGGAGAAGCGCAAGGAGGTCGTGGATGCGACGGTCGAGAAGGCACTGCGTGGCGCGGCGCTATGGGACGAGGTGAAGGACCGGCTGCACGAGAGTGCCTTCGGCCTCTCCGGCGGGCAACAGCAGCGGCTCTGCATCGCCCGCACCTGCGCGGTGGATCCCGCGATCATCCTGATGGACGAACCTTGCTCGGCGCTGGACCCGATCGCCACCGCACGCGTCGAGGAACTGATTCTCGAGCTGAAGGAAAACTATACAATCGTGATGGTGACCCATAACATGCAGCAGGCCGCCCGGGTATCCGACCGCACCGCGTTTTTTTATCTCGGGGAATTGGTGGAATACGACGTCACCTCGACGATCTTTTCCAATCCTTCCGTCGGGCGCACTGAAGAATATATCACCGGCCGATTCGGCTGACACCTCGACCCCCTCCGATGCAATCTCCTCATATCCTTCGCGATTTCGACCAGGCGATCAACGCCCTCCGCGGTGAAGTGCTCTCCATGGCAGCCAAGGCACGCCACAATCTCGAGCGTGCGATCCGCGCCTTGCTGGAGCGCAATTCCGAGCTGGCGAATGCGGTGATTGCCGATGATGACGACGTGGACGACCACGAACGCCACATCGACCAGCTTGGGATGGAAATCCTCGTCCGTTTCCACCCGGTGGCCACGGATCTGCGATTGGTCGTTTCCTCGATGAAGATATCGATGAATCTGGAACGCATTTCCGACCATGCCACCAACATCGCCAAGCGAGCGAAAAAGGTCAGCGCAAGCCACGAGCTCCAGGACGTGACCTTGATCGAGCCGCTCTACACGCTGGCCGACCATCTGTTGCGGGATGCCATTTCCTCCTACAGCGATCGGAACGCAACGCTCGGTGCGTCTCTCCACGGGCGGGACAAGGAGCTCGACCGGATGCACCATGAGGCGACCGCCACCTTCGGTTCCCGAATCGAGGAATCGAATGGCCGCAGCCAGGATTACCTGCACCTGATCCTGATCGTGCGCTCGCTGGAGCGGGTAGGGGATCTCGCCACCAACATCGGGGAAGATGCGGTGTTTCTGGAGGCGGCGAGGGACCTGAGACATGAGACGAACCGGGTGCTGCCCGACTGATCCGGCCTCTTTGAAATTCAAGGCGTGCGCCATTTTGCCCGAGGGTGAGGGCACGCTCAAACCAATCCGTGCAGCTTTTCGATTGCCGGGGAAGCGCTGTCTGCTAGCTTCGCAGGGTTTTAGTTGGGAAAGGTTTATGACTGCCGTACTCGAACTCCCCGTGCTCGTGCTCAACCGGTTCTGGCAAGCGGTGCACACCTGCTCCGCCCGCCGGGCGGTGCATCTGCTCTGCCTGGGGCACGCCCAGGTCGTGCAAGTGGAAGGTGAGGAGAAATTCCAGACCCACGATCTCGGTTCATGGATCGGCTATTCCGCGGACTCCGCGGCCGAGGAGGTGATCCACGGCGTCCGTGTGACGTTACGGGTGCCGAAGATCGTGGTGCTGGGCATCTACGACCGTTTGCCCCGGCTGGAGGTGAAATTCACCCGCCGCAACGTGTTCCTGCGGGACAAGTTCACCTGCCAATATTGCACCAAGGTGCTGCCGGAAGGCCAACTGAACCTCGACCACGTTCTTCCGCGAGACAAAGGCGGCCGCACGACTTGGGAAAACATCGTCACCTCGTGCATCCGCTGCAACACGCGCAAGGCGAACAAACTTCCCCACGAGGCGAACATGCATCCGCTCCGCAAACCGATCGCGCCGCGCTGGCGCCCGCTTTTCGGCATGCACGAGAACGGCTTGGGCGACGAGAGCTGGAGCCACTTCATCCACTTGGACCGCTCGGAGGAGAGACTCTCCGCATGAAGCGCCGATGTGGGGTTTTCAACCGCTTCAAGGGCTGAAGACCACCCGCTGGAATTGTTTGGGTCCTTTCGGGCAGTGGCGAGTCGGTGAAGTTGAGGTCTGCTGGATCTGAAAAGCCTGTCCGGGATGAAGTGAGGGACAACCCCGCTTCACTGTTGCCGCAGCTCGAGCGAAGGGAGATTTTCAAGGAGGAAGCGGGCGGCACGGATCGCATCGCGGCTGATCGCGCGAGTTTCGGTTTCGAGCGGATTGTAGGAGACCACCGCAAGGGCGCCGTCACCGGAGTCCGGAACCGCCGATTCCGGGGAAGCGGGTGGCGGGATGGCCGCGGGAGCGGTGGGGGGCGGAGCGGAGGTGACCGGCACGGCGGCGGGTCCGGGCGGGGTGGCAAGGGTGAGGGCGGCGGCGATGACCGCCGCGGCGGCGGCCGTCATGGCGAGCCAGGGCCAGAGAGGGAGGGCGCGGGGTGCGGGAGCGAGGCGGCGGTGGTGGTCGAGCGCACGGAGAATGCGGGTTTCCAGATCGGCCGGCGCATGCGGATCGGGCTTGGCGGCGCGCAGGGCTGCGGCGATTTCCGGATGATCGTCGGGTTTCATGGGAGAGATTGCTGGGGCTTTGGCAGGGAATCGGGGAAGCGGCCGGGGGCGGAGCCGCCGCGGAGGGCGATCGCGAGGGTTTTGCGGGCGCGGTGGAGGATCACTTTCACGGCACCCTCGCGCTTGCCGAGGATGGCGGCGATCTCCTTGACGGGCAGTTCCTCGCGGTAGTGGAGCCAGATCGCGCTGAAGGCGTCCGGTGCGAGCTGCCGCCGGGCCATCTCCCAGATCGGAATGGAGGGTGCGGGCGGTTCGGGCTGCGCGGGAAACGGCAGGTCGTGCGGCAGCGGGCGGGATTTCCGCAAGGCGGCGATGGTCTGGCGGCGGGCGATGGTGAGCAGCCAGGGGACGATGGGTCGGCCGGGGTCGTAGTGGTGCAGCTTGTCCCAGGCTCGGAGAAACGTTTCCTGGGTGAGATCTTCGGCGTCCTGACGGTGGCGGGTGAGGGTGAGCAGGAAGCCGAAGACGCGCCCGTGATGGCGGTGCACCAGCGCGCCGAATGCCGACGCCGAGCCATCCCGCGCCTGGAGCACGAGATGGCGGTCGTCGGGATCGGAGGAGTCGGCGTTCAAAGGGCGGGTGTGCGCTTACTTTCTTTTGGCGGCTTCCGCCTCCATGATCGAGATCCATTGATCGGCGGGCATGCTCAGGCTGGCGGAAAAGTGGTTGCCGTCGGCCTTCGCTTCGGCCGCGAGATTGAGCTCCGCGATCTCTGGATTGACAAGCTGGCCGAAAGCGATGACGCCGTCGAGGAACCGGAGGAGTCGGTCCGCGTCGGCGGCTTCGCGGGTTTCTCCGGAAACGCGGACCGAGACCATTCCCTCGGTTTCCTGGGTGGAAATCCGCAGCGACGCGGCCTTTTGGAGGATGCGGGCGGCGTCGTGCGGCATGTCGAGACCGTCCATCCGGGCGGCGGCGATCATGTGGGTGCCGGCGGGTGCGGTGTGGAGCGGATCTTCGGTGGCCGGCGCGGCGCCGCGGATCACGTCGAGCGACTCCTCAAGGAGGGGTCTCTGCCGGCTGAAAACGAGCAGGTCGTCCGCTGCGAAGGCCGCGTGCTGGACGTGGCCCTTGTCCGTCCAGGTGTGGATGGTGAAATCGCCGTGGGCAGCGCTCGAGTAGGCGTCGGCGCCCTTGACGATGTCCTCGAGGTGCTCGCGATCGAAGGTGCCGTTGATGATGGCGACAGCATGGTCCTTCTTGCCGTCGCCGTGGAGGGTGATCCCAGCGAGATCGTCGGCGAGATGGAGGGAAAACATCCGTTGCAACGCGCGGAGGCGGTCGCCATGTTCGCGCTCGATGAATTTGTAGGCGGCCTTTCCGGACTCGCTGGCGCGGATGGCGTCGATGTCGGTGTGGATGAGCCATTTCGCCGAGGCGGGAATCCGGGCGGGGTTGAGTTCCGCTGCGGCGAGCGGGGCGGCGAGGGCGGTGAGTGCAATGAGGAATCGGATCATGTCGGTGTGGGTTGGTTCTGTCCGGAGTACGCGGATCGGCGCCGCCAGGTTACATCACGCCGATGGACGCAAGCATGGCAAGCGCGGGCAGCGAGAGGGTCCTGGTCTGCTGGCGGCGGACGTTGCCGGTGATGAGATCCGCCGAACGCAGCCAGGTCTCCGCGCGGAGGCCCGTGCCGAAATCGACCGGAGCGACGGCTAACAGAATGGGCGCCTCCTCGCTGCGCGGCGGCTGGCTGCCGGTGGAAACACGGATGGTGAACGATGGATCGTCGGCGGAAGCGATTTTGGCCAAAGCGGCGCGGATGGAATCCGGAGATAGGAATTCGAGATTCCCGTCGCTGGCCCGGATCCACCAGAGATGGCCATCGTGATCGATCCACCCGCCGTCTGGCTGGGCGCGGAGGAGACTGCGGACTCGCGGGAGATGATGCCATTGTCTGGCAGTTTCACTCACTAGTGTTGGCAGGTGGCTGATGAGGGTCTCGGTTAAAATCGATGGCGATTCCGTCGTCACAAGTTCGAGCACTTCCGCGGCCTTGGCCGGATCGCGGGTGACCTCCTCGGTGAAAAGGGCGTCGCGCAGCAGGTCGCGGAGGGCGGGTTCTTCGGCGCGGAGAGGCGATTGGGAGAGGAGGGTGAGAATCGCGACAATCCCGAGCGGCCGGAGGAAGTTGGGTTTCATGGAGCGGAGAATGCCAGCAATCGCCTTCTGGTTTGTCACGGAATGGTCATGAGTGCAAGGAGCTGGGCCGGCCACGCGATCCGTTATTCCCCCCTGAACCCAACGGCCGATGGCGACGTTCTTATCCATCGCAGACCCGCATCCGGTCCTCGGATACCCAATAGCTATGACAACACCCTGTTTTTTCTCCGCACCATTGATCAGTCTCCGGGGCGTGGCGGGCCAGGCATTCGATCGGGTCCGTTTTCTCAATGATAACGGCGGCGATCTGACCCTGAGCAGCGTCCAGGTGGGCGTCGTGCCGGAACCTTCGGCTGGGCGCCCCCCTAGTCCCCGATTTTTCTTGCCGATCGTCCAGTCGGGGAAGAAAGTTCTGCCAGGCTCGATTGAACAATAAGCTGTGTAGCTTGTGATCGGCATCCGGAATAGTTCCTTCATCTTAAAAGTAGATATGATTGATTGGTTGATCAGTATTCATGATTTTCAGACTGACCACTGGGGATCATTCGGCGGGAGGCATTTTTTCCTCATCGAAACCCTGCTGCTTGCATTCGCCATATGCAAATGGGGCATCCCTATCACCACGGACATGATGGTCAATGCTTCAGCGGGGCTCGCCGGAAAGCACTTCGGCGACAAAAGCCGGACCATGGTCATCAATGCCAGCACCAACAACCCGGAGCTTGCGAACATGCTCGTCTCGATCGGTGTCGGTCGCGCGGGGGGCATCGCCAACCCGCTTGGATCGAACTTCGCGAACATCTATCTCATGTATCTTATCGCACCGGTATGGGTCTTCCTTCATTGGTTGTTCACCGGTCAGGGCGGTAAGTCGAAACAGCTCGTCGCACTGATGGCTCGGGAGAAGAAGCTCGTTTTCACGCACGTTTTTATGGCGCTTCTCATGTTCCTGTTTTCAAGTGTGGCCTACTACTACATGACTGGCTACCACCAGTTCTCCCGCCAGACGGAAACACCCACACTACATTCCTCCGGGCTTCTTCTGACGGGCGCGGGGATCAGCATCGTGGGAGTGATTCTATTTCTGCTGTGGGACCGGCATCAGAAAAGGAAACGTCCGGAGCTGTTCGATGACATCGACTCGGAGGCGCACACGGAAAGCTGGAAGATATTTGCCATCGGCACTGGCGGACTGATCATCTGCAGCTTTCTTCTGAATGCGATTTTCCTTGGCTGGACCGCTGTTTATCGAACCACGCTGCAAGGATTCCTCGGTGCCGCGGTCTTCGCCGGCCTGCATTATTTTGCCGGTGCGCTCGCTACCTCCCTCCCGGAACTCAAGGTAGCCGTGGACAATTACCGTAAACTCACACCCTCCGATCTCAACACCGCGCTCTCTTCCGCAAGCGTCTCGAACATGACCAACCTTGCCATTGCGGTTGTCGGCATACTTCTGATCGTCCTCCTTGGCGCGATGGGCATGACTTTCGTGCTTTGAGCGCAAACATCCCCACCCGCTTCTCTGAACTTTCTATCCCCGACACATCCAACCCGATCATCCGTAACAATGATGCGTCCGAAAATTCCGAGATTTGCAAAATCGAGCTCGACGAAGATTCCTCGATCGAAACCGCAGTCGAGGTTCGGTCGCCTCTACAAACGAAATGGTGCGTGGCGCTTTGAAGCATCTGGCCAGGCGACAACCGGTGGCCTGAGGGCGTTTCTGGACAAATACAATTAAGCAAAAATAATCGAACCATGAGAAGACTTCCGGTATTCCTTTTGCTAGACACCTCCGGTTCCATGACCGGGGAACCGATCGAACAGGTGAAGAATGGCGTCCAAATGTTGGTCTCCGCCCTGAGGCAGGATCCCTACGCGCTGGAAACCGCCTACCTCGGCGTGATCACTTTCGACTCGACCGCGCGGGAGGCGGTTCCGCTGACCGAACTCGCCGCCTTCCAGGTGCCGTCGATTTCCGCCTCCGGAGCGACCTCACTCGGAGAGGCGCTCAAGCTGGTGGCGGAGACAGCCTCGGCATCCCTTTCGAAAACCACCGCGTCCTCGAAAGGCGATTGGAAGCCGATGGTTTTCATCATGACGGATGGCGCGCCGACCGACGATTGGGAGCAGGGCCTCAAGCGCTTCCAGATGGAGAAATGGGGAATCGTCGTGGCCTGTGCGGTGAATGGGGGCGATACGAAAACCCTTCAGAGGATCGCCGGCGACGCGGTAGTCAAGCTGGACACTTCCGACTCGTCCGCGATGGCCAAGTTCTTCAAATGGGTTTCCGCGTCTGTTAGTAACAACAGCAAGGCGGTCGAGACGGCCGGCAAGGATCTCGAGGGCCTCGACCAGCTTCCGCCGCCGCCGCCGGAGATACAGATCGTCACCTGATCCACGAGTTCAACCGGATTTCCCCTATGCGCAGACTCCCCGTTTACCTCCTTCTCGATACCTCCGGCTCGATGACCGGTGAGCCGATAGAGTCGGTGAAATCCGGCATAGGCGCGATGCTCGCGGCCCTGCGGCAGGACCCGCACGCGCTGGAGTCGATGCACCTTTCCATCATCACCTTCGACCGGGAGGTGAAAACCATACTCCCGCTGAGCCCGCTGGAGAGCCTGATGATGCCGGAAATCCAGTGCCCCGCATCCGGCCCCACCCATCTGGGCGCGGCGCTGGAGATGCTATGCGGCCGCGTGGCGACCGAGGTGTTGCGGACGGATGGTGATAGAAAAGGCGATTGGCGGCCGCTCCTTTTCCTCATGACCGATGGCGTGCCTTCCGACATCCAGCTCTATAAGGAAATGATCCCGAAGGTCAGGAATCTCGGGTTTGCCTCCATCATCGCCTGTGCCGCGGGTCCCAAGGCGAGGAAGGACGACCTGGCCCCGCTGGCGGATCACGTTGTCACCCTGGATACCATGGACGGCAGCGGCTTCGCGAACTTCTTCCGCTGGGTCTCCGCAAGTGTCGCTGCCGGAGGCGCGAGCGCGGGGCCGGCCGGGGAACTCCATCTGCCGCCACCTCCTCCAGAGGTCAATCTCGTGTTCTGACCTTTCCCATGTCTTCCGAGCATAGTTTCACGAGTATTCCTAAGGAAGGTCTGCCGCTGCCGGTTTTCCTCGGGAAATTCCATCAACTCTTTGCGGACGATCCGAAACGATATCTCAAGCCGCTGGTAGATTATCTATCATCAGTGCACGATGCCGGGGAAGGGCACGGGTCTATCCTTCCGGGCTGCCTGGTGGTCAGCCGATCCGGGGAGATCGATACCGCGCTTCTCAATAGCCGCCGGGGACATCCGGAGAAAGCGGAACTCCCTATCTATTATCCGCATGGCCCCGGATCGGGCCCCGACGAGACCAGGCTGCGGGATGTCCAGGCATTCGGTGGCGTATTGCACTTCATCATCACGGATCAACCGCCCGCGCGCCGCGATCGCCGCCCTCTATCCGGGAATCCCGCCTCCAGCTCGTGGCCGCCGGAGTTCATCGCGGTGGTTGACAGGATGCTGGATGGAACGGCAACTTTAGCAGAACTCTCCGCGGCGTTGTCTCCGGCACCGCTGCCGGAGGTCGCGCCGCCAGCCCCGGAGATTCCGGTGCAGGCTCCTCCCTCGAGACCGGAGCAGCCCGCACTCCGCCTCCCTAACGGAATGGTCGGGCGTGACTATACCGCAGCGATCCCCGTCCCCGATGGCACGAATGTCGGTCCGGTCGCGAAGGTGGAGGTTCTATCGAAAATTCCGTCCGGACTGGAGATGGGGGAAATGGCGGTTTCCGGGACACCCGCAACTCCCGGGGATTTCGAGATACAGGTCCGCCTTCACCCGTCCGCCGCGATCGCGGAGCCCCTTGATCTCGTCCTCGCCCTCACGATCAACCCCGATCCCCGCTCGCTTTGGAAAAACCTGGATTCAGACTGCTCCGATCCCTTCTGGAAGCCCGACTCGGATGGTAAATGCCTGTCTGGCGGTCCGCTGGAGATCGTCGGCGCGAGTCTCCGCGGCCGATCCCACGCCCACATCGGCGGTTTCCGCGATGATGACATGGCCATGGCTTGGTATCCGGAAACCTCGTGGTATTCGCTAACGGTGGCGGATGGTGCGGGAAGCTCGCGCTACTCGCGGCGCGGATCGCAGCTCGCCTGCGGGACCGTTGAAAGCCATATCTCCGGAGTTCTTGCCAAGTCATCGGAAAGCTCCCTCGGAAATTTGGTTTCCGAATGGGCTGCCGCGCAGGAAGACCTCGCGGCGAAATCAAAACTCGGTGCCGCGCTATACAAATTGTTCGGCCAGGCAGCATTTGAAGCACGCAACGCCATCGACACGGAGGCCGTGGCGCTCAAGGCGGTTGGCCGGGATTTCCATACCACCGTGATCACCTCACTGCTGCACCCCTTGGACGACGGGCGCTGGTTCATCGCCACCTTTTCCATTGGCGACGGTGCTGCCGCCGTCATCGGCGCGCCTAACGGGAATCCGTGCCTCCTGACCCGTCCGGACGGTGGCGAGTTCGCCGGACAGACCGTTTTCCTCACGATGAAAGAGGCGCTCGCCACCACCGAGGCGATCATGGGGCGGATCAGTTTCCATGTCGTTCCAGAGTTCAAAGGCCTGCTCCTGGTCACGGACGGCATCTCGGACCCGCGCTTCGAATCCGACCTGCGCCTCGCCGACCCCGCCGCATGGGAGTCGCTCTGGGAGGAAATCCTGGCAGTGATATCCCCATCGGAAAACGGCGATGAGGCCGCGGCCGCGCTTGTGGAGTGGATGGCCTTCCACTCGCCCGGTCACCATGACGACCGTACCCTCATCCTCGCCAAACCACACGGGAAATGAGCATCGTCAATCTCAAGGCCACGGACGGAACCTCCTTCCAGTTTGACGACGAGGCGCAGGCCGGCTCTGGCGGCATGAAGGATGTCTTCTTCTCCAAGGACAGGAAAGAGGTGATCGGTTGGTACCGGAAGAAGCCGGATTTCAACTCGATGGAGCGGATCCGCAACATCACCGGGATATACCGGCAGCGCATCTTCGAGCAGGAAGGCGGCGACTATTGGGAGCCGCTGTTCTGCTGGCCCAGCCATATCATCGAGGAAAAGGGCATGGTCGGAGTCGTCATGCCGACCTATCGTTCCTGCTTCTTCTTCGAGCATGGATCGAAGAACGGTGATTTCCTCGGCATCAAGGGGCGGGAAAAGGAAGGCAAATGGTTCGCCTCCGCAAACCACCAGCAGAAACATCTCGATCCCCGCGAACGGGGAACGTGGCTGAGCTACATCACCGCTTGCATCAAGATTTCCCGCTCCGTCCGCAGGCTTCACATGGCCGGCCTCGCCCACTCGGACCTTTCCTACAAGAACGTCCTGCTGGATCCCTCGGGCGGCCACTCTTGCATCATCGACATCGATACTCTGGTCGTCCCTAACAAGTATCCGCCCGATGTGGTGGGGACCCCGGATTTCATCGCCCCGGAGGTGATGAAATCGTTGAAACTTTCCATCGGCGATGCAGCGAAATTCCTGCCCCGGATCGAGACCGACCGTCACGCGCTCGCCGTGCTGGTATATATGTATCTGCTCTACCGGCATCCGCTGCGGGGCCGGAAAATCCATGATGCGGACGCCCAGCGGGATGAGGAGTTGTCGATGGGACTGAACGCCTTGTTCGTGGAGCACCCGGCGGATTCCTCGAACCGGACGGACCCGACTTCCGTGAAACCCGGTTTCCTGCCCTTTGCGGACACCAGCCGCATTCCGTTCGATATCTGTGGACCCTATCTGAAGGAAATCTTCACCAAGGCCTTCGTCACCGGTTTGCATGATCCGGCCTCGCGTCCGACGGCGGATGACATGGAGCGCGCGCTGGTGAAGACCGTCGATCTCATCCAGCCTTGTGCGAACCCGGCCTGCGACCAGAAATGGTTCGTCTTCGACAACACCACCCACCCGCACTGCCCGTTCTGCGGCACCCGCTTCATCGGCCCGCTGCCTGTCCTCAATCTCTACTCGTCAAGGGGAGGTGGGAAATTTCTGCCGGACAACCATCGGTTGATGGTCTATTCCAACCAATATCTCTATCAGTGGCATGTCACCCGGACGCTTTTCCCCAACGAGAGGCTGACAGCGGAACAGAAGAAACCGGTCGGCTATTTCATCTTCCACGCCGGCCGCTGGCTTCTCGTCAACCAGACCCTGACCGAATTGAAGGACGTCACCTCCGGCGAGGGCGTGCATTATCCTCCCGGCTCGCAGGTGCGGCTGGAAGATGGACAGAAACTCCTTCTCAGCCCCGAGGACGGCGGGCGGCTCGTCCACGTCCAGATGGCCAACGTCTGACAATCACAGATAAACAAACGCCATGCGCCGACTACCCATCTACGTCTTGCTCGATTGCTCCGAATCCATGATCGGATCCGGGATCGAGGGAGTCCAGACCGGCATTGAAACCCTTGTCCGCACCCTCCAGCGCAATCCCCACGCGCTCGAAACCGCGTGTCTTTCCTTTATCACCTTCGATAGCCGCGCCGAGCTGAAGAATCCGCTGCTGCCCATCGACGAGGTGGTTGTCCCCAAGCTCAAGGTCCGCCCGGGCACCGCCTTCGGCAGCGCGTTGCTCCTGCTAGGAGACCGAATCCTCGAGGAAGTGCGACGTAACCAGCCGGGTGCGAAAGGCGACTTCCGCCCCATCGTCGTGCTCATCACCGACGGGCAGCCCAGCGATGACTGGCGGCCCGCCCTCAAGGAACTCCATAACTCCGCAAGCATCGGGAATTTCTACGCCATCGGGGCCGGCGATGATATCGACTTCGGCGGGTTGCGCGAGGTCACCGACATCGTGCTCAATCTCCATCAGACCGACGAACAGGGGTGGGCCAAGCTGTTCGTCTGGATCAGCGATACCCTCAGCACCGCCAGCATGGGCGTGGCGGATGGCGATGAGAAAGAAGTCATGCTCGCCAAGCTGCCCATCTCCATCGAGAAGGTCGGCGACGGCACCTGGAACAAGCCGACGGAGGGAAATGACCAGCCGCGCCAGCTTTTCATCCACGCCCTGTGCGGGGTGAAGCGCCTGCCCTACCTGATGCGCTACGGCCTCGATCCCGTGTATCATGTATATTCGCCGACCGCCGCGCACAAGCTGGATGCGGACAACTCGGACTTCGGGGAACGCGGCTCGGGAATGCCGCCGGTGAATTCACGAATGGTGGACGGATGCCCGGATTGCCCGCATTGCGGCAGCCCGGGAGCCGGATCCTGCGGAAATTGCGGTGCGGTCTTCTGCGGCGGCGGCCGCGATGACAACGGCACCAGTGTCTGCCCCGCTTGCGAAGCCAAACTCACTCGGAACCCTGAAAGCGGAGGTGATTTCCAGATCCGCGCCAGCGAGGGGTGAGAAGGTTCCAAGGAATCATGAATTCCGGCAGGAGGTAGGGCCCGCGCCCGTTAGTCCGGAGCGCGCCGACGCTCTAGCGCCTATCCTAGCTTTAGGATGTCCTGTTCCACAGCCGCACGTACGTCGGCGAGATCTAATTGGATTCCATTTTCCCTCGCGATCACGTTGCGAATACGGATCAATACATCTTCGTTGAGAACGGCGCTCACTAAACTCTCAGTAGATAATGCCTTCCGAGTAAGCCATAGGCGTTTCAACTGCGCCTTCCGTTGTATTCCTATTCTGGATATGAGCGCGAAGTAATAGGCCGCGTCATCGGAGAATCCTTTGTGGAGATTGATCGTGAACACCAATTTGGCTTCGATTTTATCAGAGGCTGTCACCTTGTAGAGGCGCCAAACGGCGACGTTCGTTAACAATGCCCAAGCAATACCGCTATGAGCTGCGTAGCTCGTCGCCTGATAGATTTGCTTCCCTCTAAGCGCGAGACCAATTCGTTTGGTTTCGATCACGATCATGTCTACACCGGCGGGAGAAAGGACGTAATCCGCCTTCCTATTATACCCTGGATATTCTGTTCTGGGTTGATCTCGGAGATCGAATAACCAAGAACCTCCTGGAGTATCTTGTCTAGGATGAGCCTTGTGGCGCTTTCGTTCGCACCTTGATGAAGAGCTGAGTTTATTTCGCACAGGATGGGCTTCATCTTCATGCGGATTTCCGTAGCCCGTTCCGCCAGAACGTCCGAAGAAGAACGACGCTTTTTTTTGGCGAGCGAAGTCTTTTCCGCGCTCGGTAGATCATTTTCGGACGATCTTGCTGAGAGATCAACAAGCGTTTTTGGAACCTGCGAATCCATTAATACCTCGGGATCTTCCGTCTCATCGGTGCACGGAACTTCCATGCCATCGCCACCCGGTTCTTCAAGCCCGACGCCGAAACCGCGTGCTAGGGAATCGAGCCCTCCCGAATACCCCTGTCCCACCGCCCTGAACTTCCAATGACCCTCTCGGAAATAGAGTTCCCCGAGTAGGAGTGCGGTTTCCGATGCAAGGTCTCCCTTGGCCTCGAACTTGAGAAGTTCCCGTCCGCTTCCCAGAAGAAATGCACTTGCGTCCGGCTCGAATCCAATTCCCCCTCCGAAGTCGGCGTACAGCTCCACAACCGGGTCTTCTGATCGGGTACCGCATTTCGTGAGCGCGACATTCTCTCCCTTCGCTACCTGAGTTATCATGACCGGATTGTTATTGATTGTTGCTCTGAGCTGCCCGAATTCTTTCAAGTGTTGTAAAGTAAGAAACTGGATGTCAGGCGCCGCCTCCCGAGACACGTTCCACCCATACTCAACCTCCTCCATGGTTCTAGCGCTTTTCCTTTCTTTCTGCCTACTGCCAAGTAACCTCCTATCCATGGCCGAATTCTCCACAGTCGGAAACGTCGATCCCTTCCTCCACGTCAGCTTGAAAAAGGGCGAAAGCATTTATGCGGAGCGCGGGGCGATGGTATCCATGGACACGACTCTTGAGCTCAAGGGGGAGGCGCGGGGCGGGATGTTAGGGGCGCTGGCCCGGCGGCTCACTGCCGGCGAGTCGTTTTTCCAGCAAAGCATGGCGGCCACCAACGGCGACGGGGATGCGCTGTTTTCGCCGAATCTTCCCGGAGATGTGATGATTCTCCAGTGCGGCGCACGCCAGTTCCGTCTCAATGACGGAGCCTTTCTCGCGGCGGACACCACGGTGGAAATCAAGATCAAGAACCAGGGGTTGGGGCAGGCGGTGTTCGGCGGCACCGGCGGGCTTTTCATCATGGAAACCGCGGGATCAGGCAGTCTGGCGATCTCCGGATTCGGCGCGCTTTTTGCGATGGATGTGAAACCCGGCAGCGATATGATCGTGGACAATACCCATGTCATTGCCTGGGATGCCGGTCTCGGCTACAACATCAGCGCCTCGACCGTGCAGCGCGGGTTTTTCAGCGGTCTGCTCAATTCCATGAGCAGTGGCGAGGGACTGGTGAATCGGTTTAGCGGCAGCGGCCAGGTGATTGTGGCTTCACGCAACAAGGTCGGCTTCGCAGGTTGGTTGGCGAGCCTGATTGGACGGGCGCAGTAGTGAGGTGGATGCGGGGTGGCTGCATTCCTTGTGGCTCGCCTAGCAGGTGTAAAAGCGGTGGATGAGAAGCGCCGCAGTCCAAGGGCTTCGCCGAAAACATTCTTTAAATTTCGGCCGGGCTTGTCTCGCTGGCGGCACGGGTGGCGAGACGGTGCGCGGCGTCGCGTTCCAGCAACCGCCGGGCCCACTCGCCGTGGCAGGCGGGTTCGAGCATGTCGCCGTTGGAACCGAAGACGGCGGGGGCGTCGGGATCGAGGATCTGGCGGGCTTCGGCCACCTCGCCGGCGGCGGGCAGGTAGGCGGCCCAGATGGCATGGACCTGTTTGGGATGCACCGCGGTCTTGGCGAAAAGTCCGCGCTGGATGTCCTCCTCCACCTCGCGCAGGAGTGTGGCGAGATCGTTGATGCGATCGCTAACAGGAGCGCAGAGGCTGATGCCATGGGCGCAGAAGGTTTCCAGCAGCCCGTCGATGACGTGGCCCACGGGGGTTTCGTAAATCGTCCGCCCGGGCGGACGCCGGAGACCGCCGAGCTGGCGGAAAAGATCGTTGGCACCGATGCGGACGCCGGGAATGACGGAAGGATGGGCCGCGCAGGCCTGGGCGAGATCGCGGCGGGCCATCGGGTCGAGAACTTCGCGGGTTTCCAGGATGGGGAGGATGGTGTGGAGGCCGTAGCTGCGTTCCGTCCAAACATGGATGGCCGCGACGGTGGCCTTGGGCAGGATGAAACCGGCGATGCGATCCACGGGCAGATGCTCTAACAATCTATCGAACGCGTCCTCATCGGCCGGGCGGATGAAAACCGGACGCGGGATGTGTTCGAGTTTCTCCAGCGTGCGGCAGACCTGCATCGCCGCGTCACTACGGTTTTCGGCGCGGACCGCGTCCTCCAGACAAACGGCGATGGAGCAGATTCCGAGATCACGTTCCCCACTCAGCAAGGCGGCCAGATCGGGCCGGTCCGCGGGGACGTAGAGCATGGGTGCGAGCATGGTGGCTTGGTCGGAGGGAAACGCCGCGGAAATTTCCATGGTGGGGCGAAGGTCAGGCGTTGGCAATCGCCGCGATGGCGTCGAAGGGCAGGTCATCCTCAACGAGGACAGGCACTTCCCTCAACGCGGCGAGGCGGCGGATCAGGTCCGCGTCGGTTGGGTTTGCACCGCCACTCAGTAAGACCTGCTTTGGTTTGCGGCGTAGCAGGACCCTCACGGTTTCGCCGATTCCGAGCTTGATGCGGTTGCGGTCTTGGTGGCCTTGCCGGGTGAGCATGTCATCCAGACAGCGGCGGGTTTCGTCACGTCTAGGCGGGCCTCCGCTGGCGTTTCGGCAGGGGATTTCCCACCGTGGGATTTTTGCCATGCGGCTGAGCATTTCCCGGATGAACCATTGGCTCAGATCGTAGCGACGCAGGGAATCGAGCGGCACGCAGCCGTGGAATTCATCGCCGCCGCCCTCGCCTTTGGGCAAAACGCTGCGGGAAACCAGCCCGGAAAGCGTGCCACCCAACAGCGTGGACGGGATCAGGTAATCGCCGGAGCTGGCCGCGAATTCCGCCGCGCCGCAGACGTCCAGCGGCACCCAAAGTCCGGGGCGCAGTGTGTCCGGGGCATCTTCCCAGCCGGAGATCGAGCTTTGCAATTCGTCGGCGATCGTGCCTTTTCCGGTCCAGCCATCGACGAAACGAAGGCTCTCCGGGCGGCGCGATTCCATAATTCTCCTCAACGCGGCGAAGTCCACGCCACGGTCGCGAATCACCGAAATCGAGAAATGCCGGGTATCGATTTCCGGAAACATTCCCGTTAACCGGTGCCAGAGCAGAACACCGACGGGCGTCCCGGCGCGGGCGATGGACACCACGGTCAGCCCGCCCGCCGTGGCGGATGCGGCCATGGCCCCTGCCAGCGCGCAGATGTCCCGCGCCATGCGGTCGCCATTGGAAATGAGGCATTCGCGGAAAAGCCGCATCCGCTGGCGGGTGGGGGCGTCCTCGGGGCCAATCATCTCGCTGTAGTGGCGCTTGCCGCTTTGGATGGAGCGCTCGCGTTCCTCCAGCGAGGTCGTTTCGAGGTGGAGGCGACGCATCAGGAAGGTCACCTCCGCGTCTTGATAGCTGCCGGGAAATCCGTCGTTCATGAGTTCCAAAGTTGGTCGAGGACCGATCCGGTGGGTGTCGCCATCAGCCCGCCGAGGCGCATGAACTCGAGGTCCAGCGGCATGTCGCCCATGCACATGACGGGTGGCCTGTTGTTGAAAAAACGTTGCTGGACTTCCAGCGTCGCGTCGCGCTTCCCGACTCCCGGTGGCAGCACCTGCAACTCCGTGCCGAGGATTTCCACCCGGCAATCGCCCCACTTCATGCGGCCGAGAATTTCCTGGCCTTCGGCGGAAATCCACCAACCCGGCTCCGCCTTGGCCACCAGGTAGGCGGGCAGGTTTTCCGGACCCGGCACCAGCCGTGGTCTCGCTTTGCCAGAACTCTCGCCGATCAGCCATTCGCAAAACCCATCTAGCTTTCTATCCCAAGGTTCAAGCAGGTCCGTCATGCGGCGCTGCCAGATGGCATCGACCTCGCCGTTCCAGCCGATGACCACCGCGCCGTTTGCGACGATGGCCGGGCCGCGCAAGTTCAGCCCGTGCACGTCCACCCGGGAAAAGGAATCCATGTCCCGGGCGGTCACCGGGACCAGGGCGAAAGACCGTCCGAGCGCCTCCAGCAAACGGTGGGTGCCGGCTCTCATCCAGCTCGATGCCGAGCGCTCCGCACCGACGCCGGCGTTCCAGGTCGCCGCGATGGAACCCTCGCCGGACCATGCCCGGTTGAACAAGGTGCTGTCCAGATCCGTGGCAATCCAATCGTTCATACGCACACCTCCAGCCGCGGGATCTTGAAAACCGGATGAGAGGCGGGTGGTGGCTCATCCTCCAGGCAAAGGATCACCCGGTCGTAGTCGTGATTTTCCGGAACATTGTAGAGAAACTCGCGGTAGCCCTCGCCCGAAAGCGCGTCGAAGTGCCGCACGCCTTGAATGGCACCGCCCGGCAGGACAGGGGATCGCGTGCTCGCCATGACCCAGGCTTGCGCGCCGCGGGCTTCCAATGCTTCCGCCATGAGCAGCGGTTCAAAGCCATACTCGCCATTGCCGATCACCAAAATTTTCTCTCCGGAAGTGGCTTTGGAGTCCCAACGTGCGGGAATCCTCTGTGGGGAAATCCTGCCATGCCTGATGCCGCGGCGCGCAGTGATGCGGCTGTCGATCTGTTCGCTCGCCGCCGGGGCATCCGCGAGGTCGCCCGCGGGTTCGAATCGGAATGTTCCTTCCACCAGGCTCGCGATCCCGGTGAATGCCGCGTCGTCGTCGTTGCCTTGTTTCCAGCGCAGGATCACCGCGAGCCATGCATCAAATGGGTGGCCGCCCCGCCATTCCCTCATCGCGTGGATCAGGCCGGCCGCCGTCCGCGCCGTGGTCGCCTCGTCGTCCACCACGACCACCTGCGAGGCGGTCCGCAACAGATCGTCAGGATCGTCTTCCGGAGAGGGTTGGTGGATCACGTGCGCCGTGGCGTGCGAGTGGCTTTCCGAAAAACGGAATGCCTGCGGACCGCCAGTCGGGCGGCGCGTGCTCTCGATGTAGAATCCTTTTCCACCCTGCGCGAGAAACTCCCGGAAAACCGCCTGTCCCAGGGTGGTTGCGGTTTCCGCCATGCCGATGAAGACCACCGGACCCGGCTTCAAACCCGCGCGCAATCTCGCCGCCAGCAGCCCGGCGACCTCGCGGATCCGGGCGGGCCGGACGGGGATGTGGCGCCCCAGCACCTTGCTGACGAAAAGGAAGCGCCGCTTCGGATTGTTCCGCAGCGCCAACTCGCAAATCTCCCGAAATGGCAGGTCCTCGCGGGCCATTTCAAACTCAAAGCTCCCGCCTGGCAGCAGCGCCGTGTAGTGCCCCACGCCCGTCTCGCTCCAGATCGTGGTTGGAAATGTCATGAAAGCGGCGGCATTTCAAAGACATCGGACCTTTCCTGCACCCGCAGCGGGAGGCGCGGCGTGGGAATCTCCGGCAGCGCATCACCCGGCTTGCGCATCGCCAGCCGAACCGCGAGGAGCGGTAGATTGAGTCCGGAAAGCCCGACGTAAGGCAAGCCACCGGACATGCGGCCGTTGATTTCCAACAGGCGGGGCTTCTCCGGGCGCTCCGCCGAACTGCGGAACTGGACGTTGAACAATCCGCCGAGGTGGAAATGTCGCGCCAGCTTGCGGACCATTTCTTCGATCTCCGGCTCCCGCGCGAGCACCTGTGATTGGCCTTCGTGGACGCTCGTCATGGATGATCTGCCGGCGATCCGGACCTTGCCATTAAAAGGTTTCCTCCGGCAGACCAACGCCAGCACCTCGCCCTTTTCTGCCAGGACATCCACGCTGAATTCGCTGCCATCGAGATACTCCATCACCAGCATTTCAGGAAATGGTCCGCTATCCGCGAGGATGCCGCGCAGTTCCGCCATCGAGATCCGGTGCGCCTCGCTTCGCATCAAACGCTTCAGCGGAGTCAGCGAATCGTCGATGATCAGGAACCCGGTGCCGAAAGTGCCCACCGCCGGCTTGAAACAAACCCGCTTGCCCGCGCCCTTGATGGTTTCGCACGCGGTCGAAAATTCCGTCCAGTTGCGCACACGGTGGAAATCGTGGGCCGCCACTCCGTCCGGCAACTGTTCCAGAAGCCGGCCCTTGTCCTCCAACAACCTCAGGGTTTCACCATCCCCAGCCACGATGAGCGCGATTCCCTTCGTTTCGAAACCGGCGCGGCTGTCTGCGATTGCCTCGCGCATCCGTCCTGGAATGAATACGTCCACGCGGTTTTTTTGGCAGAATTCGAGGCACCATTCGACATAAGCCGCCGTATCCAGTCCGACCGGTTCGGTCTCCGCCAGATCGCACGCGGAAAGCGGCGCGAAGTCCGGTTCCGTGTGGCTGCCGATCAGAAAGAGGCCGGGTCCCCAATCCGTACGGAGCTGCCTGAGCACTCCATGCACACTGGAAAAACACTTGTTGAACCAGACGCGGGCCTGGTCCCGCGTCTGGCCTGTAGCAGGTTCGGACTTGCTCAAAGTGATGCGATGATGGTCGGCATCATTTGTTCGAAGGTCTTGCCCGACGCATTTTCCCCGAGGGCATGCATCTTCCATTCGCCGCTGTGCAAATACACCTTCGCCATCAGCATTCCGGTGTGGTTTCCGGTGCAGCTCAGGTCATAGCGGGCGATTTCCTGGTTGTTCGCCGCGTTGACCACCCGGCAGAACGCGTTCTCGATCTCGCTGAAATTCTGGCCGGTGAAGCTGTTCACGATGAAGACGATGGACTTCACGTTCGCGGGAACGCGCGAGAGATCGACGACGATCTGCTCATCATCGCCATCGCCAGCGCCGGTGCGGTTGTCACCGGTGTGCTTCACGCTGCCGTCCTTGCTGGAAAGCTGGCCGAAATAGACCGCGTCCAGAGGCGTCTTGGCCTCGTCAAACAGGACGCAGGACGCGTCCAGATCGATTTCCTGGTCCTTGCTGCCCATGCCGAAAAAGCCCTTGGTCTTCTTCGCATCCCAGCCGAGGCCCATGATGATTTTCGTGAGGCCCGCCCCGCCGGCTTCCTTGCTGAGGGAGATTTTCTGTCCCTTCTGGAGATTGATCGCCATGGTCGTCGTGGTCGGAATTTGATCAAACGTTGACGCCGTAGGTTTTGGCCATCGCGCCAAGCCCGCCCTGGAATCCTTGGCCCACCGCCTTGAATTTCCACTCTCCCGAGTTGCGATAGACTTCGCCGAAAACCAGCGCGGTTTCCACGCTGAAATCCTCGCTGAGGTCGTAGCGGACGATCTCCGAATTGTCGGCGGCATTGACCACCCGGACGAATGCCTGGCTGACCATACCGAAGTTCTGGTTGCGCGCCTCGGCTTCGTGGATGGTCACGGAGACGGCGATCTTGTCCACGTCCGCAGGCACCTTTGCGAGATCCACGGTGAGTTGTTCGTCGTCGCCCTCGCCCTCGCCGGTGGTGTTGTCACCGAGATGCTTTACCGATCCATCGGCGGAGGCAGCTTGATTGAAAAAGATGAAATCCGCGTCGCTGCGGACCTTGCCGGCGGCGGCGAGCAGGAAGGCGCTGGCGTCGAGGTCGAAGCCGGCGCCGTCCGTGGCACGGGCGTCCCAGCCGAGGCCGATGATGATGTTGGTGAGTCCCGGTGCGGACTTGGTGAGAGAAACGTTTCCGCCTTTGCTGAGTGAGATGGCCATGATGTTGGTTTTCCTAGGTTGGTGGTGGTTTGGTTTTGGTGAAATTGTCTATTTCTTGCCGCTGGTCCAGTCGAAGCCGAATCCGTAGGCTTGGTCCGCTTCCCTGTGGCCGCGGAAATAGCGGGTTTCCTTGACGATGTCGATGCCGGCGGCCGTCCGGGAAATCAGGCAGATGGCGCAGAATGTGCCGCCGGTCGGTGAATCCAGCCGTATCAGAGTTTCGCTGCCGTCGCGTTCGTGGAGGATGAGCCGGCCGTTGACGTTGCCGAAATTCGCGGTGCCTTCGTAGATATATGCGAAAACCAGCACCTTCTCGATGAGGTCGGGCCGCAGGATAAATAGATTTTCGCCATCGGTCGCGGCACCGCTGCGGTCATCCTTGTCGAGCTGGATGTAGGGTTCCGAATCCCGGCTGCCGAAGAGCTTGCCGAGCGCCTGGATGACGCCCTTTCTCCCGTCGCGGGAAATGTACATGCAGCCGAGGTCGAGATCCGCATCATTTCCGCCGCCGCCGAAGAACGACTTCTTCACCGCGCGATCCCAGTTCAGATTGATGTGGATCGGGGTTTGCGCGCCGCCCTTCTCCAGGCTGATCGACTTCTTCTCACCGGGTTTTTCCAATGTCAGTTTCGACAGTGAAACCTTCGGTGGCGGTGGTGGCGGGGTTACCGGCACCGGAGTTACGGTATCCTCGGCCACCTCGCCGCCGAAGTGCCGCAGCAGGCCGGCGAGTCCCTCTGCGAAACCCTGGCCAGTGGCCGCAAAACGCCAGCCATCCTTCCAATAAAGCTCCGCCAGCATCAGCGCCTTCTCGTCCGCGTAATCCGCCGCCCGCAGCTCGAACTCGGCCAGCGGCTGGCCGGCGGACGCCAGCGTCACGGTTCCCCGGGTGATCTGGCGCATCGTCGCGCTGCCTTCAACGGTCGCGGTGAAAACCAGCCGCTTCACGCTGTGGGGAATCTTTGAAAAATCGATTCGGAACGTCTGCCTTGTCCCGGCCGGTGACGCCTCCACCGCGATCCCTCCGCACGGTGACTGCGGCTGGTTGTAGAAAACCAGATAGCGCTCGTCCGACAGTTTTCCCTCGCCGTCCAATCCGAAACAACAGACATCCACCTCCGGGCCGCCGGTCAATTCCAGAGCCACGGCCAAGGTCACCCGCGGCGCGGAACCTTCCGCACCCAGGCTTGCCAACGTGCTTTTCTGGCCTCGTGCGAATGCATTCATCGGCGTCTCGCGGGGGATTGGAAACTTGTCGGCCTCAGAGGTCGAACTCCGCTGGGCTGATGCCCACCGCGTTGCAGGCCTCCTTGACCGCCCGCTTCTCGTCCGCATCGAAATTCCCGTCGGCACCGCCGATGATGATACCCACCTGGATGACCGCGCGCGCCTGATCCTGTTTGCTCTTGAGCTTCGCGATCGCTTGGATCGCCTCCACTTTCCCGAAATCGTAGTCCGCGGCCATCTTGTCGCAGAAATGATCGAACTTCTGCTTTAGCTCGGCCGCCGGGAAGATTTTCAGCATTTCGTTCTGGGTGATCAGCCCCGCGATCTTGCCCTTTTCCTGGCCTGTGACTTCCCCGTCCGCGGCCGCGATCATCGCGCACATCGCCATCGTTCCATTGGCGAACTCCGCATTCTTGAATTTCCCGATGTTGGTCTGCAGCGAGGCGTTCATCGTGCCGACCTTGTCCTTCAAATTGTCCCAAAAGCTCATAGCGTTAGAAAAGTTGTACACCCGATCGTTTCCGTCGAGGAAAATCTCCCGTCTCACTGCAGGCGTTGATTCAAGGCGTGGGAGGCTACGGATACCAAGCCGACACGATGCGACTTTCCAACACCTTTCATATAAAGACCGCTTCGGGGAGGTGGAGTGTTCGCGGGGGCCGAGCCGTGGAACCGTGGAGCAGGGGAGCCAGTGCGAGCTTTCCCCAGAACCCAGACCTGCTAGAGCTATCCCATGCCCGATGCCGCCGATCAACTCATCAATGCCGCGGTGCGTCCGCTGGCAAACAATGCGGAGCTGGAAATGGCGGCGCGGCATGGATTGGCGGAAGCCGTTGGCCGGAGCGGGGAGGTTTCCGGAGATCCGCTGGAAGTGGTGGCGGCGCGAATGGAGGGAGTGCGGCGGAAGCCGGGACTTTGGCGGATCGCGCTGTGGGTGCTGACGGCGGTGGCGTCGGTTGTGGCATTGAAAAATGCAGGTGCGGTTCTCATCGGCGTTCAGCAGGCCATAGGCAGCGGGGGAATAATGGGATTCACTCCGCTGGACGCGACGAGCAGGTGGCTGGAAAATTTGAGTCCGAAAGAACGATTGTTAATGGTGGGCGATCCAAGGCGTCCCGGCAGAGCGGACCAGATGAAGGCGCTGTGGGAGAGCGATCCCGGCGACCCGGCTTTTTTCACCGACGCGGCCGAGCATTCCGCGGAACACAAGACGCTGCCCGCGGATTTTCTTACAACAGCGGAAACCTTGGCTCCGCAAAACGCGTGGTTCACTGCCTGGGCGTCGGCCGATAAAGCTGCGGGAGCCCTGGCGAAAAGTTCGGATAAGGAAATTTCGCCCGGCGG
>JBBSJY010000032.1:0-29923 GCA_038256845.1 Verrucomicrobiales bacterium | reverse complement strand
TCAGGAGCCGGGGCGGCGCGGTTCGGGGGGCTCGATACCTTTGGCGCGCATGATATCCGTGATTGCATCGGTGGTTTCCTGGATGGGGCGGAAGTTGCCGGGGCGGTAACCTTGGGCGATCAGGAGAGGGGTCCAGCCGTGCTTGTTCTTGCGGTTCCAGACCTTGATGTCGGCACCTTGCTGGTCGAGGAAATGTACGAGCCGCCCCATGCACTTGTAGGCGGCGCCGTGCATGGCGGTTTCACCGTTGTCATCGACGGCGTTAAGATCCGCGCCGAGTTCCATCAGATAAAGAATCGTCTCCATCGCCTCCCCGGCGGTGCCGGGCTCTTCGCCGGGGGCGGTGACGCCCACGCCCGCCGCGGCGGCAAGCGGGAGGCAGATTTCGGAATTCGGAATCGCCGGATCCGCACCAAGCTCAAGCAGCAGCCGCATCAGCGGAAGATCGCAAGCTTTCGCCGCCAACAGAAAAGGGGGGGCGCCCTTGAGGTGAAAGCGGCCGCCTCCGCCCGAGCCGTTCTCAAGCCGCGCGTTGACCTCCGCCCCCCGCCGGACCAGCTCTCTGACAAATTCCAGACTCCCCACCTTGCCGGAGCCCTCCGGCGGCGGCAGGCCGATCTCGTCCTCCCCCCGCTCCGGTCTCCGCAGCGCCGTGACCGCGTGCAGCGGAGCGAAACCCGACCGCTGGTCGTTCGGATCCGCGCCCTCGGCCACCAGCTCCAGCGCGAGTTCCAGATGACCGTTTTCCACCGCCAGCATCAGCGGCCCTGTGCCGGTCCGGGGCCGACGTCCTCCGCCTTGGCCCGCGGGTGTTACCTCGTTCACGTCCGCGCCGGCTTTCACCAGCAGCCGCACCACTTCCGCCCGCCCTTCCCGCGCCGCGAAAAGCAGCGGCGTGAATCCCGATTTCAGCGGCGTCCGGAAATCCGCGCCCCGCTCCAACAGCAACTCCACCACCCCCGCATGACCGTCCGCGGCCGCCCACATCAGTGCGGTTTGGCCGCGGCGTTCCCGGGCATCGATTTCAGCGCCCGCATCCAACAACATCTTCACGCATTCCACCCGCCCGGTCCTGGCCGCGATCATCAACGGCGTTTCGCCACCTGGCAGCGTCATCCTCACGTCCGCACCCGCCTTCAGAAGCAGCCCGATCATCTCCGCGTTGCCATTCCGGCAGGCCAGCGGCAGCGCGGTGACGCCGTAGCGGTTGGCCTCCTTCACATCCGCACCCGCCTCCACCAGGCGCCGCGCCGCTTCCAGGTCATCGGTGTCCGCCGCTTCTAACAAACCCGCAGCGGCCTGCGCCGAAACGAGCAGCAAGACACCTGCGACCGCTCCTCTCAAATGCCAAGTGGTTCGCACAGTTCGTCGATTTTGCCGTTGCTATCGCCGAAGGCCTCCAGCTCCACGCCCGCCTTGTCGAGCAGCGTGAGATGAAGATTTGCCAGCGGAGTGGGTTTTTCGAAACGGATGTGCCGGCCGCCTTTCATTCCGCCCGCCGCGCCGCCGGCCACGATGACCGGCAAGTTCGAGTGATCGTGGAGATTGGGATTTCCCATGCCGCTTCCATAAAGGAACAGCGAGTTATCTAACAGCGTGCCGTCGCCTTCCGGCGTCGCTTTCATCTTTTCGAGAAACTCGGCGAAAAGCGAAACATGGAACGCGTTGATCTTCGCCATCCGCTCGATCTTGCCCGGATCGTTGCCATGGTGGGAAAGCGGGTGGTGCGGATCGCTCACGCCGATCTCCGGATAGGTCCGGTTGCTGGTTTCCCGCGCCAGCTGGAAGGTCGTCACCCGCGTGATGTCGCCTTGGAAGGCCAGCAACTGCAGCTCGAACATCAGCCGCGCGTGATCCGCATACGCTGCCGGCACGCCCATCGGCCGGTCGAGATCCGGCAGCGTGTTGTCCCGCGCGTCGGCCTCGGCGCGCTGGATCCGCCGCTCGACCTCCCGCACCGCATCCAGATAGCCATCCACCTTCGAGCGGTCCTCCGCACCCAGATTCCTTTTCAGCCGCGAAAGATCCTCGCCCACCCAATCGAGCAGGCTCGCGCGCTTCCGCAGTGCCGCGCGGCGTTGTTCCGGAGTGCCGCCTTCACCGAACAAACTTTCGAAAACCAGCCGCGGATGCGCTTCCGCCGGCAACGGCGTGGTCGGCGATGCCCAGGATAGATTGTTCTGATAGACGCAGGCATAGCCGTTGTCGCACTGACCCACCGTCTGCAGCAGATCCATCGCCAGTTCCAGCGATGGCAACTGCGTCTGACGCCCCATCTGCCGCGCCGCGATCTGATCGGCGGTGGTGCCGAGAAAATAGTCGGAACTTTCGGTCCGTTTCGCGGTGGCGGCGCTCAGAAAGGCCGAATTCGAGGTGGCATGGGTCCCGGGATAGGCGGGTTGCAAATCCAGATTCGTCAGCACGGAGATCTGGTCCTTCACCGACTCCAGCGACCGGAGGATCGGCGACAATTCGTCCAGCCGCTCCCCGCCTTCGGGCGTCCAGCGGGAGATATCACATCCCATCGGCATGAAAACGTAGCCGAGACGGCGGACCGGTTTCGCGGCGGTCCGGGTCATCGCCGTCGCGGCGGGAATCATCGCATCGAGCAACGGGAGGGCGATGGTCGCGCCCATTCCCCGGAGGAAGGTCCGGCGGGGCAGGGATTTTTTGGTGAGTATCATGGCGTTTTTCTGTGGGTAAAAGGGACGCTTCGGGCAATCCCCAGGATGATGTCGGAAAACCGGTGATCGGTGGCGGCGGAATCTCTCAGGATCCGGCGGACGGAGGGCCCGTCATGCGCGTCCAGCCCCCGACCTAATGCGTAGGTTAACAGCTTCTCGGTCACCGTTCGAGCAAAAAGCCGGGGTCGTTTCAGAAGTCCTTCTTCAAGCCCATCCGCTCCGGAAAATGCCTGCCCGTCCGGCAGTCCGCCGGATGAATCCACCGGCGCGTCCCCTTCCTTTTCGCGCCAGCGCCCCACCGCATCGTAATTTTCAAGCGCGAATCCCACCGGATCCATCAGGTTGTGGCAAGTTGCGCACGAGCGGTCCTCACGATGCGCCGCCAGCCGCTCGCGCATCGGCAGGTCTTCCGAAACCACCGCGTCTTCCAGCGCCGGAATGTCCGGCGGCGGCGGTGGGGTAGGCGTCCCGAGGACGTTTTCCAAGATCCAGTTTCCGCGGATCACCGGCGAAGTCCGGTGCGCATACGAGGTGACCGAGAGGATGCTGGCGTGGCGGAGCAGGCCGCCCCTTCCGCTCCCCTCACCCAGTTCGACCCGGCGGAACCGGCTGCCATACACGTGCGGAATCCCATAATGTTTCGCCAGCCGCTCGTTCAGAAACGTGTAATCCGCTTTCAGCAAATCCATCACGCCGCCATCCATTTCCAGCACACTCGCGAAAAACAGCTCTGTCTCCCGCCGGAACGCCTGACGCAAATTGTCATCGAAATCCGGGAACAGCCTCGCATCGGGCGACAGCGCCTCGACATTTCTCAAGTGCAGCCATTGGTCGGCGAAATTCGTTACCAGCGCGGCCGACTTCGGATCCGCCGACATCCTCCGTACCTGGCGCTCCAGGATTTCCGGCTGCGAAAGCCCGCCCCGCTCCGCCACATCCAGAAGCTCCTCGTCGGGGATGCTCGCCCACAGGAAAAACGATAGCCGCGATGCCAGCGCGACATCATCCAGCCGGTAAACCTCCCCGGCTGCCAGATCCGGCGGGTCTTCCTCGATCCGCAACAAAAACCGTGGACTCACCAAAATCGCCGTGAGGGCCATCTCGATTCCATCCTCGAATCCCCCATCCTCCCGCGCCGCCCGATAAAATCCCATCGGCCCCTCCAGATCCTCCGCCACCACCGGCCGCCGATAGGCCTTCCGCAGCAGCGGCCGCAAAATCTCCTCCGCACACGCCTCCTCATCGTCCGCCGACTCCGGCATGCGGACGAAAATCCGCTTGCGGCTCGGGCTCGCCCCGCCGGGTCGGACCAGATGAGGCCCGCTGATCGTCACCTGATAGACCGCCGGAGCCTGACGCGGATGGCGATGCATGTTGAACTGCGCCTCATAGGGCTGCCGCCGGTTTTCCATCAACGACGAGCCTTTCCTCACAAACGTCGCTCCGATCTTCCGCCGCCCGGGTTCCACCGCGATCCGGCTTTTCAAATGGGCGTCCACCTTGCTGAAATCCGGGCTGCCGGGAGGTTTCACCTCAAAATCCGCCACCCGCTCACCATCCAGCAGCACCTCGATCTGGTGCGGCTCTCGCAGTCCTTCTATCTCCTCGTTCCGGTCCCTCGCCAATCTCACCTCGATCTCGTATTCGCCCGCAGTCGGGAAATCATGATCGATCAAAACCCCGCCGCGCGTCCCGGGCGGCAGTCCTTCCACCCGCTCCTCCTGCGTCCGGTCGGCCGGCACCCGCACCACCCTCACCTCGGGATTCCCCGGGGGACCGCCCACCGCCATCCGGCCGACTTTCTGCGCCGCGTGGATATAGCGGCTCAGCAATGTCGGCGAGAGACTGCCCACCGTGATGTTGTCGAATCCATGACTCGATTCGTCCGGCGGCAGCATTTCCGAAACCTCAATTTCCACCCCCACCAAGTCGCGGATCGCGTTGCCGTATTCCGTCCGCGTCAGGCGGCGGATCGCGGGAACACTTCCCGGCTCCGGTTCGCTTTCGGCAAGCGAATCGAGATAGGCCTCCAGCCCGGCGACCGTGCTGCGGTAGACCTCCTCGCTCGGGCGCACCTCGTCCGGCGGCGGCATCTGGCGCGCATCCATCCGGCGAATCGCTTTTTCCCAAACCTCACGGTGCGCGCCCACTCCTTCATCGAGGATCGCCTCCAGATCCAGCCCGCCCCGCTTCAGCCCGCCGTCGTGGCAGTCGACGCAGTGGTTGTCCAAAAAGGCGGCCACCCCCGGCTCCGGTGCGGCCTGGGACCGGAGCGCGAAGCTTCCGGCGAGGACGGAGAGGATCAGCCAATTGGACGCTGGCCATAACTTCAATGGGATCATGGGTTTCTAAAACCGTGGAACATTCCACACCCCCTCCGGCCTTACAAACTTTTTCCCTCCGGAAGATCCATCGGGACTTTCGCCCGCTATTGGGTGTTGAGTCGGCAGTCCGAATCCGCGAGAACCGGCGCCGATGAAGATTTTGGTCGTAGGAAAAGGTGGGCGCGAGCATGCGCTGGTGCGGGCGTTGGCGGAATCACCGGGGTCCCCCGAATTGTTCTGCTTTCCCGGAAGCGACGCGATTTTTGAAAGCGCGAAACCCACCACCGCCCGTGATCTCCCCTCGCTGATCGACTGGATGAAAAGCCAGGGGATCGACCTCTGTGTGGCCGGCGAGGAAAGCTACCTCGTCAGTGGTGAGGGCCTCGCGAACCTTTGCGAAAAGGCGGGAATCCCGTGCTGGGGCCCACCGAAAGAGTCCGCCAAGCTCGAATCCAGCAAGGAATTCGCCAAAACATTCCTTGTCCACAACGCGATTCCCACCGCCCGCGCAAAGGTCTGCGATTCGATGGACAACGCGGTCGAGGCAATCGACGGCGAGTACCCGATCGTCCTCAAATTCGACGGTCTCGCGGCCGGAAAAGGCGTCGCCGTCTGCCACGACGAGGCCTCCGCCCACGCGTTTCTCGAAGAGGTTTTCACCATCAGCCGCTTCGGAGCTGGCAGCGTTCTCGTCGAGCACTGCCTCACCGGACCGGAAGTTTCAGTGTTCGCCGCGATCGTCGACGATCACTACCTCATCTTCACTCCCGCCCGCGATTACAAGCGCAGCCGCGATGGCGATCTCGGCCCGAACACGGGTGGAATGGGCGCGGTCGCCAGCCGCCGGTTGATCCCGCAGGAAACGCTCGACCAGATCGAACGGGAAATCGTCCGACCCACCGTCGAAGCCCTCCGCCGCGATGAACTTCCCTACCGCGGTTTCCTCTATTTTGGCATCATGCTCACCGACACGGGCCCGCAGGTGATCGAATACAACTGCCGCTTCGGAGACCCCGAATGCCAAGCGGTCATGCCGCTCGTGAAAGGCGATCTCGCCACCTTTTGCCTCGAAGGCGCAAAGGGGAACCTCCGCCCCGACCTCCTCTCGTTCGACGAAGGCTGGAGCGTCTGCGTCGTCCTCGCCTCCGCCGGTTACCCGGAAACATCCCGCAGCGGCGACCGCATTTCCGGTTTGGAGAAAGTCTCGGACGCCCTCGTTTACCACTCCGGCACACGGAAAAACAACGGCTGGTGGGAAACCCATGGCGGCCGGGTCCTCGCCGTCGTTTCCCGCGGAGCCACCCGCGAGGAGGCCGTCAGGAATGCCCATGCCACCGCCGATCTCATCACCTTTGATGGGAGCCAGCGTCGCCGCGACATTGGCGGTCTCCATTTCGACTGATCCCCTCCCCCCATGGAACGCACACTCACCGCGGAAGAAATCGCCGAAGGCGTCGAACGCCTCGCCGCCGCCATCCGCGAGAAAACCGCCGGCATCCCCATCTCCCTGGTCGGCATCCGCAGCCGCGGCGACGAGGTCGCCGAGCGCGTTCTCACTCTCCTTTCCGCCGACGACCGCGACCTCAATTTCGGAATTCTCGACATCTCGCTCTACCGCGACGACTTCGAACACCTCCGCGAGAATCCTCTGCTGCAGGAGAGCGACATCAATTTCCCGGTCGATGGCGCGCACATCATCTTGGTCGATGACGTCCTATTCACCGGCCGCACGATCCGCGCCGCACTCGACGCTCTCTCCGATTACGGTCGGCCGGGGAAGGTGGAGCTCGCCGTCCTGATCGACCGCGGCCACCGCGAAATGCCGATCCAGCCGGACTACGTCGGCATCACGCTCGACACCCGCCGCCTCGATCACGTAATCGTTTCCCTCGAAGGCACCGACGGAAAGGAAGAGGTCCGGATCGTCGCCAAAGACCCATGAGCCCGCTCCCGCAGCGTAAGAAATCCGCCGAGGAGATCGCAAAACTCCGCGAGGAACTTGGCATTGGCGGGGAAGCGCCGCCCCCCCCCGATTTCAAGCACGAGACACCGCCCGCCCCCCCGGCCAAAGCAGACCGTGCCAAACAGGTTCCGGACCCCATGCCGGACCTCCGATCCCCAGAGATTGCAGATTCGGAACCACATCCGCCTCCCGCGGGGCCGGATGAAAGGACCGCGGCGCGTCCGCAGCCAAAGCCCGTCCGTTCGCTGAAAAAGGCCGAGCGCCTGCCAGTCGAGCAACGGCCGAAGTCCTCCGAATCCAAGGCTTCGAAAATCCCCTTCAAACGTCGCAGTGAAGAGGACATCAATGAGCTCCGCCGACGCGAGGCGCTATCCCGGATGTCGCAGCCGCAGACCCCGCTTTTCGCCCCCCTGCTCGCCCACCCCGCCATCCTTGGCGCCGGCTACCTGCTTGCGATCACCGGCGGACTCTTCGCCTGGCGCGACCTCCACTTCGCCTGGATGGCCACCTCCGAAACCATCGCCCTCGCAGTCGCCGCCTTCATTTTCTTCAAGAAAACCCTCTCCCGCCATCACGCCGGATTCATCGCCATCCTCGCCATTTTCATCAGCATCTTCGCCGCCCTCCACTATTTCCCCCCGCTCCAGAATGCCCCGTAAAGACCTGCTAGACATTGCGTCGCTGGATCGGGAAGAGATCGATCTCTTGCTCGATCAGTCCATCCCTTTCAAGGAGGTCTTCACCCGCTCGGTAAAAAAAGTCCCCGCGCTCAAGGGAAAATCCGTGCTCATGCTTTTCTACGAGCCCAGCACCCGCACCCACTCCTCTTTCGAAGTCGCCGCCAAACGCCTCTCCGCCGACGTCACCAATTTCGATGTCGCCCGCTCGTCCGTCACCAAAGGCGAATCCGTCCGCGAGACGGTGGAAACCCTCGAAGCCATGCGGACCGACTACATCATCGTCCGCCACGGCCGCTCCGGGCTGCCCGGGATGATCGCCCGCCAGACCCGCGCCTCCGTCATCAATGCCGGCGATGGAGCCCACGCCCACCCGACCCAGGCCCTGCTGGACGCCTTTACCATCAAAGAGAAATTTCCCGATCCCGCCGGGAAAAAAGTCCTCATCATCGGGGACATCCTGCACTCCCGCGTCGCCCGCTCCACCTGCACGGTGTTGAAAAAACTCGGCGTTGAGGTCGCCTACCTCGGCCCTGGTTCGCTCGTCCCCAAGGTGGGACCGGAAAACGTCCGCCGCTTCACCGACTACCCGGCTGCGATGAAATGGTGCCCCGACATTGTCTATCTGCTCCGCGTCCAGATGGAGCGCCAGGACGTCCAGTTTTTCCCCAGCCTCCGCGAGTATCACAAACTCTACGGCATCACCGACGCCCGCCTCGCCGACATCCGGGACCGCGGCCTCTACCTCATGCACCCCGGTCCCGTGAACCGCGGCGTCGAACTCTGCGACGCCGTCATGGACTACGAGCGCTCCCTCATCAACGACCAGGTCGAGAACGGCATCGCCGTCCGCATGGCCGTGCTCTACTACCTCAAACCCGGTTCGCCCGAAGGACAAGCGGCTTGAAAAATCCATCCCCACCTTTAACCTCCCCACATGGTCACCTCCGTTGACGAAATTTCTGAGAATGCTCTGGCACTGGACGAAGACCTTCGGATCGACCCGGCCGAGCGGCTTGTGGACAGCACCCGCCAATCGACTGCCGTGAATGCCGAGCAACTTGCCATTCTGCACCGGCGTGCTGCCGAAATCGAATCTGGCTCCGTCGAACCGATCCCCGCAGATGAGGCATTCGAGAAGATGAGCGAGACGTTGCTGAAGAAGAGGCGTAACGCATGATCGTCCGGTTTCACCGATCCGATGAGATATCCTTTCGCGACGAAACCATACAGGGTAATCCACGTCAGGCGCTTCCCTTCTCGATTTTCTATCAATTCGATCCACTGGGGCCGTCCGTCCAAATCCATGCCGTATTTCATCAGAAGCGCCGGCCCGACATCTGGAGAATCCGGACATTCGGGCCAATAGAACCCACCTGATCCAATGCTACTCATCAAGAATGCCCGAATCGCCTCGGAGAAATCTCCCGGTTTGTCAGACGCCGACGTCCTCATCGAGAACGGCAGGATCAAATCCATCGGCGACAATCTAACCTCTTCGGAGAACACCCGGATCATCGATGCAAGAAAGCGCATCCTCCTCCCCGGTCTCTTCGACGCGCACGTCCACTTCCGTGAGCCCGGCCAGGAGACCAAGGAAACCATCGCCAGCGGTTCCGAAGCCGCCATCAACGGCGGCATCACCGGCGTCGTCATGATGCCCAACACCAACCCTTCCATCGACTCCGCGACCGTCGTCGCCAACGTCCTCGACATCGCCAGGCGCACCGCCCGCATCCCCGTTTACACCTCCGGCTGCGTCACCAAGGACCGCCGTGGCAAGGAACTCGCCGGCATCGATGGCATGCGCGCCCTCGGAGTGAAAATGCTCACCGATGACGGCGACACCACGGGCGATCCCGCCGTCCTTTTCCGGGCGATGCAATATGCCAGCGAGTTTGGCATGTTCTTCGCAAGCCACTGCGAGGTGCCGGAACTCGCCGGACCGCGCGCACTCAATGAAGGCGTCACCAGCTACCGCCTCGGCATCAAGGGCTCCCCCGCCTGCGCGGAGGAAATCATCATCGACCGCGACATCCGCCTCGCCCACGCTGCCGGAGCACACATTCATATCCAACACGTTTCCTCTAGGCTGGGCATGGAAACCATCCGTTGGTGGAAATCCCGCGGCGATGTGAACGTCACCGCAGAGGTTTCCCCCCACCATCTTCTTTTCAACGAAGAGGACATCGGCGATTTCGACACCCATTACAAAATGAATCCGCCGCTGCGGACCAAGGCGGACAACGCGGGTCTGTTGGAAGGGCTCATCGAGGGCGTCTTCGACCTCATTGCAACGGACCACGCCCCGCACACGCCCTTTGAGAAATCGCAGGATTTCGTCACCGCCCCCAATGGCATCACCGGCCTGGATACCGCTCTGGTCTCTCTCTATCATCACTTCATCGCCCAGGGAAAATTCGGCTGGGACCTGCTCGTCAAACGTTACTCCGCCGAGCCACGCCGCCTGATGGGCCTGCCAGCGGTTTCCATCGAGGAGGGACAGCCCGCCGAACTCGTTCTCTTCGATCCCGAAGCCGAAACCACCTTCACCGCGGATTTCATGAAATCCAAGTCCCGCAACACGCCTTTCCTCGGTCAAACCCTCCAGGGACGGGTCGATTTGGTCCTGTTACAAGATACGGTCCTTCTCGAGCGCTGATGAGATCCACCCGGCTTTTGACCGGGTGATATCCCGGCGCTCACGCAAGTTGGCGCGCCATTCCCATGGCGCGCCAACAATCCGTATTCGGGTTTTCTATTATATTAACGCGGGCGCTCACTCACTTCACCCGAACCACCAAGACCCGGCGGTCCCGCATCATCTCAACTTCGGTTCCCGTAGGATAGGTCGGGAAGTTTTCCCCATACCCGTGGGCGGTCAAAACTTCGGTGGGAATTCCGTAGCGCAGTGTCAGCTCCTGATGGACCCGGCGGGCGCGTTCGACTGAGAGATTCATGTTGAACTCATCGGTTCCATCGGTGCTGGTGTGACCTTCGATATCAAATCCGGCATCAGGGTTCGTCAAAATGATCTCCTTGATGGCAGCGGCGGTATCCACAAGGGCGGCCCGGGACTCGCTATCCAGCAATTCGGCCGTCTCTTTCACGAAGAGGACCGGCAATGTGATATAGGGAAGCTCACGACCCTCCACAATCACGATATTGCGTTCCACGTTGTAGACCCGGGGCGGCAAGCCCGGAGTTTCCACGGTGGTGGTGGTTTCGGTGGTCTCAACAACCGTCCCCGACTCCCCGGGCAAGGGCTCGGGAAGGTCCCGTGGCATGATTGCAAGCTGACGCCGGGCGAATGCCGGATCAAAGGCTCCCGGAGCCGGGGCACCGGTTACAATTTCTTCGGTAACGATCTCCTCGGTGACAACTCCGGCGGGAATTCCAGGTGCCGGCGTAACGGTTTCGATGACCCGCTCCTCGATAATGACAGGTGGGCGGGGGTCCTGTGCCACGGACAGGTCTACCAATGCGAGAGTCAGAAGGGTGAGGGGTATCTGGTGATGTTTCATGTTCGTTTTGTTTCGGGTGAGAATCCTTACGCTTGCTTCATTTGCACGAGATGTGCCGAAGACGGTATCTGCCCCCAGAAGAATGCCGTCCAAGCAATGTCAATCCATCGGAGGAAGGATTTCTTTCACGACAGCGAGAAAGGGAATGCGATTTACACTCGTTGTTACGGGAATCCGGGCAGTTTGCATGCCGAAGGCCGGAGCTTTCCATTCCATAGGTATAGGTGCGAACGGGAAACGGCATGCTCTCTGCGATGGCGCCGACATACGAAAAACATCATCTATATACCAACGCTGGAAGCACTGCCTCACCTCAGAGGGGCCGTCGCGGCTCCTCCCGCGTATCCCGGAATTTCATCGCGGCTTCGGTCCGGGACCGCACATGCAGTTTTTCGTAGACGTGTTTCAGATGCACCCGCACTGTTTCCACGCTGACGTCCAGGCGGCACGAACCGGCTTTGTCGAGGCTCGCTGCGTGGCAAGGCGCATGCCCGTGAATGACCGCAAGAAGGTGGGCGACTCACTCCGTTCCTGAGATTTCAGCCTGCTCTTTCACCCGACTGGCGATTGCCGGCAACAGGAAAACGCTGGTGGCCATCGTCAGAAGGATTCCGATGACGGCAACGGCTCCCAGGCTGGCCATGGCATCATTGGAGGCGAAGCACAACGAGCCGAAGCCGATCGCCGTGGAGGCCCCGCAGAATAACACCGCCTTGCCCGTGCCCCGCCACATTGCCGAGAGGTCCCCATCGTTCCGCCGGAGCGCGAGCATCACATGGATTCCATAATCAATCCCAGTCCCCAGCAAGAGCGGGGTGGCTGCAATGTTGATGAAGTTCCAGCCGATCCCGAGCCCCGACATGATGGCCAGCAGTGCCACACCTGCCAGCGCCATCGCGGCCAGAATCAATCCAGCTTCCCGCAACGAGCGAAAAATCATTACCAGCATCACCACCATCAATGCGGCCATCGGCAGAAAGACATGGATGAGATCCCGCTGCACGAGAGGCTGCACGGCGGGTCTCAACAAGTCCCACCCGGCCAGCCAAATCCCATCCCCGGTCAACTTGCGAAGCGCCTGGTAGTCCTTTCCGGCAGCATCGACGCCCTCGGCGAATTCCACCGGGGCGAGGATGCTACCGCCGCCGTTGGCTTCCCGCGATACGAACATCCGCATCATCTCCGCCGCCGCGGGCGATTGCGGAAACGCAAGGTTCCCATCCGCCTCGATGGTCCGCAGCCACTCGAAAACCGATCGCCCGAGCGCCAGTCCCTCGGAAGTGAAACCCGCCCGGTCCGCTTCCGCAAGAAGCCTCTCCGACCCGGCCACAAACGGGCTCAGTGCCATTCGGTTGGCATTCTGTCGGCTGCCATCCGGCCACCAGTGAACGGGCAGTCTGGCATTGGCAATGAGGTGCGGCCGGGATCCGAGACGCCGCTCCGCCTCGGCCAACCGCGCTGCCATCCCCGCGGAATTCCCCTGAATGATCAGCCGCGGGCCACCGGTTTTCCAAGCGGGGAAATGGCCCTGCACGCTTTCGAATGCGGCCATCGCCTCGCTGTTACGCGGACGCATCATTCCGCTGTCGAATTCGATCGGAGGAAGCCCACGCCATCCCAGGATGGCCGCGGAAATGGCGAAAATCACGCCCACCCATGCGACGGCCGCTTTCCGGCCGGGAAAAACTCCGCGACCGCTGGCAGGAACCACACGCTTTCTGGTCACTCTCGCGACGAATGGCAGATACGCTCCCAACATCAGCACGGCTCCCGCAAGAATTCCGCAAGCGACCATGGTTCCCAGCTGCGCGATGCCCGGCAGCCCGCTGCGGTTGAGGGCCAGAAAAACCGCCGCCGTGGTCGCCGCGGCCCACAAGATGGATTTGCACGTCGCTCCCGTCAGCCCGTTCCGGTCGCCGGAATGGAGTTTCGCCTCCTGACAAATCAGCACCCCGTAGTCGACTGTCAGACCGATCAGGATCGCCGCGAATCCTGCGGCCATGATGCTTAGCTCGCCGTAGATCCATCCCGCAAGCCCCAGAGCCACGACAAATACCATGGCGAGCACCCCGATCAGTCCGGCCAGCAACGCGAGGCTCCGCTGCATCCTCCAGAACAGCAGACCAATCAGCAGGGCCGTGATCCCCACGGTGCCGCTCATGTCACTCTCCATCGCCCCGCCGATTTCCGACGAGAACGCCGGTTCGCCCGTAAATCGTATTTTGGCGACACTTCCGGCCTCCTCTTTCCATCGTTCCGTCACCTCCCGCACCTCTTCCAGCCAGACTCCCGCTTCCTTGTATCCATGAATCGGCCGCGGGGCTTCGACGAGAAGGAGATGTCCCCGCCCGTCAGCGCTCTCGAATCCACCGCCAGCTTCTGCCGCCGCATCGGTCATCAGTGTCACCGAAGGGTGTTCCAGGAATCCGAAGGGATCGTGCGCTCGCATCAGGAGATCCTCGCCCTCCATCGCCGTCGCCACCCGGTCCACCGCGGCCGCCAATTCGCCCTCGGCCCGGCCGCCTGTGAACCTCTCCGCCATCTCGGCTGCCGGTTCGTGCGGCCCGTTGATCCAGAGATAGGCCAGCAATTCCCCGAGTCCCTCCCCTTCCTCCGACCATTGGGGTTGCCATCGGGCCTTCGCCGCCACGCCCGCACCCTCCAGCGCGGTCGCGAGAGAGGCCGCTTCCTCACCCAGCAGGCCCGCATCCTCCGCCGATCCCTCGAGGAGGACCACCAGCTCGCCCTCCTCCGCAAACGCATCCTGAAACGCGCGCAATCCCTGCACTTCCGGCAGATCCGGCGGTAGCATGGAGAGAACGTCAGGATCGAATTTCAGCCGCCCCAAGCCCACCGCGGCGGCGAGCACGCCCATCCCCAACAATGCCATCACCCCGGCGCGCCGAATCATGGGCGGAGAGTAGCCAGCCGCTTTCCTCATGCAAAACTTGAAACTCGCCCGCTTCCCTCCGACGCTGCCGGCATGATCCCGCGCCTGTGTTGTCTCATTCCAGCCCTCGCCGGCTTCTCATTTGCACAGACGGAAACCGCCGCTCTCGACGCCTGGCTGGCACGCCAGGCCACGATCCGCTCGCTCGACACCTCCTTCATCCAGGAAAGAAAACTCCCGGCTCTCAAAAAACCGACCACAAGCCCCGGCCGGTTTTCGTTTGCCCGCCCCTCATCTTTTCGCTGGCAGCTTGGCGATCCCACGGAGACACTCGTCGTCTCGGACGGCGCGACCGTGACCCTTCTGGATTCCGCCACCCGCACCGCCCGCCGGATTCCCGCGGATTCTCCGCGCGCCGCCCGCTTTGCCCTCCTTTCCGGCGACGCCTTTCAAAATCGCAGCTCCTTCACCTCCGCTTTCGAGTTGGTCGAATCGAGGATCGTTTCCGGCATCCACCAATACACTCTCAAACCAAAGGATCGGCGCTTCCGCTCCGAGGTCCCCTGGGTGTTTCTCGATATCGATCCGAAACGGAACGAACTTCGTGCGATGGAGATGGAGCTTCAGGACAAGTCGCGGGTGCGCACCGTCTTCCAAAATCCGAGCATCAACAAAGAACTCCCGCCGGAACTCTTCCGGCCGGTCCTTTCCGGCTACCAAGTGAAATAGCCGGACCACGCCCACCGCAATGCGGACATTCCGACGGCCAAACAAGTAGGGCGCGGATCAGTCGACCCGCGCCCTACTTTTCCCCCCAAGGTCCCGGTTGGCACCAATGGTAAAACCAACCTCCCCCCGGATGTTGATTTTGCCATGGGCGGTGTTGCCCGGGACATGAGAATATGTTCGGAAAGATTTCTGTCAGCCGAGGCGCGCAGTCGTCTTTCGTTGGAGGTAAGCTGAGATGAAGCGATGGCACTTGGAAGACCTATCCGGTGCCAAAAGCGGCCAAGTGGTCCCAAAAGCGGCCATGAGAATCCCTTTTCCCGCGAATTAACCTTCGCTGATCGGAATCACGTCCACCGCTACATGGAGTTTTTGCCCCCCGGCACCCAATGTTACCCCTCTCAACGGACTGACGTCGGAGAAATCCCTGCCCCAGGCAAGGGTGATGTGACGTTCGTCCGGGAGCACGTTGTTCGTGGGATCCGCATCGATCCAGCCCACGGCTTCCCCGCAAAACGCGGATATCCAAGCATGGGAGGCGTCGGCCCCCGTAAGACGCCGGCGCCCCGGCGGGGGCTTCGTCTCCAGATAACCGCTCACATATCGGGCAGGAAGCCCCAGCGAACGCAAACAGGCGAGCATCAGGTGCGCGAAATCCTGGCAGACGCCCGCCCGTTTTTTCAACACCTGCGTGACCGGCGTGGCGACGTCGGTGGCGCGTGTGTCGAATTTGAAATCGCGGAAAATCCGGCCGTTCAATGCCACCAGACACTCAAGAATTGGCCGGCCGGGGGGGAAATCCGGAGAGGCGTACGCGGCGAAGTCGGCATTGGCCGGGACCATCGGCGAGGGAAACCTGAAGGTTCCGGCCTCCGAAGACGCCGTCAGCCGCTCGTCGAGACAGGAATCGCGGATATTTTCCCACGGCGGGGTGCCCGTGGGGTCGGGTCGCTCAACGGCAAAAACCTCCACCAAACTGCGGGCGATTACGTCCAGTTCGCTGTGAGTACCCTCGATTTCGAAATAGGCCGTTTCGTTTCCAAACGAGTCGACGTGCACTCCGCGGCCGACTGGCACCGGAATCACCTCCAGCTCATGCCAGGGGCAGCGCTGGCCGGGCAAGGTCCGGGGCGCAAGACGAGCCAGATGGTGAGACACCGTCACCGCCCCCTCGTAAACGTAACGCGTGCGGTGGATCAGCTGATATTTCATCGCATGCCGATTCCCTCAGATCGCGGCCGCAGTGGAAAGCCCGATCCACGCGAGAAACTCCTGATTGCCATCCATGCCGGTGATCGGAGAGGGAATCAGGCCCTTCCATTCGCAGCCATGCTGTTCCGTGACGAACATCCGGATTTTTGCGACGGCCCGTTCGTGGAGCAAAGGATCGCGAACGATTCCGCCTTTTGAAATGTCGTCCTTCCGCAACTCGAACTGCGGCTTGATCAGACAAACGACTTCCCCCTGCGGATCCAGCACTCCGAAGACCGCCGGAAGCACTTTCGTGAGCGAGATGAAAGACAGGTCCATCACGGCCAGCCGGATTGGCTCGCCGATGTCCGCGGCGACGAGGTGGCGGGCGTTGAACTGCTCCTTCACCACCACCCGAGGATCGTTTCGGAGTTTCCACACCAGTTGGTTCGTCCCCACGTCGATCGCATGGACCCGGCACGCGCCGCGCTGGAGGAGACAATCGGTGAAACCGCCGGTCGATGCCCCCACATCCATGCATGTCCAACCTGCGGGGTCGATCCCGAAGGCATGGAGAGCGCCTTCCAGTTTCAACCCGCCACGGCCGACAAAGCGTGGCCTTTCCTTCACCTCCAGTGGCGAGTCTTCCGGCAACTTCGTGGCTGGCTTGTCGATGATCCGGTCGCCGCTGCGAATTTCCCCGGCGATGATCAGACGTTTCGCCTGCTCGCGGGAATCGCAAAGCCCGCGGGCGACAAGCAAGGTGTCGACTCGCTCCTTCTTCATGGCTTGACTGGCACCTCGGAAGGATCGACCGGCATCGCACGGCAGCCAAGCTCCGATCGCCTGAATCCCTCGACTCGCCGCCTCCATCAACCCACTTGCGCCTTGCGTCGGCCACTCCGGGGCCTCAACCATCCCGCCGTGACGCGCCACCGCACCGATGACCTCCGCATTACCGGCTTGAATCCGCTGATTTCACCGGCCGTGCTCGCCTACTATCTTCCGCTTACCGAGAAGGCTTCGGAGCTGGTGGCGAACGCGCGCGCCCAAGCCGATGCCATCCTCCGCGGCGAGGACGACCGCTTGCTTGCGATCGTCGGCCCCTGTTCGATTCACGACCCCGCCGCCGCCCTCGAATACGGGGAGAAGCTCAAAGCGGAGGCGGAACGGCTCAAGGACGACGTGTTCATCATCATGCGCGTCTACTTTGAGAAACCGCGCACCACGGTCGGCTGGAAAGGTCTCATCAACGATCCCCATCTGGATGACTCCTTCGATATCAATCACGGTCTGCGCGTGGCCCGCGGCCTGCTACTCGATCTCGCGAACATGGGAATCCCCTCCGGCACCGAGTTTTTGGACACCATTTCTCCACAATACATCGCGGATCTCATCGCATGGGGCGCGATCGGCGCGCGAACGACCGAGTCCCAAATCCACCGCGAGCTTGCCTCCGGCCTTTCGATGCCGGTGGGTTTCAAGAACGGCACGGGCGGTTCCATCCAGATCGCGCTCGATGCGATCCAGTCCGCGTCCCGTCCCCACCACTTTCTGTCCGTCACCAAACAAGGAGTTTCCGCGATCGTTTCCACCGCCGGAAACGAATCCTGCCATCTCATCCTGCGGGGCGGAAAGTCCGGCCCGAACTACGAGAAATCCAGTATCGCGGAAACCGAAACCATGCTCCGCGAGCAGAACCTGCCCGCCACGGTGATGGTGGACTGTTCCCACGGGACTTCCATGAAGGACTACCGCAACCAGCCGCTGGTTGCCAGGAATCTGGCCAACCAGATCTCCGCCGGCTCACGCGCCATCGCCGCGGTGATGGTCGAATCGAATCTAGAGGAGGGTAATCAGAAACTCGCCAAGAACCCGGGCGAGCTGATCCGGGGCCAATCCGTCACCGACGCCTGCATCGGCTGGGAAACCACGATCGAAACCTTGGACGTGCTCGCGGAGGCAGTCCGCAAACGGCGGGGCTAGCCTCTATCCCAGCCCATTTTCCCGATCATCGGGCTAGAGGCTTGCCTCTTACGCCCAAACTTGCAAAATTGCGCAGTCATTAAAGCCTAAATGGATCTCACCAGCGAATCGTCCCAAAGCGTCATCACCTGCCGCAACAGCCAAGGAACCGAACTGACGGCCAACCTTTTGAGGATCAAGCGGTACTCTGTCGTTTTCGAAGTTTACAATCCCTATAGCATCCTTCAGCTCTCCGAGGTTCTTTCCGACTTCCGGATCATGGCATCCCGCCGCCTCCTGTACCACGGCAAGGCGGTCGTCAGCAATCTTCTCAACACCGGGATCGTTCTGGTGTGCGAGGCCATGCTCGACGAGGGCTGGGTCGAGGTGGACTTTCTCTCCAGCGTCACCGGCGCGGCGACCACCGGAGGCTCCACCAGCGACCTTGCCTCGCAGTTTGAGAATTTCATGGGGGAATGGAAATCCGCCAACCAGGTGCAGGATCCGTTCAAACTGGTCGTGTCGGACATGGCCAGCATGCTTTCCGGGGTCCAGCACTGGCTGACGGGCGTGGACGTGGGCATCCGAACCACCGTCACCCGGCGCCGGGACGAACTGGAACAGGAAATTTTTTCCAGCGTCCAGCAGCGGGTGGTGGAAGAGGTCCTGCCGGCCATGCAACGCTTCGAACAAGTCGTTTCCGAAGTCGAGGAGGCGGAAGTCGCCGTTCACAAATCGTTTGCCCGCCGCGAGCTGCATCCCATCATGCTGTGCTCTCCATTCCTCTACAGGACTTACACCAAGCCGCTCGGATATGCCGGCGACTATGAAATGGTGAACATGATGCTCCGCAACCCTTACGAGGGCTCGTCCGCTTTTGCGAAACTCCTCAACTTCGCCCTCCTCAACACCGATCCCGTCGTCGCCCACCGCAACCGCATCGACTATCTGGTCGAGAAACTCCGTTACGAGTGCGCGCGCCGAATCACGAGAGGAAGGACCCGTATTTTCAACCTCGCCTGCGGACCGGCCGTGGAAGTCCAACGCTTCCTCCGGGAATGCGAGGAAAGCGACCTCGCCGAGATCGACCTGCTCGATTTCAATGCCGAAACCTTGGATTTCACCCGCGAGAAGATCATGGACGCGCGCAGCAGCGGCGGGCGCGAAACGACGGTCCGCTATCATCAACGCTCCGTCCATCAACTGCTCCGCACCGCCACCCAGGGAGGCGAGGACGAGTTCACCGGCTACGACATCGTCTATTGCGCCGGACTTTTCGATTATCTCTCCCAGCGGGTTTGCAAACGTCTCGTCGAACTCTTCTGCACCATGGTGAAACCGGGCGGACTGGTCATCGTCACCAATGTCTCCGACAGCAATCCCAGCAAGGCCTGGATGGAATACCTGGTGGAGTGGAACCTCATCTACCGCGGCGAGAAGGAAATGAAAGATCTGGTTCCGGACAATGTCCCCGTCAAGAGCACCAACATCGTCGCGGATGTGACGGGAGTGAACCTGTTCCTCGAAATCGAAATTGGCAATGGCTGAACTCCCGGTCATCGCGCGAAATGAGGACCCTGCATTGTTGCAGGCATTTCGCCGTTATGAAAATCAGGTCGCGGTGGGAAATGTGAAACGCGCCCTCTGGCTGGGCAGCGTCTTCATGCTCGCAGGCTGGTCGCTCGACTGGATGGTCTTTCCACACCGGATGTGGGAATTCCTGCTGATCCGAACGGTTTGCGCGATTCTGTTAGGTGGGATCTTTCTTTCGCTTGGCAGCAAACCGGGACCGAAAATCTGCTATGCGGCATCCTTCTGGGCCTCCCTCCTTCCTCTGATCTCGATCTGCCTGATGATCGCCCTCACCGGTGGCGGAAATTCCGTCTATTATGCGGGGCTCAATTTGATACTCGTCGGACTTTCGCTGGTTCTCCGCTGGACCTTCCTGAATTCACTGGTCATCATCGCCGCCTGTTTCCTGGCCTACGCCGCAAGTGTGGTCCTCGCACCCGATCGGCCGGACACATCCATCCTTTTCAATAACAGCTACTTTCTTTTTGTTACCGCCGTCTTCGTGCTGGCCGGCTGCTATTTCTACGAAAAGCTCCGGTTCCGGGAGTTCTCATTGCGGGCCGAGGTCGAAAGTTCACGACAGCTCCTCGAATCCCAGAACCGCCAGCTCAGCGAGCTGGATGAAGCGAAAACCCGGTTTTTCGCCAACATCAGCCACGAACTCCGCACCCCGCTTACGATCATGCTCGGCATCACCGAGCGGCTCAAAACCATCCTCAGCCGGCAATCGGCCGATCCGCTGGTGCACGAGATGACCGGCATGCTCGAACAAAACGGCCTGCGCCTGTTGAAACTGATCGACGATCTGCTTGATCTCGTCCGATTCGACACCGGCCATTCGGACGTCAACCGCCAGTCCACGCTGGTTTCCCCCCACCTCGACGGACTGCTGCGTTCGCTCCGGCACCTCGCTCAACAGGATAACGTGGCGCTCGTCTGGTCCTGCGAATCCGAACACGCCGCGGTCCTCCTCGATCGCGACAAGTTCGACAAAATTCTCCTCAATCTCGTCATCAACGCGATCAAGTTCACCCCCTCCAGCGGCTCGATCGAAGTGAAGCTCAAGGTCGTCGGAAATCAAATGACGTTGAGCGTGGAGGACACCGGTGTCGGCATCCCGCCCGAGGTCCTTCCGCGCATCTTCGAGCGATTCTGGCAAGTGGACACCTCCACCACCCGGAAATTCCAGGGGGCCGGAATCGGCCTCGCCCTCGTCCGCAGCCTCACCGAGGCCATGGAGGGCGAAGTCAAAGTGGATAGCAAGATCGGCCATGGCACCACCTTCACAATCGTTCTGCCAGTGGATCGCGCGGAGTCCTCACCCACCGAGCCGCCCCCTGACGACCAAGCGGGAGGCAAACACATCGAGGATCTCCACCGCCGCGCGGCCCTTGCCATCCCGGGGAAAATCCAGCCCCGGCCCGCCCACCCGCCTCACTCCCCCTATACGCCGCCACTCATCGGAACCCGGTCCGGCAACGCCCGTCCCTTGGTTCTCATCGCCGATGACGAGCCGGACATCCGCCGCTTCCTCCGCATGCAGCTTGAAGACGTCGATATCATCGAGGCTTCCGACGGCGCGGAAGCTCTCGAACTCGTCAAACTGCGACGGCCACAGATCGCCCTCCTCGACCACATGATGCCAGAAATGGACGGCGTCGAAGTCTGCCGACATATCCGGGAAAATCACGGCACTCGCGGAGTCGCCGTCATCATCCTCACCGCCCGCGCCGACGAGCAGACCAAGCTCACTGCCCTCCAGGCCGGTGCCAACGATTTCCTCACCAAACCGTTCTCCACCGCGGAACTCGGGCTGCGCCTGCAAAATCAGGTCGTCATGGCCCGGGTGAGACGGGAGATGGCCGATCTCAACATGGAACTCAATTCCGCCATCGAGCAGATCAAGGAGAATGAAGTTCTCATGATCCGCAACGAAAAGCTGTCCGCCCTTGGCCGAATGAGTGCCGGCATCATCCACGAGATCAACAATCCCCTCAACTACGCGGGTGCGGGTCTTCATGCCCTCGCCACCTTCACCCGCAACCTCCCCGAATCCGAACAGGCCGATTTCGAAGACATCCTCAAGGACATCCGCGAGGGCGTCGAACGGGTTTCCCAGATCGTCATCGACCTCCGTCAGTTCACCCGGGATGACCATGGCACCTCCGGTGATGCCGACCTTTCCGAAGTGATCGGACGCTCCCGCAGGATGGTCAGCCATCAGGTGGGGAGCGACATCAAGTTCAACCTGAACGCTCCGACCCATTCGATCATCCGAGGGAACGCCAACCAGCTGGTCCAGGTTTTCATCAACCTTTTCCAGAACAGCATTGACGCAATCCACCAGCGAATTGCCGAGATCGGCGGCGATCCCGGCACAATCGACGTGACCATCGAGGCCGCCGGCGATGGCTGGCAGCTCAACCTCCGCGACAACGGCATTGGCATACCCGCAGAGAACCTTCAGAAGATCTTCGACCCCTTCTTCACTTCCAAAGATGTCGGCAAGGGAATGGGCCTCGGCCTTTCCATCACCCACCAGATTCTCCAAAACCACCGGGCAGCCGTCGATGTCGACAGCAGGCCCGGCCAATACACGCGGTTCCGAATCACATTCCCCGGCCCGAGCTTCGAATCCGACGAGTATTCCGTTCTCGACCAAGCGACCGACGAATCCCAAGCTCTGCCGGTCTGAATCCTTGTTCCCACCAGCCAATTCTCCGTCCCACCCCGATACCGATCAAATGAGCAAAGACATCGACGCCTACGATTACCAACGCTACGCCATACTGTTCGTCGATGACGAGGCCAACACCCGCAAGTATTTCCGTAGGCTTTTCGGCGACAAGTTCCGCATCCTCGAAGCGGAGGACGGCGTTCAGGCACTCACGATCTTCCGCCAACACGCGGATGAGATCGGCATCATTGTCACGGACCAGCGCATGCCCAATGAGACCGGTGTCGGCTTCCTTTCCAAAATCGCGGAGCAATACCCGGACATCATCAAAATCCTCTCCACCGCCTACTCGGATATCGACGCCGCCATCGGCTCGGTTAACCAGGGCGGGATTTTCCGCTATATGACGAAGCCGTGGGACATTCCCCAGCTGGAAGTCACTCTCCGCCGGGCAATGGAATTCTTTACCGTCAAGCGCGAGCGGGACGCCCTCCTTGGCGCGAAGATGCAAGCGATGGGAAATGTCCTGCTGTCGAGCCGGCTCGCCGCCTTCGCCCTCGCCCCGGTATGCGCCGGAATCGAATTGAACCGCGGGGCCGAGGCCATCGCTTCTTTCCTCCAGGCCGGAGTCGCGGGGCGAAAAACCGGCGCCGACGGCCAATCGGACCTGCGGTCTCCCGATTGGGCGCAACTGCACACCCGCCAGGTCGCCCTCGCTTCCGCGCTGGAAAAGGAGCTACCCTCCGCTCTGGCAGATTCCGATCTTCCCGCTCGGGTTCAAGCGCTGGCCACCCGGTTGTCCGCCGCCGGCGCGGGCCAGGCTACGGTCACTTCCGAATCTTCAATCGGTTTCAGTTTCTCCTCCGACCCCTTGCCTTCCCTGTTAGACACTCTTCTGGGCCGCAGTGACGACTCGGGCACGACCGAACACGCCGTCAAGATCCTCGCTTCATACATGGCAATTTACGACGCCGGCGGTGTGATCCGCAGAATCCGTGGCGAAGGGCTGACACTGAACGTAACGGAGGCTCCCGCAGTTCACGCCAGGACCTCCGCCGGATCCGAAACGGCGAAATGGCTGATCGACGATGACATGCTCATCTCCGCAGCGCTCGGATTGCTTTGAACGTTGCCATCCCCGGACCGGCCGGACGGTTAGATTGGAAAATTGACATTTTGTGATCGATGATTTTCAATTCACGGATCAGCCCCAGATCAATTGAAACGGCCCGAAATCGAAATTGTCCAGCGGGACGGGAGATTCCTCGCCTACCTGGCGAGGGAGATTCATCCCATGGCACTCTCACAAGCTGCCCGCGACGCAGGCTACCGGCTGGCCTTTCTCTGTGCCCGCCTGGGGATTTCCGAACGGCATCTCAGACGCGTTTTTGAAGAGGGTCTCGGCATCGGACCAAAGGAGTGGCTGCGGCAAGAGCGGATGGTCGCCGCACGCAAGCTTTTGAGAGAAGGCGGCTCCATCAAGGAGGTCGCCGCAGATCTCGGCTTCTCCACCCCCAAGATGCTCGCACGCGATTTCCAGGCGTTTCACGGTGTCACCCCCACAGAGTTCCAGCGCCAGGAGTTCGCGCGGATGGGCGGCTTCCATGGCTGAAACTCATGCCTTGCGAAACAGCCGAAGGAATCGGCGCTGAAAGGGTGTGATCAACCGTGGCGTCCAGTTCGACATTGACCACAACAGGCGAGCCGAAAGAGGGAATACTATCGTCTTCCGAGATCGTGCCACGCCACGCAACAACCCGTATGCGGCTTCATCCGTCGTCATCATCTTCACTGGCAAATCCCGAATCATCTCCTCTCGGTCCACACCGACGATCCGATCCTGAGTGAAAATTCCGCTATCCACATACCCCGGGCACGCAACACTCACTTTGACACCATACTTCGCCGCCTCAGCCCTCAGGGATCGGGTAAACTCCAGCACCGCGGCCTTGGATGCCGTATAGGCAGCAGCCGTGGCGTAACCCGTGTTCCCTGCAATGGAGGCCGTGTTCACAATGTGCCCGCTCCCTTGGGCAACCATAATGGGATAGACGAGATGAGTGCCGTGGACCACCCCCATCAGATTGATATCCAGAACCCACTTCCACCGCTCGAACGGAATGCGATATGCCTCACCCAATTGGGTCACCCCGGCGTTGTTAAAGAGATAGTCAATCCTCGCAGAGGAAGCATTTATCCGGCTGATTGCCTGAGACATCGCGGAGCGGTCCCGGACATCTACCTGATGTGCGGTGATGCTCCCCGTTCCCTGGCAGTCCCGGGACAGGCTATTGAGGCCCTGTTCGTCCACATCCAACGCGTGGACATGGGCTCCGCTTCGGGCTAGAATGCGGACCATCGCGCGCCCGATTCCTGATGCGCCTCCCGTCAAAATGACAATCCTTCCTTCGAACAACGACTTCATGGAATTGTGCTGGTTCACTTCGGGCTTTGGCGGGTGGCACGAAATCGTTTCATCATCCTTCGATGGATCATATCCACAACAAACGGAAACCGCGGTGAGATCCACTTCATCGCGGTGGCGTAAAATGGAAATGTATGTTCCTTTGCACCCGCTCTGATTGCGCGGAGAATATTCCTGGCCGCCTCGTCCGGTTCGATCATTCCGAAGCCCAGCTCATCGATCTGGCGCAGCGTATCCTCGTAGGACGTTTTCCGGAACGTCGCGGCCCGATAAATTCCGGTTCGGACGTACCCCGGGCATGCGATATGGAAGCTCACTCCATGGCCGCTGCCTTCATGTACCAAACTTCGATAGAGACCTAACAAACCGGCTTTCATGGTTGCGTATGCCGTGGCTGTCGGATAACCGCTGTAGGCGGCCAACGATGAAATCAGGACGATCCTACCCCGTTTGCGGCTGACCATGCCTTCGTAGAAATGCCGGCTCCACTGGATGGGGCTGAGAAGATTGATTCGATAGATTGATTCCCAATCTTCCGAGTAGGTATCTTTCAACTCACCAAACATCGAGATGGCGGCAGCCAGGTAAACTTCCTTCACCTCGACACCGAGGGAGAGGTTTTCCTCCAACCAAGTCGCGCAAACGTCGATATCCGAAAGGTCCAGGTTGCACGGTTTGGCCACCGCACCCGCCTTCTCCACTTTTTCCGCTACCTCCTGCAACCGCGACGCGTCGCGTCCGATCAACCAGAGTTCTCGGCCCGCTCCGGCCAGTTGCAACGCGAGCTCACGCCCAATCCCCGAACTCGCGCCGGTGATGACATAAATCTCGGCGGGGACCTCGCAGGGAATCGTCATCTTAGAAGGCCTGCTGCCATGAGAATACCAGCGCATGGTGGCGGGATTGGTACCTGCCGTCCACCAATGGATTCAGCGATCCATCCACATTCCGGTTGGAGTAGCCGAACTGATACGCTAGGAACCATGATGAGGAATCGCAATTGCGGCCCAATCCGATATTGAACCAGTGTCGGTCGGCATCAGAAACTCCAGGTGTGAAATGGGCATCCGGTTGGGCGTTCTCGTTGTAATCGTAGCCTGCCGCGAACACATAGCCTTCCGGCGTCGTGTAGGACGCTCCCAGCTCGTATATGAAGCTCGATTCCCACTCGAAAGGGACTGCGATATCACCGTTGTCTGACTGGAGCGTGAGGGTGTCCAGTGAATCCCAATCCAACCATTCCACGTTGGCTTCAATGTTCCAACCGGGCGCCGGACGGTAGGAGTATCCCGCCGCGATCCGGGCGGGGGTGATGAAATCCATTTCAGCGGATCCTTCCGCGATAAACGCGGAACTGGAACTCAGCTTTCCTGAAAGATCAAAGTTCGACCGCGACGAATAAACCAGCCCGAACGCGTGTCGTTCGGCAGGCTGCCAGCGAAGGCCCACTGCCCCTGAAAACGAAAAGTCATCGCCTTCGTAGCGAAGATCATCAGCCGGAGCGAACGGGAGATTCTGCGCAAGCGTGAGATCCGCATAGTTTAGAGACATGGAAGCGCCCACGGAGAATGTATCCGTGATTTTGACTGCTACCGCGGGCGTCGCGCTCGCATAGATCAATCGGGCCTCGGTGACCACGGTGCTGAAGGGCGTGTTTTCACCCCATTCGGTTCCAAGCCCGAACGGACTGTTGATGCCAAAGCCAAAGCTTATCCGATCATTGACGGGGTGTCCGTAGTATATGTGTGGAGCGGCCTGGAGTTCGGATTTTGCCTCGGAAGATTGTCCCGCAACGTGGGCTTCATTTCCCAGAACGATGGCATAAACCCCTACCTGGGCTTCCGGCAGGCGGAGCTGGGTAAGCCCGGCGGGATTGTAGTGGACGGCCGCCGCACTGTCCGCAGTGGCGACGAATGCGTTGCCCCTTGCGGTCGCGAGGGCATCCTGGTTCGGTAGATAGTACCCCGCACCAGTGGCGACTCCGGGCAGAAATGGGAAAACGAGGACCAGGTGGAGGTTTGTGCGTTTCATGTTGGTGGGCTTACTTTGGGTGGACCCAATTTTGCTTCCTTGATATTCATAATTTATGGATTGTCAGCATTATTTTCGGATTTCTGTACCGCCCCCCCTCCTGGAGGACCCTGACCGCCGAATTACATTGCCTTTCCGCAAAAGAATCGGTTTTCTCCCGTTCATGAAACGAGGAGTTGCCCTCGGGCTCGGCCGCATCTGGCTGGTCGGCCTGCTACTGGGACCGGCGGTGGCCTTGGCCGATGTGGAAATGACTGTCATGGATCTCCAGGGGAGGACCATCATGATCGAACTGGTATCCGCCGACGACACGACGGTGACTTTCCGGCGCAAGGGAGACGCCCGCCAGTTCACCTTGCCGCTCGACCAGCTGGATGCCGAGTCGAAGACGCGGATTATGGACGAAGCCAAGGCATTGCCCATGGTTCTGCCCAGTATTGTTCCTGAGGTGGTGATCGGAAAACGAAGGCAAAAGACCGACAGTTACTACATGGTCAGGCAGACGATCACTTGCGCCGTGAAGCTGCGCAACGCCGACCAACAGGTGGCACTGCCCCGGTTGACGGCGAGAGTGCTTTTTTTCGGCCAGAATCAGAAAACGCCGGATGCCCACATCGTTCTCTCCGTCCAGGAATTTCCGGTGGAACTCAAACCGGGCGAATCTTCCGCCACCGAACTCAAGGCGTTCTCAACTTCATACGACAGTGACAACAAGGGAGTTGGAAATATCGGCGGCTACCAATACTCTGGCTACCTGCTGGTCTTCCTTTCGGAAAATGGCGAGGTGCTGTTCCACCAGACGACCGACGCCGGCATCCGGCTGGCGCTCGCAAACCAGCCGGATCTGCTAAAGTCCGTCGCGAACTATTCCGTGGGCAGCGGTTGCAACACCAAGTTGCAACCGACCGACCGGCAATTGCTGCCGCGGCCGTTCCTCCCCTGAGACGATCACTCCTGATCGGTCAGGTAGCGCTCCGCCTCCAAGGCGGCGGCGCATCCTTGGCCAGCGGCTGTGATCGCTTGGCGATAGTAGTGGTCGGCGACATCTCCCGCGGCGAAAAGACCGGGAGTTTTCGTCGAGGTGCGGCCCGGGTGTTGCAAGATGTAGCCATTCTCGTCCTTATCCACCAGTCCATCCAGGAAACCACTGTTCGGCACGTGGCCGATCGCCACGAAAACGCACGCGACCTCAAGCTCGCTCTCCGTGCCATCCACGAGATTCTTCAGCGTCACCGCCCGCATCTCGCCTTTGTCGTCGGTGAGGTATTCCGCCACGGTCGAATTCCAGACGGGTTGGATTTTGGGATTCGAGAGAGCCCGGTCGGCCATGATTTTCGAAGCCCGCAGCTCGTCGCGGCGGTGAATGAGATAGACCTTGCTGGCGAAACGGGTGAGGAAACCGGCTTCCTCGCAGGCGCTGTCTCCGCCGCCGATCACACACACGGGCACGTCGCGGTAGAACGCGCCATCGCAGGTCGCGCATGAGGTGAGTCCGTGCCCGATGAGTTCCTTCTCGTTCGGCAGGCCCAGATGCCGGGGCGCGGCACCGGTGGCGACGATCACCGTCTTTGCCTGGTACGTTTCGGATCCCGCGTGGACCTCAAAACTGCCGTCATCGCGCCGCACGACGGATTCGACGTTGGCCCATTCGATGCGGGTGCCGAATTTTTCCGCTTGCGACTGCATCTTCATCATCAGCTCGGGCCCCATGATTCCGTCCGTGAAGCCGGGGAAATTCTCCACCTCGGTGGTGGTGGTGAGTTGGCCGCCGGGCTGGGTGCCTGAAAGCATGATCGGGGCGAGATTGGCGCGGGCGGCGTAAATCGCAGCGGTGTAGCCTGCGCAACCGGTGCCGATGATGATGACGTTTTCCATGGTGCTGTGAGCCTCGGGGCAGCGGAGTATTCCGGCAGCTACCCGGGCGAGTCAACCGCGACGGTTGGTCGCGGTGATTAACGCTCATGATGGAAGCATGTGGACACTCGCAGCGGAGTGCCCCCCAAACGTTTCAGACGATCGAACGATCAAATTTCATCTTGCCACCCAATGCCGCTTGTCATCGTCTGCCCGAGTCCGCCCTGGCGGACGGAATTTTGGAAGCTTCGTGCCAGACGGTCGGCAATAACCGCAACCTTTCCGCCAACCCGATCGAAAGGCCGGGGAGGTGGCGGCGCATGTCCAGGCCGCCTTTCGGGGTGGCTAAAGGCCGCTGCGGCCGACTTTGTGCGGCTTCTCAACTCCCCGTCCACCAGGAAGGACAAATCCGAATCGTCCTCCATGAGATTATCCGCTCTCCTCCTCCCCCTCTTTCTGGGATCCGTCCCGGCCACTTCCGCCGAGGAAATCCCCGCCCACATTCCCGGCGAAATCCCCGACGGCACCCCGCCGCCTCCCGGGCCTCCGAAACCCCGCTGGTCCGTCGCCCCGACCGACATCCGCGAAACGAAAACCCACGCACAAGGCGGCCGCAAGATCACCGTCCGGGAAATCACGCCGATCGCCTTACCGCCTGCGCCGGCGCCCGCTCCGGTGATCGAGATCGACGACGCCTTCCGCCAGCGCGCCGCCGAATATCGGGCCGCCAACCCGCGCCACCAACTGATCTGCCTCGGTGCCACCGTGTACACCTCCGCGGACGGCAGCCCGCGCAGCCATGACCGCGTGTGGCCAAATGGAACGGGAGAACCCGTCGAATTCTGGCCTCCGGCGATTTCTCCCTTCTCTCCGGCATCGGCAGCCACATCAGCTCCGATGGCGAAACCCGCGCCCTGCTCATGGTATGGAGCGTTCTGGACATGGATCGCCTCGCCGCCCTCGCCGCCAACTCCGCGGAGGGATACGTGCGGCCAGATTTCCCCGACCTCCCGGATGACCGGGCCGCCTTCGTCCTCACCGGAAGCCAGCCCGACGACGAACTCCTCACCGCCATCCAGTCCCTCCACGACATCCTCAACACCGATCACGAACGGCTCCGCACCGCCTTCCAAGGCCGCGAGGAAGCCGCCCGCCAGCGCGCTGAATTCCTCAAGGCGAATCCCCCGCAGCCCAAGGACATCATCCTCAACCACTGGCGCATCGCCCCTGCCGCAAAAGGAGGCGGGCAATGAGTTTCCTCTCCAAAAAAGGCTGGAGCATGCGGCTTCGGGCCGCCTTCCTCCTCGGTCTCCTTTCCGTCACCGCCGAAGCCCAGGTCGACACCAATGCCAACGGCATGTCCGACCTCTGGGAGAAACTCCACAACAACGGCCAGCTCTTCCCACCCTCTTTCCTTCCC
>JBBSJY010000031.1:0-30093 GCA_038256845.1 Verrucomicrobiales bacterium | reverse complement strand
GAAGAAGAACGAGTGGTTCTTCCATCGCTCGCGGCCGGCGAATATGGCCTATATCTTCGGCTTCAGGAAAAAGGAACAGGGCAACAATGCCGGCGAGATCCTTGAGTTCGACAAGCTCGTCGCGGAGCACGACGCGAACATCGCGAAGATGAGGGATCTCTCGAAGAACGTGGTGGTGGCGGATGCGCCGCTGCGCACGGAATCCGCCTTCGCCGCGAAAGTGACACAGCCGCATCCGGAATTCACCGTGGCGGAAGGCTATGAAATCACGCTTTGGGCGGAGAACCCGCTGTTGCACAAGCCGACCCAGATGAACTTCGATCCGAGCGGCCGGCTTTGGGTCGCCAGTTCGGAGAGCTATCCACAGGTCGAGGTGGGGCAAACGCCGAATGACAAGATCATCGTGCTGAGCGATACCAATGGCGATGGCAAAGCGGACGAATCCACGGTTTTCGCGGATGGCATGTTGATGCCAACGGGCTTGCTTCCCGGCGATGGAGGCGTGTATGTCGGCCAAAGCACCGATTTGCTTCATTTCAAGGACACCGATGGCGATGGTAAGAGCGACCGAATGACGCGGGTGCTCAGCGGTTTTGGCACCGAGGACACCCACCACAATCTGCACACGCTGCGGCGCGGTCCGGACGGACGCATCTGGATGAACCAGAGCATCTACACCCGCACGGACAGCGAGACGCCGGGCGGTGTGTTGCGCTTGAAAAGTGGCGGCATCATGCGCTTCGATCCGCGCGATCTCGATCTGGAAACGGTGTTCTACGGATGGTGCAATCCGTGGGGACACCAGTTTGACAAATACGGCCAGTCCTTCGTCACCGATGGCGCGGGCGGGCAAGGGATCAACTGGGGTGTGCCGGATGCGATGTATTTCACTTATGCCCGCGCGCCGAAAATCCTCGGCAGCGTGAGCCCGGGCGGCTATCCGAAGTTTTCCGGGCTGGAGATCATCGAGTCGCCCCATTTCCCGGTGGAATGGCAGGGAAACATGGTGACCTGCGACTACCGCGCCCACCGCATCGTCCGATTTGGGATGGCGGATGACGGCTCCGGATATGTGACCCAGGAGCTGGGCGACATCGTCCGCACCGACAGCGTGAATTTCCGCCCCATCGATATCAGGATCGGACCCGACGGAGCGCTTTACATCGCGGATTGGTCGAACCCGATCATCAACCATGGCGAAGTCGATTTCCGCGATCCCCGCCGCGACCGAGAACACGGCCGGATCTGGAAGATCACGAAAAAGGACAGCCCGTTTGCAAAGACGACGGATTTCACGAACCTTGGCGAAAAGGAGCTGTTGGACGCGCTCGCCAGCGAATCCCGCAACGACCGGGAGCAGGCGACGGCGGTGCTTTTCGAAAGCAAATCCGAGACTTTGGATTCAGCGATTGGCGATTGGCTTGGCAACAGTCCGAACGAGCGGAAACTGCTCGCCGCGCTTTGGCTCAAACAAGGCCGCAGCCAGCCGGACAACGAGTTGTTAGGGAAAGCGCTGACGCATGGGAAAGGGGAGGTCCGCGCCGCCGGCATCCGCGTCGCGGGGGATTGGCTGGACGCCATGGGCGGAGAAACTTCGCTCGCGATCCTTGAGCGGGCGATCACGGATCCTTTTCCTCGCGCCCGCCTCGAAGCGATTCGGGTGCTGGCGAAGCTGCCGGGCTGGGAGCCGATGGACATCGCCCTCGGGGGGCTGGGTCATCCGATGGATCGTTTTCTCGACTACGCCTTGTGGCTGAGCGTGCAGTCTCACGGCGCGGAATGGCTGGCGGCTCTGTTAGATAAGGAAATCGATGCGGGCGAACGCGCGATGGCCTTGGAGTTCGTCCTGACGAACCTGCCTCCGGCCGACGCGTCGGAAGCCATCGGCAAGCTGTTGCCAAAGCCGCTGCCGCGGGATGGTACCGGGCCATGGCTGAAGCTGGCGCTGGCCACCGGCGATTCACGGGTGCTTGCTTCGGTTCTGGAGCAGGCGGTTTCGGGCGGTTTCAACCGGGAGGCTACATTGGGCGCGCTCCGCGGGATCACCGCGGCAGTGGAGCAGCGCCAGGTGAATCCGGCCATCGATCATGCCAAACTCCGCCCGTTGATCGAGGGTGACGACATCGAACTGACCATTGCGGCGATTTCACTGGCAGGAGTGGCAGGAAATGGGGACGCGATGACTCCTTTGATTGGCATCGCATCCGATGGGGCGTCCGGTGTCGAAGTGCGGGTGGCGGCGGTGGAAGCCTTGTCAAATTTCAAGCAGGCTCCGGCCCGTGACGCGCTGGTAGCCGCGGTGGAGGGAGAGTTTCCGTCGCCTCTGCGCCAGGCCGCGGCTCTCGCGCTAACCCGTCATCACCGGGCGGCGGCGATCCCTCTGATCGCGCGGGTCGCGGGGGACCTTGAGGACTCCCAACAATCCCGGCAGTTCTGGCAGCGGGTGCTTTCTGCGAAAGGAATCTCCGGCGAACTAGCGGCCATTTTCAAAACCAAACCGCTCTCCGCGGAGTTGGCGGGACAGATATTGCAGAATATCCCCGATGTCGCGGAGCATGATGAGTTGCTGAAAACTCTTCGCGAGCAGGCGGGTGCGGGACTTGCGGAAACCTACACCGCCGCGCGGATCGCCAGCATGGCGGAAAGCGCCGCGACGAAGGGGGACGCGGCACGCGGAGAAATGATCTACAGAAGGATGTCACTGGCCTGTGTGGCCTGCCATTCGATCGGCGGTGCCGGCGGCAAGGTGGGACCGGACATGACATCTCTAGGTGCCAGCGCGCCCCTGGATTATATCATTGAATCGGTAGTGTTGCCCGCTGCGAAAATCAAGGAAGGCTACCATGCCGTCATTATCGAAACGAAAGATGGCAAGGCGATCATGGGGCAGCTCGTGAAAAGCGGTGGCGGCAGTTCCGTGGTCCGCGATGCCACCGGCACCGAGGTGACCATTCCCGACAACATGATCGAGAAGAAGACCGACGCTGGCAGCCTGATGCCGGGCAATCTTATCGCGGGCCTGCCGGAGCAGGAGGTGGACGATTTGTTCAGGTTCCTGTCCGATCTGGGCAAGCCGGGAGAATTCGATGCGACCAAAAGCAGGGCTCCCAAGGTGTGGGCGGTAATTCCGATGAGGCCGGACACCCAGGAAGCGGGCTTTCTGGGCGATCCATCGCTTCCATGGGTGCCGGTGACTGCCACGGTGAACGGCCGGCTGCTGCCGCAGGATGCCTTGGCCGCCGCGTCGGGATGGGGCGCCGAGCTGATGATCGGGACGAAGCTGCAATTGGCGGAGCCCGCCGAGGTTTCCCTGCAACTTCCGGATGGATTCAAACCCACTGCGATTTGGATCGGTGGAAATCCGTCGCCAGCGGGCAAGGCGAAGCTGGACGCGGGAATCCACAACATCGTCATCCGCTCACGGGTGGATCAGCCGCTCTTCATTCGCTCCGACGTAGGGACGTTCCTGCCGGAGTGGTGAGAAATAACGCAGCAGAATCCAGATTAAAACTCAGCCAACAATTCGCGGAATTGCGCGTGTTCCGGCCTTTCCGGCGGGATTTCCGCAAGGCACACGATCAGCCCACACAGCAGCCAGCCGAGGCCGCGCGACCAAGCTCCGGACTCAGCGCATCGGGTTGATCCCCGATCCAGCCGCGCCCCTGGCTCCACAGGCCGGTCGCGGGATCGCGCAGAAGCCCGCGGTAAACGATGAACTGTTTCTCGGCGTGCGACCATGCGCCGCGCGATCCGCTCGCCATCCGTAAGTAGCGGATTTACATCGGCGACGGCCTGGGTGCAGACGACCGGGATGAGGAGCAGCAGGCGGATGGATTTCATGGGTGGAAATGACTACGGCGACCCGCAGGTGGCATCCGCGATTCGCATCCCGTCGAGGGCGGCGCTGACGATGCCGCCGGCATATCCGGCTCCCTCGCCGCAGGGGAAAAGGCCGACGAGTCCGGGATGTTCGAGCGTGTCGTCCCGCCGCGGGATGCGGACGGGCGAACTCGTGCGGGTTTCAAATCCTAACAGGAGCGCCTCATTGGAGACGTAGCCGTGGATCTGCCGGCCGAAAAGTTGCAGCCCTTCCTGCATGCGGCCGGTGATCCAATTCGGCAGCAATTCGTGAAGCGGCGCGCTCCTGGTGCCGGGGAAGTAGCTGGTGTCCGGCAGGCCGGCGGAAATTTTTCCTGCGAGAAAATCGGTGATCCGCTGGCCCGGAGCAACCTGTCCGCCGCCGCCGGCCTTCTTCGCGGCGCGTTCGAGTTCTTTCTGAAAAACGAGGCCCGCCAGAACACCGTGTTCGCGCACGAGCGGGGCGAGGTCTTCCGGTTCGACGGTGGAAACCATGCCCGAATTGGCGAAGGGCGAGTCCCTCCGCGACAGGCTCATCCCATTGACGACGACTTCATCGTTCTCGGTGGATGCCGGGACGACCCAGCCGCCCGGGCACATGCAGAACGAATGGACACCGCGGTCGCGAATTTTGGTGGCAAGTCGATAGCGCGCGGCGGGCAGCTCGCGCGGGCGCTCCTGTTGCGGGCCGAGATGATATTGCGAGCGGTCGATGAACGGCTGCGGATGCTCGATGCGGAAACCGACGGCGAAGGCCTTGGTTTCTAACAATATGTCTTTGGCGGCGAGCAGCCGGTAAATGTCGCGAGCGGAGTGACCGGTTGCGAGGATGATCGAGTCGGCAAGGATTTCCCCGCCATCGGCCGTGACGACCCCGCGCATGTGATTTCCGGAGATCAGGAAATCGGTCACCTTCGTCTCAAACCGGACCTCGCCACCGGCCGCGATGATCGAGCGGCGGATGGCTTTCACGACATTTGGGAGTAGGTTGGATCCGATGTGCGGATGCGCGTCTGTTAGAATCGCGGTGGGAGCTCCGTGAGCGACGAGGATTTCATAAATTCTGGCGACGGGCCCGCGTTTGGTCGCGCGGGTGTAGAGTTTCCCATCCGAGAAGGTGCCTGCGCCGCCTTCGCCGAAACAGTAATTGGATTCCTCGATCACGCGGCCTTCGCGGAGGATCGGCGCGAGGTCGAAGCGGCGGGCGCTGGCGTCCTTGCCGCGTTCCAGAATGATCGGCCGGACCCCGTTCTCCAGGCAGCGGAGCGCGGCAAACATGCCGGCGGGGCCGCAGCCGACGATGATGACGGATTTCGCGGAAGCCGGCAGTGGCGGCGCGGACCAGACCGGCTGCGGTTTCTCGGGAAGCGGCTCGTCAATGGCGGCTTCCAGCCGGAGCTGGACCTTGATGGTGCGCTGGCGGGCGTCGAGCGAGTGCTTGAGCAGGCGGACTCCGGTGACGCGGGACGGGTCGATCCCGAGCTTGCGGGCGGCGGCAACTTTCCACGCGGCCTCGTCCCCGGAGGCATCGAGGGGAAGGATGAGGTCGAGCGTCTCGATCATCGTGATGAAAAATGATATGATATCTAACGAACCGGCTGTTTCCTGCCGTTTTCATCCACACTGACATAAGTCACCGCGGTGGAGAATATGGCGGGACCGGACGGGCTGCCCCGGTCGAAGACCTCGACGCGGTACCGCACCGAGGTGTTGCCCTTGTTTTCAAGGTCGCAGCGGATGTTGAGGATGGTGCCTTGGCGGACGGAATGGCGGAACTCCACCTTATCCATCCCGATCGTCACGAATCGGCATTCCGGATAGTCCAGGGATGCGGCGATCCAGCAGGCCTCATCGACCCAAGCGAGAAGATGTCCGCCGAAAAGAAAGCCGTAATGATTCAGGTCGCCGGGCAGGACGAGGCGATGCGTTTCCATATCACCAGCGCCGCCGTTTGCCTTCCTTGTGGATCGCCGCATCCGCCGACCATCTGCCGGCCCCTGTCAGGAGGATGGCAACGGAGGCGATGAGATACATCAGCGCGAGTTCCTTGGCGGGTCCGCCGGCGGCGAACCAGGGGTCCGCGGCATGGCGGCCGAAGGCGGCGACGGTCATTGCAAATCCCAGCACGAAGGCGGCGGGGCGGGTCAGCAGCCCGAGGACCAGCATGGACGCCGCGACGACTTCGGCGCAGATCACCGCGATCACGGTGATCTGGGCGGACATGAAGTTGAATGGAAAGAAATCCGGTTCGTAGAATCCGCCCGGCTGTGCCATTTGGGAAAACTTCTCGATTTTCGGAATCCCGTGCCCGATCAGCATCATCAGGCCCACGGAGGCGCGGAGGAAAAACAGGCCGGGGGCGACGAGCGAATCGCGGGAGCCGCAGTCGAAGAGAAATTTTTTCATGGGGAATCGGCGGGAGGGGCGGGTGGTTTTTTTGCGGAAATGGTGATCCGCTTGAGGCGGTCGTCGCCCTGCGGCGAATGGGAAACCACATCCGGGTCCTCGACGAGGACATTGTGGACCAGCCGGCGGTAATAGGCGTTGAGAGGCCGTACCTGGAACGGCTTGCCGCTCGATTTCACCCGCTCGGCGATGCCGCGGACCTCTTCCTGGAGCTGATCCTCCTGGAGGGCACGGAAATGCCCGCAATCCACCTTGATCCGCTCCGCCTTTGGATTCTGGCGGCGCAGGATGCGGTTGACGAGATACTGGAGGTCATCGAGCCGGTCGCCGTCGCGGCCGATGATCGCTTCACTTTCCGAGGAGAGGATCTGCAGGCACGGGCCGTCGTGCGTTTCCTGCGGCTCGATGGTGGCGGTGAAACCGAGGTGCCCGAGCATCGTGTCGAGGATCTTTTTCGCTGAATCCACCGTGGTCATGGACCGCAGCCTAACCGCATCCTCGCGCCGGTCAATCACCCGGGCTGGCGGGGCGGGGATTACTCCGCGAATTGCCGGGCGATGGTGACGGCCTTGCCAGCAAGACGTTCTTTTTCCTCGTCGGTGAAATCGTGCGGCACGTGCTTGCCGATGCCGAGCGTGCCGACCACCCGCTCCGCTCCGTCCTCCAGAATCGGCACTGCGAGCGAGCCGGCGACGCCGGTCCTGCGGGCTCCGGACTCGGTCACCCCTTCGAGATCCTCCTGGAGATTGCACAGCTCGACCGGTGCGCGGCGCATGGCGGCGACCCCGGCGATGCCTTTGCCAAAGGGAATCAGCGTGATTTTGTCGAGCAGGGAATCCGGCACCCCGATCTGGCAGACCAGCTCGAGAAATTCGCCGTCCGAGGTGCTCTTGTGAAGGGTTCCCGTCTGGCAGTCGAATTCCCGAAGGATCGTTGCGAGCTGGGCTTGGAAATCGTGGGAGCTTTCGGGAGGATTTGTCATTCCAGACGGTTAGCATGCAATGCCGGGCGCGTCACCCGTTACGATCACGTAAATTCGCGCTTGGCAACGCATGGGGGATTTCGCGTGATGCCCAACGCATGAAAGACCCCAGCTTGCCGAGCGCGATGACGGCCGCGGGCATTCTCCCATCCATGGAAATCGCCTCTGCTGTGAACGAAAACGAAGTAATGCGGGAAATTTACGGGAAGCTCTCCGACGGCCGCGAGGTGGGGATTTTCACTCTCACCAATCGCCACGGGCTGCGGGCTCGGGTCGCTGAGTACGGTGCGATCCTCGTTTCCATGGAGGCTCCGGACCGGGACGGCCATCTTGCGGATCTCACCCACGGGTATGATGAACTCGAAGGCTGGGTGGAAGATCGTTCGTTTCTCGGAGCCACCGTCGGACGTTTCGGAAACCGAATTGCCGCGGGGAAATTTACCCTCGATGGCCGGGAATACGTGCTGGCAACCAGCAATTCGCCCGGCGGGATCCCTTGCCATCTCCACGGAGGATTGCAGGGATTTCACAAGAAGCTGTGGCAGGGGCGGGTCACCCGGGACGGGGGAGTCGAATTCACCTATCTTTCGAAGGATGGTGAGGAAGGCTATCCCGGAAACCTAACAACAAAAGTGACTTATGTTCTCAATGATGAGAATGAGCTGATCTGGAAAGCGGAGGCAACGACCGACGCTCCGACCATCGTCAATCTCGTCCAGCATGGTTATTGGAATCTGTCGGGAGACCCTTCGACGGGTGTCGGCGATCACAAGCTGATGCTCGCGGCGGATCACTATCTGCCGACGGACGCCGGTCAGATTCCCACCGGGGAAATCGCGCCGGTGGCGGGAACCCCGATGGATTTCACCTTGCCGACCCGGATTGATGCGAGGGTGGGAGACGATTTCGGGGCATTAGGATTTGCGGGTGGGTACGACCATGCCTGGGTGCTGAGGGAGGGAAGCGGATTGCGGCTGGCCGCTCGGCTTGAGGATCCCAAGACCGGGCGGGTGATGTTACTCTCCACCGATCAGCCCGCCGTGCAGTTCTACGGAGGAAACTTTCTCGACAATACCATCCTCGGAAAGGGAAATGTTAGATATCCCAAGCGATCCGGATTGTGCTTGGAAACCGAGAACTTTCCCGATGCTCCGAATCAGGATCGATTTCCATCGTCCGTCTTGCGGCCCGGCGAAACCTATATCCATACGATGGTCCACAAGTTTTCCGCCGAGTGAGCGACCGGCCTCTTTCTAAAAACCCCCATTCCCGATGCAAGCCTGGACCATCCTTTCATTCCTATCGTTCACCGGTCTGGTGGCCTATCTCACTTGGCACATCACCCGGCGCGACGACCGCTCCACCAGCAACGGCTATTTCCTCGCGGGGCGGACGCTGACGTTCCCATTGATCGCCGGCTCGTTGCTGCTGACCAATCTTTCCACCGAGCAGATGGTGGGGCTGAACGGTCTCGCCTTTATCCACGGGCTGCCGGTGATGGTGTGGGAGGTGCAGGCGGTCGTCGCGCTGGTGGCGATGGGTCTTTTCTTTCTTCCGCGTTTTCTGCGCGCAGGAATCACCACGGTGCCGGAATTTCTGGAGAAACGGTTCGATGGCGGCACGCGGACAATTGCGAACGCAATCTTTCTTTCTGCGTATGCGCTGATTCTCCTGCCGATCATCTTATATACCGGAGCTACCGGGATGATCAGCATCTTGCAGCTCGATGTCGCGCTGGGACTTGATTATACGACTACGCTTTGGCTGATCGTGATCGTGGTGGCCCTGATCGGCGGGGTTTATGCCATCTCCGGCGGTTTGCGATCGGTCGCGGTATCCGATACCCTCAATGGGATCGGGCTGCTGATAGGCGGATTGCTGATCGTCTGGTTGGGCCTTCGGGCGGTCGGCGGGGGGGACGGGGCGTGGGCAGGATGGATGACACTTCGCGAGACGCATCCGGAGAAGCTGAACTCTATCGGCGGCCCCACGAACGAGGTGCCGTTCGGAACGCTCTTTACCGGCGTCCTGCTCATCAACCTGTTTTACTGGTGCACCAACCAGCAGATCATCCAGCGCACCTTCGGGGCGAAGTCGTTGGCAGAGGGGCAGAAGGGGGTCCTTTTGACGGGCGGTTTGAAGTTGTTAGGACCTCTCTACCTTGTCCTGCCCGGCTTGATCGCCTTTCATCTTTTTGCGGGAGAAGGGCTCAAAGCGGACCTCGCCTATGGCCGGTTGGTGAGCACGGTTCTGCCGCCGGCGTTGAGCGGCCTGTTCGCGGCTGTCCTGCTAGGTGCGATCCTGAGCAGCTTCAACTCCGCGCTGAATTCCACCTGCACGCTCTTCAGCCTGGGATTTTACAAGAGCACGCTGCGGCCTGAGGCGGACGACCAAGCGGTGGTGCGGGCGGGACACTGGTTCGGCTGGGGAATCACGCTGTTCGCGGTCGTGGTGGCCCCGCTGCTGGCTCAAACCGAGAGCATTTTCGGTTATTTGCAGAGGATGAATGCCATGTATTTCATCCCGATCTTTGCGGTGGTTCTGCTGGGTTTGCTGCACCGACGCCTGCCCCCCGTAGCGGCGAAATTCGGATTGATCGCCGGCGTGGTGATCATCGCGCTAGGCTATTTTGTGCCTCCCTTCTCGGACTGGGCGGCAGGCATAAACGGGTTCCACTTTGTGGGGCTCGTCTTCGTCTTCCTGATCGCGGTAATGCTTGCGCTCGCCGCGTGGCGTCCCCGTGCCGAGCCATGGGTGCTTGCCGAGGCCACCCAGATCGATCTGACGCCGTGGAAACATGCCAAGCTCGTGGGCGCGGTTCTGGTGGGCGTCGTCATCCTGATCTATGTCGCGTTCGCGGATTTCAGCGTTCTCACATGAAAATCACCACCTACACCGGCGGTTTCGTCCAAACCAACGGCTATCTGATTGAAACCCCGGAGGGCAACCTCCTCGTCGATGCACCCGAAGGGATCACGTCATGGTGCGCGGAGCGTGGCGTGCGGGTGGATCACGTGCTGCTTACCCATCAGCATTACGATCATGTCACCGACGCGGCGGCGCTGCAGGAAACCGGTGCCGTGCTGCATGCACTGGAAGATTATTCCACGGATCTGACGTTGGAGACCGCAGCGCGGAGTTGGGGGCTGCCCATTTCGGTCGTCCCCTACCGGATCGACCGGCGTTTCGAGATGAGCCGGCCGCTTGCCATTTGCGGGATGGAGATTCTGCTCGCTCATATCCCCGGACACGCTCCCGACAGCGTGACCCTTCACGTCCCCGCCGCGTCGTTGGTGTTTTCCGGGGACACGCTTTTCGCCGGCTCGATCGGTCGGACGGATCTCCCCGGCGGGAGCCATGAGCAACTGATTGATGGGATTGCCCGACACCTGATGATTCTTCCACCGGAAACCCGCGTTCTTCCGGGCCACGGCCCGGCCTCAACGATTGGGGAGGAAATCGAAGGAAACCCCTACCTCGGGTGACCCGGTTTCCAGCGGCTTGCATGGCGGGCCGGCCGCTGTCACCCTCCGTCCCATGCGGCTCTACCAGGATCAGGTTTATCAGAAGGGCGACCGATTTCTCCGCATCACGCGCCTGGACCGCTACGAGGTGGAATACAAATCGACGACCGACGACCCGAAAGGACCGGGCGAGCTGGCGGTTCTGCCGAAAAAGGAATTCTGCCGGCTTCTGAAGGGCATGGTGCTGGTGGTCCCGGAGAAGCCGGAGCCGTGAATTGCGCGCCGCGGGCGGGGCTTTCCCTCCAATTCGCCTTGCGGGAGACGGGAGGCAGCAACGAACATGCCGCCGTGACTCCCGCCCTCGAAGACCTCTTCTCGTTTCTCCGCTTCGCCAGTGTCTCGACCGATTCCCGCCACAATGGTGACGTTCGGGCCTGCGCGGAATGGCTCGTCGCGAAACTGACCGGCATGGGGCTCTCCGTGGAACTCCATGAGACTCCGAAACACCCGGTGATCGTTGCCAGAAATGCCGCGGTCGAGGGTCGACGGACGGTTCTCATCTACGGCCATTACGACGTGCAGCCGGTCGATCCGGTCGCGCTTTGGACGAGTCCGCCATTCGAACCGGAGATCCGCGAAGGAAGAATCTGGGCGCGGGGCGCGACCGACAACAAGGGCCAGATGCTCGCACATGTCCTGGGTGTGGAGAAAACTTTGCGCGAAAAGGGCGAGCTGCCCGTGAACCTGATCTTCCTTTTCGAAGGCGAGGAGGAAATCGGCAGCCCGAACCTCGCGCCGTTTCTGGAGAAGCACCGCGACTCGCTGAAATGCGATGTGATCGCCATTTCCGATACCGGCATGGTCGCGCCGGGCACGCCGACGCTCGGCTACGGGCTGCGCGGAATCGCCTGCTGCGAGGTGATCGTGCGCGGGCCGAAAGGCGATCTCCACTCGGGGCTTTTCGGCGGCGCTGTCGCCAATCCCGCCACTGCGGCTGCCCGTCTGGTGGCCACCCTGCACGATGCCGAAGGGCGTGTGGCGGTGGACGGATTTTATGACGACGTCCGGCCGCTCGAAGATTGGGAGCGGGAAATGTGGGCGAAGGTCGCGGGGGTGAGCGATGAGGATTTCATCAAGGTGACCGGCTCGCCGGGCTTGTTTGGCGAGGCGGGTTATACCTCTGCGGAGAGAACGTGGGCGCGCCCTACTGCCGAGGTGAACGGCATCGGCGGCGGCTATCAGGGCGAGGGCTCCAAAACCGTGCTCCCCGCCGAAGCCTTCGTGAAATTGTCCTTCCGGCTCGTCCCCGACCAGCGGCCGGACGACATCATGGCGAAGGTGAAATCCCATCTGGAGAGACACTGCCCGCCGGGCGTCACGGTGGAAGTGGAAATCGGCCACGATGGGAAACCTTACCGCGCCGATCCCCATTCCGAGTTCGGGCTCGCCGCGCAAGCCGCGCTGCGCGAGGCGTTCGCCGCGGAGCCCGTCCTGATCCGAGAGGGTGGCAGCATTCCGATCGTCCAGACGTTCCGCGACATCCTCGGCGCGGATTCCCTGCTGCTCGGACTCGCGCTGGCGGACGCGCAGATCCACGCGCCCAACGAAAACTTCCCGGTCGCAAACTTCGAGGCCGGGATCCGGTTGAGCCAAGCCTTGCTGGAACATCTTTCCCGCTGACACCCATGTCCGAATCACAAGCCACTCCCGCCAAGGCCGACTTCATCCGCGATATCATCGCTGGCGATCTCGCCAGCGGCAAACATGCCACCACCATCACGCGCTTCCCGCCGGAGCCGAATGGGTATCTTCACATCGGCCATGCGAAATCGATCTGTCTCAACTTTGGAATTGCGGAGGAAAACGCCGGATCGGGTGCTAGGTGTCATTTGAGATTTGATGACACCAACCCCGAAAAGGAGGAATCCGAATATGTCGAAAGCATCAGGACGGATGTGAAGTGGTTGGGCTTCGATTGGGAGGAACATCTGTACTTCGCCAGCAACTATTTCGATTTTTTCCACGAGTGCGCGGTGCATCTGATCCGCGCGGGAAAGGCCTACGTGGACGAGGAGACTCCCGAGCAAATCAAAGTGCACCGCGGGAATGTCAATCTCCCCGGAACTCCCTCCCCACTCCGGGATGCGACGGTGGAGGAGAGCCTGGATCGATTCGCGCGGATGCGCTCCGGCGGCTACAAGGAAGGCGAGGCGGTCCTCCGCGCGAAGATCGACCTGGCCTCGCCCAACATGAACCTGCGCGATCCGGTGCTCTATCGGATCATGCACGCCGCTCATCACAACACCGGCGACGCATGGTGCATCTATCCGATGTATGATTTCGCCCATCCCCTGGAGGATGCCTTGGAACACATCACCCACTCACTCTGCACGCTGGAATTCGAGAACCACCGGCCGCTTTACGATTGGTTCATCGCGAACTGCCCTGTGCCCTCGGAGCCGCGCCAGATCGAATTCGCCCGCCTCAATCTGAGTTACACGATCATGAGCAAGCGCAAGCTGCTCCAACTCGTCCGCGACGGCCATGTCAGCGGGTGGGACGATCCCCGCTTGCCGACGATTTCCGGCCTCCGCCGCCGCGGCTATCCTCCGGAGGCGATCCGCGATTTCTGCAAACGCGTGGGCATCACCAAGTTCAATGGCACGACCGATGTGGCTTTGCTGGAATTCGAGGTCCGGGAGCATCTCAACCGGACCGCGCCGCGACGCATGGCGGTGCTCGATCCGCTCAAAGTGGTGATCGGGAACTGGGCCGCGGGTCAGGTCGAACAGGCGGAAATCGCCAATCATCCGCAGGACGCTGCGATGGGTATCCGCGAAGTGGCTCTGACCGGAGAGATATGGATTGAGGCGGAAGACTTCATGGAGGAGCCGCCGAAGAAGTTTTATCGTCTCGGGCCGGACCGTCATGTCCGGCTGCGCGGCGGACCGATCATCCGCTGCACCGGCTTTGAAAAGGACGCGTCGGGAAAAGTGAATCTCGTCCGGGCGGAATATCTGCCGGGAACCACCGGTGTGGATGCGCCCGAGGGCGTCGCATGCCGGGCCGCGATCCATTGGGTCGATGCGGCGCACGGGGCGGATGCGGAGATCCGCCTCTACGACCGGCTATTCACGGTGGAGGATCCCGACGATGCGGAAGGAGGCTTTGTAAATGTGCTGAATCCGGACTCGCTCAGGACGGTCAACGCAAAGATTGAGCCATCGCTGGCTGAAGTGGGTTGCGGATACTCATGCCAGTTCGAACGGATCGGCTATTTTATCGCTGATTCCGCCGATCACCGACCGGGGGTGAAATCGATCTTCAACCGCACCGTGGCGCTCAAGGATTCGTGGGCGAAAAAGGGGGGACGCTGAGGAGAGGAAGACGTGGTCGGCCCAGGGGCTGTTTGTCGCGGGAACGATCAACCCGGGCCGATTCGGGACAAGACACTTGCTCTGGCACGCGACGATCCCTAGTTTCCGATCTTATGAGCAATCCCTACGAGTCACCATCGTTGAGCCAGGAAACCGGAGTCCCGTCCGAAACCTCCGCGGCGATCACCCAGGGAGTGCTCGACCAGTTGAGACGGACTAAACCGTGGGTCCGATTCATCTCGGTGCTGATGTTCATCGGGGCGGGATTCATGATGTTGATCGGTGTGGTGATGGGTGTGATGGGAGGATTTGGTGCGATGGCGGCACCGGAAGGTGTCGCGTTCGGCTTGGGTTTCGGCGTTGTGATGGCTTTGATTTATGGAGCGTTGGCCCTGTTATATATCTATCCGGCCATGAAGCTGTGGAAATATGCCAGCCGGATTGCGGTTCTGCTGGATTCGGGTCATCCGGTGGAGCTGGAAGCCGCGCTCAATGAGCAGCGGAAGTTTTGGAAGTTCATGGGCGTGGTGACGATCGTTGTCATGGTGTTGTATCTGGTTGCAATCATCGTGGCGGTAGTGTTGGGGGCGACCGGAATGATGAATGCGGCGGGGTGAAATTCGATCCTCCGGGCATGTCTTCCGCAGGCTGGCCGGGCTCTTGCTGGCATTCGGTGCTTGCCAGTGCGCGGGTCCCGGCGGAAAGGCCGCCGTCAGCCGGAATGTGGTTTACACCCCGCCTGGCTGGCCGGCGGAGATGCGCGCGGATCTCCACCGTCCCCGGCCCGCAGCGACCGCGCCGGCGGTATTGCTGATTCATCACAAGGGACTGAAAGCGCAGGACGACCTGCGGTGGCAAATGCGTGGAATCGCGCGGAAGCTGGCCGCGCGAGGATATTTCGTGATGAATGTCACGTATCGGAACGCTCCGCGTTGGAAGTATCCCGCACCGATGGAGGATCTCCGCGCCGCATTGGACTGGATGGAGCGAAACGCCGCGGCACAAGATATCGATCCGACGCGGATCGCGACCTTCGGCTACTCCGCGGGGGGGCATCTTGCGTTGCTGGCCGGCTTGGGGGACGCCCGCGTGAAAGCCATTGTGGCGGGTGCCGCCCCGGCCGATTTGATGTTATTCGAAGGCGGACTGCTCATCGGCCAATCGCTGGGAGGCAGCCGGGAAGATCGGCCTGAAAAGTATCGCGCCATCTCGCCTATCTATCAGGTCCGGCGGGATTCGCCGCCGGTTTTCCTCTATCATGGCAGCCGGGACGGGATGATTCCGCCACTCCATTCCCAGATGATGAGGAAAGCGCTGGAAGTGAATGGCGTGACTCACGAGCTTCACCTGATCGAAGGGAAAGGCCACATGGGAGCGTTTCTCTTAGGGGGAGCTGCGGAGGATCGCGCCATTGATTTTCTCGATGACGCGCTCGGCCGGCCGCTTGATTAGAGCGACCAATCTCCCCGCATCGGCCTGGAGAGCCATTCGGGATTTCCCGTGCCACCGGCGAACGTGTTTTCGCCGGGGTTCCACTGGAATTCCTGACCATGATAGTAGGCGAAGTTCAGCAAATGGCAGGCAATCACCGATCGCGCGCCGACCTCGGCGTTGGCGATGGGGGGCTTGCGGCTGGCGATGGAGGAAATGAAATCTCCGATATGATCGGTGCTTCGCGGAAGCTTGACCTTTGGGTCCTTCAGATACTCGCTTTCGATGGGATCGAGTTCCTTGATCGACTTGCCATCTTTCTTGATCTCGATCTTGCCGCGGGCGACGTGAACCTCGCCATCGGGGCCGTAGAACGACACGCCTGGTCCGGAATTGACATGTTGCAGCTCGGTGCCATCAGCGTAAATCAGCTTGGCTCCGTGGGTGGCGTTCTCGCCATCGGGAGGGATGACCCGTGTGGGGCCGCCTTGGTCCTGGTCAAGCGCCCACTGGGCGATATCGACGTGATGGGCACCCCAATCGGTCACCATGCCGCCGCCGAATTCCCGGTATTTCCGCCACATCGGGAAATGGTCGTGCAGGCCGCGCGGAGAGAGGACGGAGTTGTAGACCACTTCCGGCGCGGGGCCGAGCCACAGGTCCCAATCGAGGCCGGGTTCCATTTTCTCCTCGGGCAGATCGTAGGGGACGCCGGGACCGCCGAAGGCGGTTTCGATGCGGGAGACCTTGCCGATGACACCGTTGCGGACGAGCTCGCAGGCGACGCGGAATTCGCGGGAGGAGCGCTGCTGGGAGCCCGTTTGCAGGACGCGCTTGTTGGAGCGGACGGCGTCGATGATGGCGACGGCTTCGCGGACGGTCTGGGTGAGGGGTTTTTCGCAGTAGATGTCTTTCCCGGCCTTGGCCGCGGCGACGGCGATGACGGCGTGCCAGTGGTCCGGAGTGGCGATGACGACGGCGTGGATGTCGTCCCGCCCGATGATTTTGCGGAAATCGTTGTAGGCCTCGCAGTCCTTCCAGCCGGCGGGTTTGTCCGTCGCGTAGTGGTCACGCACGCGCTTCAGGGCGGCCTCGCGGCGGTTGGTGTCCACATCGCAGACGGCACGAACGACGACCTCCTTGCGGCCAAGGAAATTGCCGAGGAGCCCTCCGGATTGCTTGCCCATGCCGATGAAGCCGACACCGATCGGGCCGTCCGAGCTTGCGGCCCGGAGGCCGGAGGGGAGGATGAAGGGGGCGAGTGCGGCGGCGGCTCCGGTGCGGAGAAAACGGCGGCGGGGCAGGGTGATGGCGGATGGGTTCATGGTGTGGTTTTGTTTTGCTGCCGCGGGGAAGGTTCCATGGCGGGAATGGCTACGCGCGTCTGGCCGGTGGGCTTTCGTCAGGAGTGGATATGGTTCAAGCCAAGGGGAACCTGGTTGCCTGGAATGGTCCGAATGGACGGCAGCGCAGACGATGCGGCAGCCCCGGATTTGTCCGTGGGATGGCTCAGGAAAGGATTGAAAGGGAAGCATGCTCAGCCGTTGATTTCCGCCCTCTCGCGAACGACCTCAAGAATTGAGCCTTGGATCTGGTCCATGATCTTCACGCTCCACCATCCGGCATAGGCGTTGAAGCGGGTGCCTAGCCGATGGTTGCTGGTGAGGTATAAGCGACTGGTGGTGGGGGAGAGCGGCTCGATCCGGTAAGTTCCGTCGAGAACATCGTAGAAACGACCGCCGACGATGATGTGTTGGTCAAACGCGGTGCGCGGGATGAAGGAAGGGTCGGCGTGGATGGTGAAGGAAAGACTCTTGTTCTTGTCCCAGGCTGTAACAACCTCGAAAAAAGACACGTCGCGCTCGAAGGTGGCGACGCGGATGCCACCTAATTCGTGCCGATCAAGCGTCGCGGCGATGGGTCTGGGAAAGCCTATCCGATAGATCCAACTGTTTGGGATTTCCTCGGGTTCGATGGCGCGGACGCTTGCGATCTCGGGCCATATCTGTTCGGCGGGGGCGTGAATATCAATGGTGTTGGTGATGGATTTCGTTTCACTGGGCCAATGAAGCGAACCTTCGAACCAAGCGGCAATCAAGGGGAGGAAAACCGCGATGGTGACTTGAAGGCCGGGAGGAGGCCCGTTCCGTGGAAGGAAATGGTGGGCGAGCAAGCCTCCGAGTATGACAGCTACAAAAAGGATGGGTGTCGCCATTATGACACAGATCATCGCTTCGAACCGGAAGATGACGGAAAGGACGAGACCGATGGCGAGTGCGGCACTCGGGAGGACGATCGCGTGGATCAACCAATTGTCGCTGCCGAAGAATCGACCGATCGCGACACTTAGGGCGCCGCATGCAAAAGGCACGCTGAAAACGAAAGATAACGAGACGACACCCCCGGCATCTCCGAGTTGGCGAATCAAATCCGCGGCGAAAATCCAGCGATAAAACGCGCCATACAAGAGGATGATGATGACGCTTGTAACAAACGCTGCCCGGCGAGCGCCTCTGCGGTGATGGTGGGGAGAAGTGGGTGATGGATGTGCTGCGGGCATGGGGCGGGACCCTGCGGAAGATGGATTTTTATGGATCGGCCGGGCGGTTGAAAACCGCCGCCACGGGTCAAAAATCGAAGAGGTTGAGCTGGGGGCTGTTGGCTTTGGGATAGCTGTCTTCCAGTTGGGTGGTTTTGGGCTTGGGGTGTTTGGCTTTGGATTCGGGTTTGGTGGAGTTGAGTTCCAGGTGGGAGAGGATGGATCTGGCGCGGTCGAGGACGGTTTTGGGGAGGCCTGCGAGGCGGGCGACCTGAATGCCATAACTCTTGTCGGCGGCGCCGGGGAGGATCTTGTGGAGGAAGATGATTTCCTCATTCCATTCCCTGACGGCGACGTTGTAATTGGCGACGGCACTCTTGGTGTTGGCGAGGTCGGTGAGTTCGTGATAGTGGGTCGCGAAGAGGGTGCGGCAGCCGATCGTGTCGTGGAGGTGCTCGGCGACGGACCAGGCGATGGAAAGGCCGTCGAAGGTGGCGGTACCGCGGCCGATCTCGTCGAGAATGACGAGCGAGCGGTCGGTGGCGTGGTTGAGGATGAGTGCGGTTTCCGCCATCTCGACCATGAAGGTGGATTGGCCGCGGGAGAGATCGTCTGAGGCGCCGACGCGGCAGAAGATGCGATCTACTAAACCGATCGTAGCGGATTCCGCGGGAACATACGCCCCGATCTGGGCCATGACGGCGATGAGGGCGATCTGGCGGATGTAGGTGGATTTTCCGGCCATGTTGGGGCCGGTGAGGATCTGGAGGCGGGCGGTTGCGGGATCGAGCTCGGTGTCGTTGGGAACGAACTTGGTGTCGGTGAGCGTCTGTTCGAGGACGGGGTGGCGGCCGTCGGTCACGAAGAAGCCGTTGCCATCGTTGAGGACGGGGCGGCAGTGGCGGTGGAGCTGGGCGACCTCCGCAAGTGCGCAGAGGACGTCGATCTCGGCGACGGCGGCGGCGGTCTGCTGGAGTTTGATGAGATGGGTGATGGCTTGGCCGCGGAGCTGGATGAAGAGTTCCGCTTCGAGTTGTTTGGAGCGTTCTTCCGCGCCGAGGACTTTGTTTTCCATCTCCTTGAGCGCGGGGGTGATGTAGCGCTCCGCGTTGCTCATGGTTTGCTTGCGCGTGTAGTCGTCGGGGACTTTGGCAAGATGGCTGGTGGTGATCTCGATGAAATAGCCGAAGACGTTGTTGAATTTGATTTTCAACGAGTCGATGCCGGTGCGCTTGCGCTCGTCTTGCTGGAGGCGGGCGATCCAGTCTTTTCCGCCGCGAGCGGCGGAGCGGAGGTCGTCGAGTTCTTCGGACCAGCCGTCGCGGATGATGCCGCCGTCACGGAGGTGGGCGGGCGGCTCGTCGGCGAGGGCGGACGACAAGAGAGTTGTTAGTTCGGTGAAGTTGTGTAAAGAGGTGATCAGTGCCGAGTGATCAGTGATCAGTGAAGATAGGTCTTCGCGGAGGGCGGGGATGTGACCTAAAGATACGCCTAGCGATTGGAGGTCTCGGGCGTTGCCGGAGTTTTGGGAGAGGCGGGAGGTGGTGCGCTCGATGTCGCGGATGCCTTTGAGGGAATCTCGGCATTTGGAGAGGAGGAAGGGCTCGGCGAGGAAGGCGGCGATGATTTCCTGGCGGGCTGTTAGGGTGGCGAGGTCGCGCAGCGGGTGGAGGATCCAGTCGCGAAGCAGGCGCGCGCCCATTGGTGTGGCGGTGCGGTCGAGCACGCCTAACAGAGTGTGTTGCTTGCCGCTGCGGGATTCGACGAGGTCGAGATTTCGCTGCGACGCGGCATCGATGAGGACGTGGTCGGCGCTTTCACGGACGCGGGGCGGACGGAGGTGGGTGCAGTTTCTCCGGAGCTGGTGGAGGAGGTAGTGGAGGGCTGCCCCGGCACTGCCGCTGGCGGAGTGGAGATTCGCGCAGCCGAAGCCATCGAGCGAGTGGACCTTGTAGTGCTCCTTGTGGAGCTGGCCGGCGTGCTCGGGGAGGAAGGTGTAGCCCTCGTAAATGAGACAGTTCTTGAGCGATCCGAACTCGGCGGTCTGGTGGTCGGGGATGAGGAGTTCGGAGGGGGAAATGCGGGAGATTTCGTCATCAAGCGCGGCGAGGTCGGTGAACTCGCTGATGGTGAACTCGCCGGTGGTGTGGTCGATGCAGGCGAGGCCGATGGTTTTCGCGTGGCGGAAGACGGCGGCGAGGTAGTTCGGCCGCTGGTGGTCGAGGAGCGTGTCGTCGTCGATCGAGCCGGGGGTGAGGATGCGGGCGATTTCGCGTTCGACGAGTTTTCCGGGTTTGGGCTCGGAGGTTTGCTCGGCGATGGCGACGCGTTTCCCGGCCTTGAGGAGACGGGCGATGTAGCCCTGGGAGGCGTGGTAAGGGACGCCGCACATGGGGGTGCCGCCGCGTTTGGTGAGGGCGACGTTGAGGATCGGAGCGGCGGTTTTCGCGTCGTCGAAGAACATCTCGTAGAAGTCTCCGAGGCGGTAAAAAAGGATGACGTCGGCCGGCAAGGAGCGCCGCATGGCCTGGTATTGGGCCATCATCGGGGTCGTTGCGGGCGCGGACATGGCCGGAGGTTGGCGGACGGGCGCGGGGGATTCCAGAGAGAAGATGTGGCGGAGTCGGGTGGGGGAGGATTTGCCGCCACCCGGGCGGAGAAAAAAGTGAGTGAGATTGGTCGAAGTTGCCGGAGTAGTGGCCGGGGTTTCGTGGTGAAGCGATTTTCCGGGGGGGGGTTGGAAGGTAGGGAGGGATGGGAGCGGGCGGGGGCGTGTGAGCAGAGCGGGGTCGGCGCTGCGCTCTGCCACCGCAGTCCAGGGGGCACTTTGGAGTGCGGCGGGAAGCGATAGCGCCAGGCCGCTTTGTGGGGAGAGGTGTGTTTGCTTTGGGCGGGGGTTTGAAAGGCGGGGAACGCTGGAGGAGTCGGGGGCGTGTGAGCAGAGCGGTGTCGGCGCTTCGCTCTGCCACCGCAGTCCAAAGAGGGGGGATTAGCGGAAGTTACCGGCGGGGCTGATGAACTGGTGGTGGAGGATGTGGAGGCAGAGCAGGTGGTTGAGGAGGGTGTCCTTGCGGACGAGCGAGATCGGATCGGTATCGCTGCGGTAGGCGTTGAGGAAGGCGGTGACTCTGTCCGGAGAACAGATGCCGGCATCCTTGACGGTGGACTCGTTGAGAAAACCGGTGATCAGCTCGCCGACCGCGGCGCGCTTCGAGGCGTCGGTGTGGGCGGGCGGAGCCATGAAGGCGAACTTTTCGCGCTTGTAGAGGACTTCGGGAAGGACGCCTTTGACGGCCTCGCGGAGAACATGCTTTTCGATGTTGCCTTTGATGCGGAGGTGCGGCGGGACGTTGACGGCGGCGGCGGCGAGGTGGTGATCGAGAAATGCCGGCCGCGATTCCATGGAGTTTGCCATATCCACGCGGTCGCCGCCCCAATTGAGGATTTGGCCCTCGAGCTGGCATTTGCTCCACGTGTATTGGGCTTGGTCGAGCGGGTGCCGGCCCCGGAGTTTGTCCGGATTGAGGCGGGCGGCGATTTCGCCGATGGGATCGTAATCGCGAAGCTCGGCGGCAACGTCTTCGTTGAGAAGTGGGCGCGCGATGTCGAGCGTGTCCATCCACGGCTGGACCCACGATGGAGTGAAGCCGCAGAGGCTGTCCCAGGCGGGATGGTGGCGCTGGGTCTCGGCGAGGATGGCGCCGCGGAAGAGCGTGTTGGTCTTTTCGAGCGCGGCTTGGTATTCGGCGCGTGTTTCGGCGGACTCGTGGGAAATTCCGTGAAGAAACATGTCCCGCTTGAAGGCGGGATAGCCGGCGAAGAGTTCGTCGGCTCCTTCTCCGGTCATGACACAGCGATAGCCGGAATCCCAGACGCGCTTCGACATGAGGTTCTTGGCTACTCCGAGAGTATTATAAAATGTGCGTTCGGCGTGCCAGACGGTCTTGATATAGTTTTCCCCATACAAATCCTCGGCCCGGAGGTGGATGACCTCCTGATCGGCGTTCATCGATTCGGCCATCTGGCGGGCGATGGGCGCCTCGTCGTATTGGTCGTCGTCGAAGGAGATGGTATAGGCCTTTACCGGGCTCTGCATGGCGCCACTGGCGAGTCCGAGAATGCAGCAGGAATCGATCCCGCCTGATAGATAGCATCCGACGGGGACGTCGGCTTCGAGTCGGAGCACGATCGCGTCGATGAGTTCGGCGCGAATCCGCTCGACGTGTTGCTGTTCGTCGTGGGGCTGGTGGTGGGCCTCCTCCTCGGGGAAATCGAAGTCCCAGTAGCGGTGTTGCGTGATATCAAGCTGGCCGTTGCGCTTGCGGACGCGGAGGAAACAGCCGGGGTCGAGGGAAATGACATCCTTGAACGCGCTCATGCCGGGGGCGATGGTCTGCATCAGTTGGTGCAGCGCGGCCTTCGGATCGAGGGCGGCGGGGACATCCGGATGCGCAAGGACGGCTTTGACTTCGGAGCCGTAGGTGATGGTCTTCTTGTTTCCCGAGATATGATAGAATAGCGGACGAACGCCGAAACGGTCGCGCAACAGGATGAGTTCGTCTTCGCGCGTATCGTAAAGGGCGAAGGCAAATTCGCCGCGGAGATGTTTGGTGAAATCGAGGCCGTGTTTGCGGTAGAGGCCGATGGCGATTTCGGAATCGGATTTGGTGAGGAAGCGGTCTCCTTCCGCCATCAGGGTGGCGCGGTGGCGCTTGAAATCGTAGAACTCGCCATTGGTGGTGAGAACATATCTTCCGTCGATGGCGTGCAATGGCTGGCAGCCTCCTTCGATATCGTTGATCGAAAGCCGGTTGTGGCCGAGAGCGACACCCTTCTCGCGGTCGATGTAGGAATCCTGACCGTCGGGTCCGCGGTGGCGGATCTGATGAAGCATCCTCCCAATTGTGGAAGGTGTGTGATCGGGAAGGGGAGCTGAAGAAAAGAAGCCGGCGATACCGCACATGAGGAGTGGAGAGTTATAAGATTGAAGGATGAAGGTGCCTGATTTGCTAAGATGATTCGATTGGCTCCGGTTCCGTCACTTGGCGCTTGTCAGATCCGGCAGCCTTCCGAGGCGGCCGAGGACGGCCATGAGCAGGGCCTGGCGGACGAAGACGGCTCCGTGGGCTTGGGAAAAGTAGAGATTGTGTTTGGTCTTGTCCAAGGTGGTGGAGAGTTCGTCCAGGCGGGCGAGCGGGTGGAGGATCACGGCTTCCGGCTTGAGCGGCGAGTCGATGTCCAGTTTGTATCTCGAATCGAGGGATTTGTATGAATCGCCGAGGAAGGCGATGGAATTCATGTAAATGATGTCGAGTTGGGGGATGTGTTCGCGGACATCATTGCTGACTTCGTACTCGATGCCGGCGTTGATGACATCCTCGGTGACATCCGCGCCGAAGGGATCCGCCATTTCCGAGATGACGGTGACCTTGGCGATGTGGTCCTTGAAGAGAAGTGCCATCAGGAGAAATGATTTTACGGCGCGCATGGACCCGGGGGTGCCGAGGATGCCGAGATGAAGTTTGGGTGCGCCGTGGGGCTTGGGATCGGCCAGTTCGGGTTTCCATTTGAGGAGGGCAAACCAATCGGCGAGGGCCTGGGTGGGATGCTCTCCGGACCCGTTGCCGGCATTGATGAGCGGCACGCGGAGGTTTTCGAGAATGCGGTCGAGCGAGTCGGTGCCGGTGTGTCGCATGATCACCAGGTCGCAGTATGCATTGAACATTTCGCCGATGTCCTGGAGCGACTCGCCTTTTGCCTGGCCGGTGACCGAACCGTCGGCGATCGAGATGATCTTGCCATCGAGCCGGAGCATGGCGCTTTCGAACGAAGTGCGGGTCCGGGTGGATGCCTCGAAGAAGGCGGTTACGGCGATCTTGCCGTCGAGCGGATGATAGGGAGAGATCTCGATTTTCTCCAGGACGGCGGCGAGTTTGGCAATCTCGGTAACCTGGGCGAAGGTGAATTGTCTGGCTGTTAGTATCGATTGGCCCTGGAAGGCACCGAGGCAGGTGAGGTCCAGTTCGTTGTTTTCAAACAGACCGCCCGGCTCGGGACGGGTGGCGGCCGAGCCCTCGGGAGGTTCGAGAAACTGGCTGGCCGGATTGAGTCCGATTTCGTCGTTCATGGTTGGTGAAGTTTGATTCTACCAGATGTTGCGGTTGCGATGGTCCCGGAGGATGAGGATGAGGAGCGTGATGGCTCCCAAGGCGGTCCAGATGAGGGAACCGATGATCAGGATGGAGATGAAGGTGGTGGAGAACATGAGGAATCAGGCATTCATGGATTTCCAGTCGAAGTGGCGTGGGGCGAGCAGACGGCCGGCGACGGTCAGGACCATGGAAACGGCGACGCTGACAAGCGAGGCGGTGAACCAGCCAATGGTGAAGTAGGCAACGAGCCCGGCGGCGCTGCCGAGAAGCATTGCGGCGATGACAAAGTGATGGTTCGCCTTCTTCCAATAAAGTCCGGCGATGACCGGCCAGATCACGCTGGCGACGAGCGGGCCGGAAAGGAAGAGCGCGTTCTGGATGGGCCAGCGGGGCAAGGCGACCAGCCAGGCGGCGAGGCCGGTGGCAACGATGGCATATCTCCCTGCCCTGCGGAGCGTGTGATCCGCGACGGCTTTTCCCCGTTTGATGAATTTTTCGAATCCGTCGCGGGTCAGGAGGTCGGAGGTGGCGGCTAGAAGTGAATCGATGCTGGAGGCAAGGGAGCAGAAGAGGACCACGAAGATGATGATCCCGGCGTAGAACGCCCCGCCGTCGCCGGCCATGATGCGGGAAGCGACCAGCGGGCCGGTCATGTTTTCGTTGGGGATGTTGATTCCGAGCGAGCCTGCCGAGAGGGCGATGAATCCCGCGGCGATGGGAATGGGGAACCAGAGCAGGCCGGCGAGGAAGAAGGCTTTCGGTGCGACGGACTTGCGCATGGCGAAGACCCGCGACCACCAGACGTTGTTATGGAAAACCTCGCCGAAGCCGAAGAACATGTTGTTGAAGACCGCCAGCAACGCTACGGGCATGAAGATGGAGACGAGGGCCGGTTGTTCGGCGGAGAGGTGGTTGGCCATTTCCGGGATGTCGGTGCGGGTGAGGACCACCGCGCCGATGATCACGATTCCGACGAGGATGATGATGCTTTGGATGAAGTCGGTCCCGATGACCGCGAAGAGCCCGCCGAAAAGGGTGTAAAGGATGCAGACCGCGAGGATGACGGTAAGTCCGGTGACATAATGGATGCCGGAGAGCGCGTTGACCAGTTCGCCGCCGGCGATCGCCATGGTCACGAGCCATGACATCGAATAGAGGAGCGAGATGAGCAGGAAAATTCCCCATGCGACATTTCCGAAACGGAGGCGGAAGAAATCGCCGCTGGTGAAGCCGCGAGGAATGAGATTGCGGATGCGCAGCGCCATCGGGGCGAAGAGGAGGAGCCCGAAACTGGCGGTCGCGTAGGCGAGCATACCCCAGACGCCTTGTTTGAGGGCGAAAACCGGCGCCATCATGGTCGTGTTGGAGGTGATCCATGTCGCCATGGCGGTGGCGGTGCCGAGGGCGAGGCCGACGTTTCGGCCGGCGAGCATGAAGCCTTCGTTGTCTTTCGCGCGGCGGCCCCACCACATTCCCAAGGCGATCCACAGCATGCCGAAGACGGCCAGAAGGACGATGCCTGTGGTGGGATCGAGAACATGACTTTGATTCGCACCCATCGTTCAGTCTGCCGGTTGTTTGCGAAAATGCCCGCTTAGGAGGGCGGCGAGAGTTGCGATGAAGACGGTGACTCCGACGCCGAGGAGCAGGATCACCTGATTGCGAGCCATGTAGGAAATCGTCACCGCGACGGGCTCGGACCATGCGCCGGGCGGCTGGGATTCCGTGATCGCGCGGATGCGGAAATGATAGGTGCCTTCCGCGAATCCGGTGAGGACGGATGCGGTATCGGGTCCGTGATAGCGGATTTTTTCCGAACCGGAGGCGAAGCCGGGGTCGGCACTTTGCTGGAGTTCGAATTGGAGGCCGGATTCTTCTTCCACCGCTTGCCATGCCAGGCTGACGATCCCTTCGTTGTTCTCGCTGAGAGAGTTGGAGGGGGAGGTGAAGCGGGTTTCCGGAGTGGCAGGCACCAAGGTCACCCCGCCGGTGAAAAGGGCGAAGGCAAGAACGGGGAGATGGGGACGAAGGGTAAAGATGGCTCCGTGGGTCGATTTGCAATCGCGATTGAAGGGCTGGGAGACGCCGCGCAAGGAAGACCAAGCCAAACATCTCAGGCGGGACCGGCAAGCGGTTTTTTCCGGCAAAGGAACGGGCGTCTCTCTAACAGGTGTGATCGATTCCCGGCAGGTATTGATGGTTGACCTGCGTCGATGATCGGTTGAGGTCAGAGGAATGAACGGCGGAATCCAATTGGAGCGGTTGCAGGGCGATCTGCGCGAGCTGGCGAAAATCGGCCGGAATCACGAGGATGGCGGACTCTACCGGATGGCGTTCACGGAGGCGGATCTTCGGGGAAAAGCCTGGCTAGAGGAGCGGATGATTGATGCCGGGCTGGAGGTCAGCCGGGACGGCGCGGGAAATGTGAGCGGGGTTCTGCCAGGGCGCGACGAGTCCGCCCCGCGGGTGCTCGTGGGCTCGCATATCGATACGGTGCCGTGCGCGGGGACGCTGGACGGGGCGCTGGGCGTGCTGACGGGCTTGGAGGCGCTGCGATCCTTCCGCGATGAAGGATTCGTGCCGGAGCGGAGTGTCGAGCTGATCGCGTTTTCCGATGAGGAGGGACGCTTCGGCGGGATGTTCGGATCCCAGGCATTCGCCGGAATGGTGACTCCGGACACGCTCCACACCGCGGCGGATTTGGACGGAGTGAAACTGGATGACGCGATGCGTGCCTGCGGGATGGATCCATGGCAGGCGCTTGAGGCACGACGTGATCCGGCGAGCGTGGCGGCGTATCTTGAATTGCACATCGAGCAGGGGCCGGTGCTGGACGCGGCGGGTGAATCGCTAGGGCTGGTCGAGGCGATCACCGGGCTTTTCCGCTGGACGGTTCTGTTGAAAGGCGAGGCCAATCATGCTGGCACGACGCCGATGGACATGCGGCGCGACGCGTTCATGGGGGTCGCGGACTTCGCCCACGAGATCCCGCGGATCCTCCAGGAAAACGGGACGGAGAATTCACGGGCGACGATCGGGCAAGTCGGGTTGACCCCAGGGGCCGCCAACACGGTGCCGGGTGCGGCGAGCTTTTCGCTGGATGTCCGCGACACCGACGAGGGCGTTCTGGGGGAGCTTGCATTAGCATATCGGAAGGCGCTTTCGGCGATCGCGCGGCGGCGCGGGCTGATGTTCGAGTTTCACGAAGACAGCCTGATCCGGCCGGTGGATTGCGACCGGGGGATGATGGATCTGTTAGAAACGGGAGCAAATGAACTCGGAGTCAGCCATCGGCGGATGAGTTCGGGGGCGGCGCACGACGCGCAGATCGTGGCGACGGTCGCGCCGGTTGCGATGATCTTCGTGGCGTCGCGGGCGGGGCGCTCGCACGCGCCGGCGGAGTGGAGTTCCTGGGATGACATCGCGGCCGGTGCGCGGCTGACGGATTGGGTGTTGCGCAGATTGTCCGGGGGGCAAGGCCTTGCACCGCGGGAAGCTAAATCTTAACTTTGAAAATGTCTGAAACTTTACCGGAGAAAGACCCGCTGCGGCGCGATTATCATGAAGCGTTTGTGGAGAATCCGCGGCGGCGCTTTCATTTGGAGAACCACAATGTGGCGCTGCTGTGCATCGATGTGCAATATCTCGATGCCGCGCCGGGTTTCGGGGTCTTTGCGGAAGGACAAGGCAGCGATGTCGATGAGGCGGCACGAGCTTACTATTTCGGCCGGTTGGACCGATTGGTTCTACCGAACATGCGACGGATGCAGGACTGCTTCCGCAGCCACGGGCTGGAGGTGATCCATTGCCGGATCTGCGCGTTGACGCAGGACGGCAGGGACCGGTCCGCCGGACACAAGCGGCTGGGGCTGCTGGCGGCGCCGGGATCGAAGGAGTCTGAGTTTATCCCCGAGGTTGCGCCCGCGGGTGATGAAATTGTCGTCAACAAGACGGCCAGCGGCGTGTTTTCCAGCACGAATCTGCATTTCGTCCTCACCAACATGGGGATCCGTTCCCTCTATCTGGCGGGAGTTTATACCAATGAATGTGTGGAGACGACGGCGCGGGTGGCTTGCGATCTGGGATACTTCGTGACGGTGGTGGATGACGGCTGCGCGACCGTGACGCGCGAGTTGCATGAGGCATCGCTGGCGACGTTGCGGGACCGGTATGCGCGGGTCGTGGAAACGGATGCCGCGATCGGAGAGATCGAGGAGATCGTCGCCTCGAACGCTTGATGCCGGAAAGAGGACGGACGCCCGAGGTGTGGCATGTTTCGCCCAGGTGAAGCAAGTGCGGGGCGGTGATCCTTTTTGGCAAGACGCGAATAGGATGTGGAACCCGGCCACAATGACAGGCGTGGCGGTTGCCGCGGACGCGGCGCGCGCGGAGGTGGGAGCAGGGCGGGAAATCGGAACCTTGCGGTTTGCGGCATGATCCGCCTGGAAGCCCTGCGTGGCGTGAAATCCCTTAAATTGCTGGCCAAGCTTTCCGCCTTCATGGACGTCATGTGCAATGTTTCGACCACCTCAAGCCTTTGGTCGGAGGCGACGAATCTCGCATGGAAGCTGGATCGCCAGGGAATCACCATTCCGGGACCGGACCTGGTGATCGCCGCAAGCGCGCTTCGGGTAGGTGCCGCCGTGATGACTTCAGACGCACATTTTTCAAACATCGAAGGGCTTGGTGTGATCGCCCCGCCGCCGGAATGGTTCGCGTGAGATCGGCTCACGGCGGAACCAGTTCCACGCGGACGCGGAGGAAGGGGGCGGGAGCGGGGTAAGCCAGGATTTCCTGCTTCACCACGGTTTCGCGGGCGTTGTTGAGCGAGGTGATGGAGACGATCTCGGCGACGCCGGGTCCTGAGAACCATCCTTCGTCCCGGCCACCAGTGAGGGCGGGGTACCTCCTCGATACCAACTTCTGCATTGCCGCAATGCGCGGAAATCCGAAGGTCGTTCAGGCTCTTCACGCTCGCAGTCCCGAGGATTGCGCCGTGTCAATGGTGAGTGTTTTCGAGTTGTATGCGGGTGTCTTCCGTTGCAACGACCCCGAGCGTGAGGGGCTGAAAGTTGCCACCTTTCTCAAGCCATTCCACCTTTTGCCCTTCGATTGGGATGCTGCTATCAGAACGGCGGAAATCCGTTACCCGCTAGAGAAAATCGGCATGAAAATCGGCCCCTACGATCTGCAACTCAGCGGCCAAGCTCTCTCGCTCGATCTGATCCTCGTCACCCGCAACACCCGGGAATTCAAACGTGTGAATGGCCTGCGGGTGGAAGATTGGGAAAGCGAAGGAGGATAAACTCGCTCATTTCAGCATCTCAGATTTTAAGCGTTTCAGCATTTACCCTACCACCTTCCACTCCGGCGCTGCCGCATCCAGCAACGTGGCAAGCTCCAGATCCACCGCCTTGCACACGCCAAACGCCGCTCCAGCACGCTCCCATTCTCCAGTTGTCCGAGATACCAGCGGCCCATCGCCGAACTCCGCTCATTCGTGGACTTCGTCAGCCATTCCAACCACGACCGCAATTCCGCATCCTCCCGCGCTTCCTGATAGATTTTGCCCTTGAACTTGCCAAACGACAGCCGCGAGGGAAACCACTCGGCCTCGGTGAAATTCACGATCTTCTCCCAAGGTTCCACTCCTCGCTATTCCCCCAGCGGACGCAGCACTGCATATTCGAAATCCGCTCCCTGCATTCTGTCAGGGTTTGCTGCCTGACCCCTTTTTCAAATCAGTCGTAGATGTCCCGGCGATGCCCGAGGCGCACGACCAACACCACAAGCTTCTCGTCTTCAATCCGGCACAGGAGGCGGTAGTCCTCGACACGATAGCGCCAGAACTCACCGAGATCTCCTTTGAGACACTTGCCGAACT
>JBBSJY010000030.1:0-30093 GCA_038256845.1 Verrucomicrobiales bacterium | reverse complement strand
GAAAAAGGCCTCCGCGCTTCCCGCCTTGTCGCCGGCCGAGCAGGCGTTGATGGATCTGATTTGGCAACGGCAGCCCGTCTCGGTCGGCGAGATGCTTGCCGCCGTGAATGCCGATCGCGACCGGCCGATCACCCGCAGCACGTTGCAAACCCAGCTCACCCGCCTCGAAGCAAAAGGCTGGCTGCGGGGCGATGACAGCGGGCGGGCACGGCTCTATCGATCCGCGCTGCCGGAAAAAGGCGGACGCCGCAAGGTGCTGGACGAACTCAAGAAACGCTTCTTCGGCGGCTCCGGATTTTCGCTCGTCCGCTGCCTCGTCGAAGAAGGCGGGCTGACAGATCAGGAAATGGGCGAACTCAATGAATTGCTCGAGAAGCACCGCAACGAAAACCGCTCATGAATGTCCCCTACTATTTGCTCAACGTCGCCCTTCATGGCGCGATCCTTTCGGTCGTGGTGAGCCTGTTTCTCGCGCTCCTACGGCGGCCGGGACACCGCGCGACGGCCGCCATTCCAGGACTTCTTGCGGTGGCCGTTCTCCCGTGGATTTCCACCCTCCGCCCGGACCGGTTGGAAACAACCGCTCCATTGGCCATGCAATCCAATCCGCTGCCGACGTGGACGATCGCGACGCTGCCGGCAGATATGGCAGAGCCGGTTGAAAGGAAAATGCTGGGAACGGTCATGGGCCCAGCGGCGCGTGAGAGCCTGACGTTTCCGCAGCCTTACTTCGTCATCGCCGGGATCTGGGCCACCGGCGCCGCCATCGGCATCTGCCTGTTAGGAATCGGCGGATTGCGGGTTCGCGTCTGGCGGCAGACTTTGCTTGTTCCCGGCGCCGCGGAATGGAAAGCCATCCTCGCCGTCCTTCCTGCGAGCCCCGATAGACATGTTTTCAGGATCAGCCCGACGGCGGTGAGCCCCTGTGTCACCGGCTTCCTGCAGCCACGGATCGTCCTGCCGCAATTCCTTTTCGCATCCGGTCCGCCCGACGGATTGGGCTGGGCGGTGCGGCATGAAATGTCGCATTGGCGGGCCGGAGATTCCCGCTGGGTGGTCTTCTTCGCGCTCATCCGCTGTGTCCACTGGTGGAATCCGCTCGTCCACCGGCTGGTTGGCAAGTGGGCCGAGGCCCGCGAGGAAATCTGCGATCTCGCCGCCACCAGCACCGCCAAGAACCGGGCCGATTATGGCGGGTTCCTCATCACCATGGCCCAACAAATCACGGGCAGGCCGCCGCTCGCCGTCGCCATGGCCAAACGTGCCCATGTCACCCGTCTGAAACGGCGGGTGGTTTCGCTGTTAGATGCGGGTGTGGAAGCAGGGAGACCGGCGGGCGTTGTATTTGTCGCCACCGTTTCGGTCCTGCTGATGGGTTGTGCCGCCACGGTCTCGTCCGTGAAGATCGGCGAGGAGGAATACACTGGTCCGGTCGCACATTCCGCGAAATCGCAGTTGCCGGAAACGGTCTCGAATCCACCGCCGGCCGCCGCACAAATCCCCGCCACCGATGAGGCGAAACCGACGGGCCAGGTGAAGGTGAACAGCAGATTCATCACGTCTACCCGCAAGCCGACATGGAAACACGGAGATATCATGAATGACGAGGAGATGCAGAAGTTCATGAGAGAGATGGCCGAAATCAAAGGCACCGGTTTGACGACCGCGCCCAATATCATGATGAGGATGGGGCAGGCGGGAACCATCGAGATCATCCGGACGGAACCCGGCATACCGGAAGGAACGATTGAGGAGCGATTGGATGGGACCTCGCCATTCTGGGGAATTGTGATTAGTCCGAAAGTAGTTCTGGACGGCGGCGGGGCGCGCTTGGATTTGAATACTCATTACCGCTTCGCGCCGGGCGAGGACCACGTGCAAATTTCCGAAAAGCCTGCCGGCGGAATTCCATGGGACCGCCTCCGTTCCGCACGCGCGGAAATGACAATCCCGATCCAATCCGGGCAAACCGTCTGTTCCGATTTCGGTGAGATTGAGCCGGGGGTCTATCTCCAGGGTTTCACCAAAGTCGAAGCCATCGATAAGACAGGCAGACTTTTGGAACATTTCGGGGCGGTGAGGAAGCTTCCCTCAGCGGATGTCCGGGGAAAACTAAAACTGACAGGCGAACTTGTTGAGATTCCGCTGAAGGAGCCAAGACCTCCCGGCATGGGACTTGTGATTGGGCTGACACCTTCGGACCCGGATGTCGCCGCCGGAATCCGAAACACCCCGGGCGCGAAAGTGCGGGCGCTTCCACAAGTGGAGATCCCATTCAACGACGTCCGCACTCCATGGCAGGAGTTCCCAGGACTGAACGTCTCGGCCATCTCGTCGGAGGATTACAAAGAGATCACCATTGAAAGCCATGCGGTTGGAAACGGTGAAGAAAACGAGTTTCCTAACAGATGGGAATATCTCCCGTCCGGACAATTAATGAACTTCGGCATCCGAAGTAAGGATCCGAACATTGAGAGACGGTTGTTGATCACGATTGAAGCCGGCCCTTGAAGCAGCGGCCGGTCTGTCAGAACGGGTCTTCCGAATGGGAACCGCCGCCCGACTTTTTCTCCAGTGCCTTCCGTTTTTTCCTCGCGAAGAGATCCTCGACCGGCAGCACTTCGTCCGGGCGCTCTTTGCCGAATCTTTCGAGGTAGAGGTCGGCGATGAATTGCGGCAGCGGGGCTTTCCACTTCTCCTGGCGGTGATTCGCGAGGCCTCCCAGTTTGGCCGGATTCATTCCCGGCTCCCTTGCCATCTGGACCTCGGCGTGGGACAGGCGGAATTTCCGCCGGGCGTCCACCCACGCCTGGAACTTCGGCGGCAGCTTGCTTTTTCCGGCCATCGCTTCGCGGCTTATTTCTCGTCGGCGGCCGGGACGATGAGCGTGGGGACGGTCGCCTTCCGGACCATGCCTTCCGCGACGCTGCCTAACAGGAGCGAGGCGACCACGCCGTGGCCGTGGGTGCCGAGGACGACGAGGTCCGGCTGGATCTCCCGTACGTAGTCGAGCAGCGCATGGAGCGGGCTGCCTTCGCCGAGGCGGGTCATGGCGGTGGGAACCTCGTAACTGACGGAGGTGAGGAGCTCCTCGAGTTTGCGCGCGGCGCGGCGGCGGGCTTCCTCCTGGAAGGCGTGCATGGCGGGAAACTCGTCCGGCGTGAAGCCGTAGGCGGTGTAGCTCGGCTCGGGCTCGAGCACGTGGAACAGATGGAGTTCGGCCGCGAAGGCCTTGGCGATCTGGCTAGCCATTTGAACAACCCCGGGGGTGGCATTTGAGAAATCGACTGCGACAACGATCTTTTTCAGTCCCCGCTTCTAACCGCTCGCATGGAATCCGCCAAGCCTCATCGGAACCACGGTCGAAAATGCGCAGCATTCCGCAATCGCGGTTTGGCAAAGGGGAGGCGGGGAGACATGTTGTCCGGGCATGATCCGATTTCTCCACACCCGCATCCGTGTCCGCGATTTGGACCGCTCGATCAACTTTTACACCAAGCTCGGCTACACGCTCGGCGAATACAAGGACTCGCCGGAGGGCAACAAGCTGGCGTTTCTGGAGCTTCCGGGAAACGACGTGTTTCTTGAGCTTTGCCACTCGCCGGACTACACCGCCGCCTGTCCGGAAGATCTGATGCACACCTGCCTGGGCGTGCCCGACATCCTCGAATACTGCGACCAGGTCGAAAAGGCGGGGATCGAGATCTGGCCGGGCGGCTGGCGCGAGAAGTTCTCCGGCGGCGGCCGCAAGATGGCGTTCGTCACCGATCCCGACCACTACGAGGTCGAGATCCTCGAGCGTTGAATTCCGGCTAGCGCCGCATCAGCGCGGCGGCCACTTCGCGGACGATTTCGTCAGGTGCGAAGCCTCCGGCGCTCAGGGCGATCCGGCGGCCGCCCCCAAGGTCCAAGGCTTCAAGTTCTTGCGGACCGCTGACGATGAGGGCGATTTTCCCGAGGCGGGAGGCGGCCTCGGCCAGCGCCCCGCAGGTGGATTCACCCGCTTGGCCGACCACCACGACCTGATCGCAGGCGGAAAGGACGGATTCGAGCCCCCGTTCCCTCGCGGCCATCGCGGGGGAGGTGGTGTCGAGGAAAGTGACCTTGGAGTCGCGGTAGCGCTGGCGGAGCTGTTGCACCAACCAACCCACTTTCCGCGGCGAAAGGGTGGTTTGGCAGACCGCACCGAAGGCGGGGGAGAACGCGAGCCGTGCGGTGTCCGTGGTGTCCTCGATGACCGTCGCGCCCTGCTGGCCATCGGTGATCGCCATGGTCTCACAGTCCTCGTGGCGACCGATCACCAGCGGCCGGGCACCTTCCATCCGGAGAAGTCCCAAGGCCACCTGCGCGCGCTTCACCAGTTGGGAGGTCAGATCGGTCAGCCGGAATTTCTTTTCCTCCCACTGGCGACGCTGGCGCGGTGAAATCCCATGAAAGGGGATGACCACCCGATGAAAGCGGAAGAAATCCGCTTCCTCGACATTCTCCGCCACACCGGCCGCGGCGAGACGCTGGCTGACGTGGCTGTCCGGCATGAATTGGCCGGCGACGCCAATCTTCCCCTTTTCCGCGAGACGGATCAGCGCCTGCAGGGCTTCCCGCGCCTCGCGATCCATGCCCAGGTCCTGGGCGACTCTGATTTCGATTTTCCGATCACCCGCCGGACGGAAACGGGTTTCAACAGCCCCTTTTTCGACTTTGTCATGCAAAGTCTCTGGGCGCTGGGCTGGGTGGAAACGTCGCATGGCGCTTTGCTTTGTGGCACAAAGCCAGGATCTGGCAAGCGGATTATTTTCCCAGGTCGAGGATTTGTTCGAGAATCGCAAGATAGCCGAGGAATGCCGAGCGTCCAGCGGGAGTGAGTTTGAACTGGGTTTGCGGGCGGCCGTCGCCGGTGAGTTTTTCCCCGGAGATGAAGTCGGCCTTCTCGAGGGTGCGGAGGTGGGTGATGAGATTGCCGTCGGACATGTCGAGCTGGCTCTTGAGGTCTTGGAAGGCCCACGGCTCCGCCCGCGAGGCGAGCAGGGTCATGATGGAGAGCCGGCCTTTCTCGTGAATCGTACGGTCCAGCTGGGAGAAATCGATCATGCCGGGGAATCGTCGCGACGGCTGGTGGTGACAATCAGGGCTCCATAGACGAGATGGAATCCCCCGAAGGCGATGGCCATGAGACGCGAGCCGTTGACGCCGTCGGTCCATTGGCCGAGAAAATCGATGACGTGAGTGACTCCTGCCAGGCTGCCGACACCGAAGATCACGAAGGCCCAGCCGAGCCAAACCATCGACTTGGGGGCGAACTCGCGGATGGCCAGCAACGCGAGACCGTAGTGCACGATCCACATGCACGCCGCCGCTTGATCGGACTTCGCACGAACAAACAGCAGCCCGATGAATCCACCGGCGATGACGGATGGAAGGGCGCCGCGAAGTGCCACCCGCAAGCCGTAGGTCCAGAACGGCTTTTGGCGGGCAGAGCCGATCCGTTGAAGCTGGAAGATGTTGAAAATCAGCACCAGAGACAGACCTCCCAGCCACCAGCCCGCCCACGCCCAACCTTCCCGGCCTTCGGATAACCAAGCTGCCGCCAGAGCCGCGGCACCGCCGATGAGAGCCGTTTCGCCCGAAAGTGCCCGGAAGATCGTTGCCCGTTCCATCACGCTGCGGATCACCCGCAACTGCTCGGCTGCTTCCTCGCGCGTCGTCATGCTTTGCTTTGCCATGCAAAGCCTGTTAGGAGCAAGCGCCATTTTGTTGCCATTCCTTGCAGCGGCGGCGGCGGACAGGTAGCGTCCGCGCCCATGACCGACGATCTTCGCGGCGAGGAGCCGAGCCGCCGCTACTGGGTGGGATTCTGGAGCATGATCGTCCAGCAAACGCAGAACGCGTTCAACGACAAGGCGGCGCAGTTCATACTCATCCCGCTGGGCGGTGCGGTGGCAGTCAATCTGGCGGTCGAATCCTGGGCGGGGCTGATGATCGCGCTGCCGTTCGTCCTGTTCGCGCCGCTGGCGGGCTGGTTGAGCGACCGCTTCTCGAAACGCGACGTGATGCTCGGCGCGGCGGTGGCACAGGTGGCGATCCTCGGCTGGATCTGCGCTTCGGTGGCAATGCAAAACCTGACCCAGGCGCTGGTCGGGTTTTTCGCCCTGGCGGTCCAATCGGCATTTTTCAGTCCGGCGAAAATCGGGATCAACAAGGAGCTGGTAGGATCGAAGCACCTCGGCTTCGCCGCCGGGATCCAGCAGATGATGGCGATGCTGGCCATCCTGCTGGGTCAGATTGTGGCCGGCTGGCTGTTTGATGTCCGCTATGTCGCGCTTGGGGGCAGGCCGGAGATGGCTTGGGAGGCGGCCCTCTTGCCGCTGCTGGTGCTGACGGGTCTGTCGGTTCCCGCGATCGCCTTCGCCTGGGTGGTTCCAAGAGTTCCGGCGCAGGGCGGTGTGAAACTCACGGCGCGGCTGGCGGTCAGTCATTTCACCCATGTGGCGGAACTTTGGCGGGACCCGGGGTTGCGGCGGGCCTCGTTCGGCGTGGCGTTTTTCTGGGGTTTCGCGTCCTTCATCAATCTCTGGTCGCTAAAGCTCGCCAAGGAAATCACCGGTGGCGGCGAGGGCTTCGGGACGATGTCATCGATGTTCATGGCGGCGGCCTCGCTCGGAATGGCGGCAGGGTTCGGGGCGGCCTCGCTCTTGTTGAGGCGGCGGATCGAGCTTGGCTGGGTGCCGGTCGCGGGCGTGGCGATGGCGCTCAACTCAATCGCAATCGCATTCATTCCGCCGACCGGCTGGTTGTTTCTCATCGCGCTCGGGCTGTTGGCATTTTTCGCGGCGGTTTTCCTGGCGCCGCTCAATGCTTGGATGCAGGACCATTATCCGGCGGCGAAACGGGGCGAATTGCAAGCGGCGGTCAACTTGCAGGATTGCTTCGCGGGAATCCTCGCCGTCGGGTCGATCGAGCTTCTGAGCCTGGCGACCGCCGCCCTCGGCTTCGACGCACTTACAGGCTATCGATTTCAAATGGCCTTCATCGGACTGGCCTGTGCGGTGATGAGCTGGTTCATCATCCGCCTCCTTCCGGGGGATTTCATCCGCGTGATCGGAGTGGCGCTGATCCGGACGATCTACCGCATCCGGGCGGTGAACGCGGACCGCCTGCCGGCCACTGGAGGGGCGTTCCTCCTGCCGAATCATGTGACTTTCGCGGATGCGTTTTTCATCTCCGCGGCCTGCCCCCGGCCGGTCCGCTTTGTGATGGACGAGGCATTCATGGCCCGCCGCTCGATCCGTGTCTTCGTGAGTATCTTCCATACTCTGACCATTCGGAAGGACCAACCGCGGGAAGCGATCCGGAGGACCATCGAAGCACTCGAGGAAGGGGATCTCGTTTGTCTTTTCCCGGAAGGCGAACTGACTCGAACCGGCACGCTGTGCGAACTGCGGCGTGGCTTCGAACTGATCGCAAAGAAGACCGGCTGCCCCGTGATCCCGATGTGGTTCGATGGGTCGTGGGGATCGATCTTTTCGTTCGAGCGCGGACGTTATTTTCAGAAGATTCCCTACCTCCCCTACAGCCTGACGATCGCTTTCGGCGAGGAACTCCCCGGCCGGGACGCCGGGCTTGATGCGGTGCGGGATGGAATGCTGCGTGCCTCCGCGGACGCCGTCGGGCGTCGCTGGCCCACGGGCGGGAGGCCTTCCGCAATCAATGGCCATCAGCTCGGGCAAATCGCCGCCCTGCAACGGCGGAAGCCGTTCGCCGTCTTGGCCACGGACCCGGTGCCGGCGGAACTGGAGGGACTGGCGGAGGGCTTCACCCGCCGGTTTGCGGCACGCATGGAGCACCGATCGGAGGTTTCACCTGGCTTGCCGATGGCTTGGGTGGGTGGGGAAGTGCTGCGGACGGCGCTTGAAACCGGCGGTCCTTTTGGCGGAATCGTCTTTTTCGACTTCAGCGGGCGGGCCCGGGAGCCGATGAGAATTGAGGGAGTGATCCATTGCCCCTGCCTTGCGGTAGCCGGTCTCGTGGTGGCGATGTCGATGCCCGACCCTGCCAGTGCGGGAGAGCAGAGCGGGGCGCAGCCGGGGAGCAAGCCGGGCACCTGGGGCAAGCTTCTACCGGGTTGGTTTCTGCAAACGGACGACAACGGCTTGGTGCGGGCAGTCGGACCGGCGGCGCCCGGAGGGCTTGTCCTGCCGGCGGGCGCCTCGCTGGATGGCGAGAACTTCCTCCGGCCTTGAGAAACCGGGACCGCTAATGGATCGCTGCGTTCGGGTACCGGTAATGGCCCAGAATCTGGTATTCGAAGAGCGAGTTCTCCCATTTCACTCCGGTGCCCATATTATGGACCACCCAAGGTTCGCCCGATCGGCTGCTAGGCCCCGGGACGATGATTCCAATGTGAGGCGTTGCGTCGGGCAGTGCCCAGACGACGATGTCGCCGGGGAGATAATCCGCGGCGTTGCGGGTGTGGCTGAGTTCCTGGCCGTGACGGCTGAGGAAGCGCTGGAGATTGGGAACCCGCCGGTGGTCGATATTGGTATCCGGGGCATTCGATCCCCAGAGCTGGGGATACAGACGGAAGTTCTCCGCCATGTCCTCATGAATCTCCACCTGGAGGTCGATTCCCAGCTTGCGGAAACAGCGGATCATGACGTCGGCGGCCACGCCCTTGTTGAAAGGGACGTCGCCATTCGGATAGGCGATCTTGTAATAGGCTGGATCGTAGGTGACCTGCTCGGTGGAGTGGGAAAGCGCGGTGGCCGCGAGACGGTCACCCGCCAAATCGGATTTTCTCAACGTCTCCGCCAGATGGTCCGCCTGCTCATAGGAGGCAGCAACGTCCGCGCCTTTGACCAAGGAAAACAGCGGCTGGCCGAACCAGAACCCCATGCCCACCGAAATGGCGATAATGACCCAGCCCCCGAAGAAATTCGGTCGTTTCGGCTTTTCCGGGCGCGGTCCAATGTATTCAATGGTGCTGTAGAATCCGGAGTTTTTTCGGGCCATGAACTTAACGTAGGTGAATGGTTTGCTCGTCGGTATCGAAAGCAGAATTGAGGGCAGGGGGCCATCTCTTTTCTCGAAAAAATGCGCGACTGTTCAAGCGACCTCCCATCTCCGCGCTCGACACATCACCGCCGCGCGGGCGACATCGGGAAGTGACGATTTTCACCAGCAGGGCAACCCTCGAATGGGGCCGCCTGGACGTGCCGTTGTGGGCGATCGAGAAGGATTGGCAGGGCTCGCCGGTGGTTCCCGGCCCCGCGCTGTCGCTGGTGGCGGATCCCTCCCGGCTCTGGTGGATCGCCAGCCATCGGGCACCCGCCGAGCTCCACCCGCGGGCGCGGCCCGGCGTCTTCCAAACGAACCTTTGGGAATATGACTTGGCGGAACTGTTCCTCACCCACGCTGCGAGCGGGCGCTATTTCGAGTTCAATCTCGCCCCCAATGGAGCGTGGTGGAGCTGCGAATTCACGGCACCCCGCGTCCGGGCGGAATCGGTGGAAATCGAAATGCCAGAGGTGGCCACATTCGCGGAAATGGCTCCCGACGGATCGTGGGTGGCGGCGATGGCCCTGCCGCTCGACCTGCTGCGGGCGCGGCTGGATTTCGGACCGGAAACCCGCGCAAATGTGACGATGATCCTCGGCTCGCCAGAACAGCGCTTCCTCAGCGTGGCGAAACTGCCGGGCGAGACTCCGGATTTCCACCAGCCTGAAGGGTTTTCCCGGTTGCGCTTCGTTCCCTTGCGCGAAGACTGAAAGTTGTTACCGGACCGCATCACCGCTTGGCGGGCTGGCCACCGTGTGTAGCATCCCCGCCTGTGATCCGACGTTTCCAGATCGAGGACCTGATCCTTCAGGATGCCGGCGGGGTGATCTTCGGGGCGTTCGATAGCGAGACCCAACGTCACGTGTCGCTGCGGCGGTTCTTCCCGTTCGGAGCCGAAGGGGGCGGGTTGGAAGAGGAGGAACAGGCAGCCTATACGATCGCCGTGGCGCGGCTTTCCGGGGTGCATCATCCCGGGCTTCGGTCGGTGATTGCGGGCGGTTGCGATCCTGTGGATGGCATGCCCTATATCGCGACAGAGCGGGTGGATGGCATTTCGCTGGACCGGCTGGTCGCCCATGAACCGCTGGCGGCAGCGGACGCCGTCGCGCTGTTGACCCGGGCGCTGGAAGTTTCAGCCGTGCTGTCGCAGGTGCTCGCGGAGGAGGCCATCTGGGTGGAAACGGATCTCCGGATGATCGAGGTGAGCAGCGAGGAATCGGGACGCGGGTTCACTTTCTGGATTTCTCCTTTGAAATGGCTGGGTGGCGACGATGGCCACCGCGGTCTCGAATCCATCGTGACGCTCACGGAGGAAATCATGCATTGGCGGGGCCAGCTCATCAGCGATCAGGCGGGCCGGGGTCTGGGCGGCTGGTTGAAATGGCTTCGCGCCGTTGCTGCAACCACCAACATCCGCGAGGCGATGGAAATGCTGGCTGCCGCGACGGGGGTCGAACCACCTCCGCCCGTCGCCACCCTGGTTCGCCAGGCGACGATCCCCCTCGCGCCGAGCCGAGTGAGCCCGGGAATCTCGAAGATCCCGCTGGCCGCCGTCGTCGTTCTCACGCTGGCAGTGGCTGGAATGGCCTACTGGGGGCTTGTGCATCGGAACGGATCTCAGGTCGCCGGCGCGGCATCACCCGTGACGGAGGCGGGAGACCCCGTGGATACCTTCCCCGCATCGGCGAGTGCCACCCCGACCATCCCTCCGCCGACGGAAGCCTCCGCCGAGGACCCAACGGCCCGGATCAACCGCTTGGCCGCGGAAATGAGCGCGCAGTCGGCCCGCAGCGGCGCGGAATTGGATGCAAGGCGGAGGAAGATCCAAGAAGCGGGAGGGGTTTACTCGGCCGAGGACCGCGATCTGCTCCGTGTGGAAACGGGTCGGGAGGTTGCCGTCGGAGGGACCCTTGCGGAGATCCGCAATTCGAAAACCAACACCTACCTTTTCTTCACGCAATCCGGCGGGGAACCCCAGGTCGCCGGGGTTTTCGTCTCAACCGAGGCGCCGCCCGGCCTGCTAGGTGAAGAGCTCCAATCCCTGGTGGGAAGAAAGATCGTCGTTCGTGGAAAACTCCGCTCCGAGTTCGGCAGGCGGCTGCTGGTCACGATCGGGGAGCGCTCCGCCATCGAGACCGTCGAATGACCGAGAGCGGGCATTGCCAGCCGCCGCGAAATGCCGTGAGATTTCGCCATGAGCGACTGGGTCCAGCACGATGTTCCGACCTTTGCGGTGGTCGGGCGCGTGAACATGGGCAAATCCGCGGTGATCGCCACCCTGCTGGAGATCGACGACAACGAGATTGTCCGGGTCAGCCCCACCCCGGGGGAAACGACCCGGTGCCAAGTCCACCGGGTCGTCTTCGATGGGCGTGAATGCGTCCGCTTCGTTGACACTCCCGGGTTTTCACGGCCGGTGGAGGCGATGCGCACAATCCAGCGCCTGCATGGAGAAGGTTCGCCCGGCTTGGAGAGCCTGCGCCGGTTCGTCGCCGAGGCAGGCGAGGAGTTCGGCGACGAGAAACGGCTTCTCGAGCCGCTGCTGGAGGGGGCTGGCGTCCTTTACATTGTGGATCCCGCGAAGCCGCTCCGGGACGATTTCCTGGCGGAGATGGAGATTCTGAGGTGGACCGGGAGGCCGCGGCTCGCCCTCCTGAACCGCCGCGGCGAACACCCGGCCCCCGGCGAGGAGGAGTGGCGCAGCCGACTGGGCGGGGCTTTCAATCTGGTCCGCACCTTCGATGCCCACAGGGCCCGCTACGACGAGAGGCTGCGGCTGCTCAAGGCTCTGCTCGAAATCGAGGAGCGCCACCGCGGACGTCTCGAGGAAACCATCCATTTGGTCGAGCGGGAATGGCAGCTCCGCCGCGAGGAAGCCGCCGAAGTATTGATCGGATTCTTCGAGGAGGCGCTGAGTTTGAAGGCAAGCGCGACCTTGGAGGAACGCGACCTTCTGGTGCCCTCCCGCCGAAACCGGAAGGCGGAAGTGCTGGCGAAGCAATATTTTGACGGCTTGTCCGGGATCGAGTGGAAATGCTTCGCGGCGCTGCTGAAAATTTACCGCCACCATCTGTTGAAAGCGGATTCCAGCCCGGACGCCTTTGCGGGAATTGATTTGGAGAGCGCGGAAACATGGACCAAGTGGGGTCTCGGCCGGGGCCAGCTTGCGATGGCGGCGGCGATCGCGGGCGGGGCGGCCGGCCTTGCCGTGGATGCTGCGACCGGTGGTTTGACGCACGGAGCGGGCACGGTGTTCGGCGCCTTGGGGGGCGGCGCGGCGGCGTGGTTCAAAGGCGGCGATCTTCCGGATCTGCGGCTGGACCTGAAAGGCGGGGTCAAGCTCGGGACCGGGGAGGGGAAATCACTCATCGTCGGTCCGCCGAAGAATCCCAATTTCCCATGGATCCTGCTCGACGGCGTCCTCACCCGCTACCAGCGGATGCTCGCCCGCGCCCATGGTCGGCGCGACCTGGAAGTGCTGGAAGGCGGCGAAACGGGATTTACCCGCAATTTCCCAACGGACCGTCGCAACCTGCTGGCAAAGTGGTTCGTCAGCTTGCTCAAGGGATCACCGAACCGCGCGCTGGAACCGGAAGTCTTCGATGCCCTCTGCGAGTGCCTCCGCGAGGCAGAGGAAAGCTGATAGCGAACATGGCGGACCGGGAATGCGCCGGAGGAAACCATCGGCCGGGTCGGTCCCGGAATTGCAGGGCGGAAGGCAGCTTTAGAAAATGGATTTCAGTCTCTCCACCTCGGTCGCGCCGAGCAGGACGAAGACGTTTCCATCCTCGACCCAACGCGCGACCGCCCAGTTGCCATCGCGGCCGAACCGAGGGCTTCCGCATTTCGGCAAGCCACCGCAACGGACATCCTCCTTGCGGAAGATGACGAGGTGGACGGTGCCGTTCTCCTGCTCGTCAAAGCACAACAGTGAGCCCTTTTTCCCTTCGATCACCAGCTCGCGGCAGCCCACGCCTTTCGCGTTCCTCAGACCGGGCGGGAGCTTCCCGAGGCAAGGGAGCTTTCGTGCCTGCAAATGCCTCACCAGCTCCTGATGGCTCTCACGCTTGGTGTCCAAGTGAAACAGGGGAGACTCAAAGGTGCGGATGAACCCAGCCTGAACGAACTCAAGCGGAACCGGTCCGGTTGGAGCCGCCGCAACCGGTGAGAGGGCGGGAGCGGGTGCTTCGCGGGTAAGCGAAAGGGCGAATACGATTCCTGCCGCAGCGGCCATGGGGATCGCAAGCCGCCGCCATGGGAAAGTCACCTTGCTGGCGGCTGCCGTCCGCTCCAATGCCGCCAGGGCTTCGTCCCGTAGGGCGGCCGGCACCTGGATCGATGCGAGGGCACCAATCATCGCAGCGTCGATGGAATCCTCAGCCTGCGGCAGATCGCCCCGCCCCGCGGCCAGCGAGGCAAGGATGCAGTCCCGCAGGCCGCCCGGAAGTTCGATCGCGGCCAGTGCCTGCGAAAAGGATGCGTCAAAGGCGCGCTCGGCCGCCAGCCAAGCGTTCAGCTCGCGATCTTCCGCGGCAAAACGGAGCGCTTCCGCGAAATCCGCGTCGCTGCCATCCGCGCCGTCTGGACGGAAGCTGCGGAGAATGAAGCGTGCCTGTTCCTTATCCATGATGGTGCTTGAGTGAATCGGGTTCGAGTTTGAAAATGTTCTTCGGGGCGCTGGACGGCTCATCCGTCATCCGGCGCCTGAGAATGTCTTTCCCGCGGGAAAGGCGCGACATCACCGTGCCGATCGGAATGTCGAGGATCTCCGCAATTTCCTTGTAGCTGTGCTGCTGGAGGTAGAACAGCGCCAGCGGCGCACGGTAGACCTCGTCCAGCGCCCCGAGCAGTTCGAGCGCGCGCTGGCCGTCCATCTGGCGCTCGGCGTCGCCCTCCGGCGCGGCGAAACCATCCGACGTCTCCTCGTCCAAAGGCTCGTCGGAAAACCGCGAGGCGCGTCGGCGCTGGCCGAGAAATTCCCGGTGCAAGGTCGTGAACAGCCAGGTCTTCGCCTTGCTGCGGTCCCGGAGCTGGCTGCCCTTCGCCGCCCAGATGCAAAACGTCTCCTGAACGAGGTCGGCGGCCCGGTCCGAATCGCGGGTAAGCGAAATTCCGAAGCGAAATAACGCTTGGTAATGGGCGTCAACTAGTTCAGCAAATTCACTCATTGGACTGGGGTCAGAGACTCGGTTCCCGGAAACTATTCCGAAAAACCCTCACGATCCCAGCCGTTTCCTCGGTTGCCGCCTCACAATTCTCGTTATGAAAGCCCTCACCTCCGCCTTCCTCGCCCTCGCCCTTCCCGCAACGGCCGAGTTCCGCCTCACCCAATCCGAAGGCGCCATCCAGCTCCATGACGACGACGCGCTGGTGGCCGGCTACCGCACCGATTACCGTTTTCCCTTCATCTATCCGATCGTTTCGCCTTCTGGCGCCAACATCACCCGGCACTGGCCGATGAACGACGAGCACAAAACGGAAGACCGGGACCATCCCCACCACCGCGGGCTCTGGCTCGCCCATGGCGCGGTCAACGGCGTCGATTTCTGGCATGGCGAGAACGCATTCATCAAACACCTCGGATTCGTCGGCGAACCGGTGGCCAACGCGGATACCGCCACATTCACCGCGGACCTGGAGTGGATTGCGGAGGGGAAAACCCACCTCACCGAAAAACGACGTTATGATTTCAAAAAATCCGACGCCGACACGCTGACGGTCGATGTCACCTGCGTCCTCCAGGCCGCCGATGGAGACGTCCATTTTGGCGACACCAAGGAAGGCACCTTCGCGCTGAGGATGGACCGCACGCTCCGCCTCAAGGGCAAGGAGGCCAAGAGCAAACTGCTCAACAGCGAAGGCGTCACCGACGGCGATCTCTGGGGAAAACGCGCCTCGTGGGTGGCTACGCATGGCCCGGACGAACTGGGCAAACCCGTTGTGGTCGCCCTGCTTGAGCATCCCTCCAGCTTCCGTCATCCCACCTGGTGGCACGCCCGCGACTACGGCCTGATCGCCGCAAATCCGTTTGGCATCCATGATTTCGAAGGTAAGAAGGACTCCAAATTGGGCGACCATTTGCTCAAAAAGGGAGAAACGCTGACCCTTCGTTTCGCTCTCGTCGTCCACCAAGGCTCTCTCGAAAGTGCCGGCCTGAACGACCTCTGGAAAGATTTCTCAACGCAACCCTGAACCCCACAATCCATGCAACGTCGCAAATTCCTCGCCACCTCCGCCTTCGCCGGCTCTTGGTCGCTTCTCGCTCCCTATTCCCGCGCCGCCGGCGCGAACGGTACCCTCCGCGTCGCCATCATCGGCTTCAACGGCCGTGGCAAATCCCTGATGAGCGAAGTCATCAAATCGAAAGGCGCTGAGGTTACCGCGCTTTGCGATGTCGATTCCAACGTCCTCAACAAAGTCGCAGCCGATCTCGACAAACAAGGCATCAAGGTTGCCAAGTTCGAGGATTACCGGAAACTGTGCGAATCGAAGGATATCGATGCCGTCGTCATCGCCACGCCCAACCACACTCACGCGGTCATTTCCGTCGCCGCCGCCGCCAACGGCAAACATGTGTATGTCGAAAAGCCCGTTTCCCACAACGTCTGGGAAGGCCGCGAAATGGCAAAGGCTGCGGAAAAATACGGCGTCGTCATCCAGCACGGCTTCCAGCGCCGTTCGGAAACCTCCTGGGCGGAGGCGCTCGAATGGATCAAATCGGGCGAAATCGGCAAGGTGACCCTTTCCCGCGGCTTCTGCTACAAGCCCCGCAAAAGCATCGGCAAGGTCTCCGCGCCGGTCGCGCCCCCCTCCACCGTCAACTACGATCTCTGGGCCGGTCCGCGGGAAATGGCCCCCATCCAGAGGCAGCAGTTCCACTACGATTGGCACTGGCAATTCCCTTATGGCAACGGCGACCTCGGAAACCAGGGGCCGCACCAGCTCGATGTCTGCCGCTGGGCCATCGGCGATCCCGCCGGGTTGCCGGCGTCGGTCATTTCCGCCGGCGGCCGCCTCGGTTACGACGATGACGGCGATTGGGCGAACACCCAGATCGTGTGGCTGGATTATCCCGTGCCGATCCTCTTCGAGGTCCGCGGACTGCCGCAGAAAGATCTCGATTGGGGCACCGGCATGGACAAGTTCAAAGGCCAGGACGTCGGCAATGTCATCGAAACCGAAGGCGGTTGGCTCGCCGGCGGACACGGCGCGGGTTGCAAGGCCCACGACAAAGATGGCAAGGTCGTCCGCGAGTTCAAGGGCGGCGGATCCCACATGCAGAACTTCGTCGATGCCGCCCACGCCGGAAAAATTGAGAAGATCCGCCAAGTCGAGTCCGGCCACCTCTCCTCCGCTCTCGCCCACATCGGCAACATTTCCTGGAGGCTCGGCCAGGAAGCCGGCAAGGACGCCGCGATGAGCGCGCTCCCGGAGGCCGCGGCCAAGGACGCCTACGAGCGGATGGCCATCCATCTGGAGGCCAATGGTGTCGATCTCGAAAAGAGTGCGATCACCCTCGGCAAACCGTTGAACCTCGACCCCGGCAAGGAACAATTCACCGGCAGCGATGCGGATGCCGCCAATGCGATGCTCAAGGGCAGCTACCGCGACGGATTCACCATTGAAGTCTGATCGGACTCCCAGCTCCGGATACGCCTGACCAGCCGCTTCTCCCGCGGCCGGTCGGGCGTTTTTCCTTCATAGCGGATTCCATAGTGATAGCCCAGCAGCTCGTCGCCAAACTCCGGCCGCGGCTCCATCCGATCCAGCTGGCAACGCAAGGTCGCCCCCGCTGCCATCGCCACGCCCCTGCTGCCGCAGGCCCGTCGCCAAGCTACCAGATAATCCGGCGCGCCTCCTCCCGGGGATGGAGATCCCGCCCATTCGCGCTCGGCACGCGCATTCTTCGCTCCCCGAAACATCAGCATCAGCGCGGAAGGAATCCCGAAACCCGCCGCCAGCAGCATCGCCGCCCGCGCCGGACCCGGCTCGCTGCCGCCGGAGCCGGTTTCCGCGATGTCCTCGATCCGCCTTTCCGCCGATGGCGGTGTTTCCTCCTCCCCTGCCACACGCGGCCGGATTCCGCCGATTGCGGAAGGCGGAGTGGGATCCATCACCACCCAACCGTGGCCGGCCAGAAAAATTTCCGTCCAGGCATGGGCCTCGTTGGCGCGGAAAACGACCAGGTTGCCGGCCTCGTAATAGGTCCCGCCGGCCCACCCGTAGCCGACGCGTGCCGGCACTCCCAGCATCCGCGCCATCAGCGCCCCTGCCGTTGCGAAATACTCGCAATGCCCGCGCCGCTCCTCGAACAGGAAATTCTCAATCGGGTCCAGATTCCGGGGGTTCGTCGTCTGGAGCGAATAATCCAGGCGGTCGCGCAGGTGGTCTCTGAGACCGGCTAGCCGTGCTCCCAAGTTTCCACCCCCGGCCGCCACGCGGGTCAGTTTGGCAAGACGCTCCCGCAGCGGTGCTGGAACCGCCAGCAGCCTTTCATCCATTCCCCTTCCGGCAATCACCTCCTCCTGCGCCAAATCCTCCAGGCGCAGCGGCCGGGAACTGACACGATAATCGTGGCCGGATGGGGCGGGCGGCTCCGGCAACAAATGGATTCCGGAGGACAGCCGTTTCACCTCAGGCAAACGCACCGCCACCACCCCGTGCAGCGCGGTGAGGACATTCTGCCCGCCCGCGTCCGCCGCATGGAATATCTCGTGCGGAATCGCCGGAAGGCCGCCGGTCCGTCCCTCGCTCACATCGATCCACCCCGCTTCGTCCGCCACGAGTCGTGGCGATTCCCCGGCTATCGCCGACCACCCGCCCGGCTCGTAAGCTTCCAGCGCGAACGCCTGCACATAGGCCCGGTTCCGCAGCAACCGCGGTACATCCGCGGGATTCTCCAGCCTCAGGAAAACCTCCGGCCGGACCCCCGGCGTGAAGTTCGTGCGCTGTGGCAGGGGTCTGCGGGTTTGGTCGTTCCAAAGCCAGTTGCCCGCCCGCGGATCTCTACCGGAGTTCGCCGCGGTCCGGGCTGCGGATGCCTCCGGGCGGAGCGTTTCCTCAAGCTTCAATGCCATCGACTCCAGCGGTTGCGGTGCGGCGGTGAGCAGCCAGAGAAAGCCGCTCTCCACCGCGAGAACCGCCGAGGCGATCGCCAGGTAATCCAGCCAGCCCGGCAACCGGCGCCCGCGCGCTTTCCGCTGGTCCGTCGGCTCTTCCCGACGAGCCCAGATCCCGACCCCCGCCACCAGCGCCAACACCGCTCCACACGCCCGCAGGATGGGTGGCAGTGCCTCGGGCCAGCCTCGCAACATCGCGTATGCCACGGCACAGCCGAGCAGCAGGGCGGCAAATCGGAGGATCATCGCGGTTTTTTACGGGTGCCGTCGTAGTGGATAATGTCAACGGCCAATCCCGCCAGCCGGCGCCTCGGGAAGACCGTCCGCCAAGCGGCGGCGGGCATGTCGGAGATGATGATCAGACTCTCATCTTCAAGCGCTCTCTCCGCCGCCGCGTGCAAATCGTGGACTTCCGTGCCGGCCGCACGCACCGCCCGGGCCAGCACCTCCTGGCAGGCGCCCATCTGCGCCCGGGTTGCCGCCGGATGGTCCTTCCAACCGTCAAAATCCGCAATCAGGCGCGCGGGCAGGCCCGCCCCGTGCAGGTGCCTCAGAGTCCCACTTGCCAGAGATAGCGCCCGTTCGAACCGGTCCGGCCGGATCAAACTTCCATCCGCCCCGAACGAGTGGAAAATCACCAGAAACCGGAGCGGTTGGAAGCCAGGCGGGTCGGCCTCCCTCACCACCAGCCCCGAACCGCGTGCCTGCGACCGCATCGTCGCCGCCCATGCGATTCGCCGCGGTGAATCGCCTCCCCGCCACGGCCTCAGTCCGCGGGGTTCACCAGCCGCATCGCCGACCGAAGTTCCTGCCAGCGGAGAGGCGTCCGCCAATACCCCTTCCGCCCGCAATTCCCTCGGGATCATGGGTTTGGGGAAAACCAAAAGTGGGTGCATCACCTGAAATCCCGCACGGTTAAGGAACAACCCCAGCGGAAACGGCGACGTCAGCCACACCCGGTGCCTTTCCAGATTTCCCCGCTCCGGGACTGCCAGGCGCAGATCAAGATCCGCCGCCGAGCGTGTTGCGACCCATGCGGCCCGACCTCCCACCCGCGTCTTTCCCGCCATAACCAGGTCCAGTGTCACCGCGAACGCATCCAGCACTCGCCGGTCATTTCTTAACTCCACGGTCATTGGAAACATCGCCCCCGCGTGGACCTTTGCGGGGCACCCGATCGTGACTTCCAAGCCCGATAGATTCCACCCCCCTGCCCACCGCGCCACCGCCATCAGGCACCATCCCGCCACTCCCAGCGCCGCCAGCACGCCGTCCGCCCGCCACATGCCCGCAACTATGCACGCGCCGCTCAGCGAGGCTAGAATCACGCCCCGAAGCGTCATCCGGGAATCCGCTGATCGAGATGGCGGAGGTTTCACCTCAGCTCACCTTCTGCCAGACGATTTCCTTGGCATCCGACCAAAGTTCCTCCAATCCGTAAAACTCCCGCAGCTCCTCGTGCATCACATGAACCATCACATCGATGAAGTCCAAAACCACCCAGCGCGTATCGGCCTTGCCTTCGGTATTTACCGGTCGCACGCCGTGCTGCTCCTGCACGGTTCCCGCGACATCCCGCAGCACTGCCCGAAGATGGGGCATCGAAGATCCCGAGCATACGACCATGAAATCGGTCAGGTTTGACACCCCGCGCATGTCCCATACCCGGATGTTCTCCGCCTGAATCTCGTCCGCGGCCTGCGCGCACGCCATTGCCAGTTCTTCGCCTTGTATCGCCATAGGTTCCCGTTGCGGGATCGGCATCATACAATCCTTTCCGACCCAAACCAATCCAAAAAGCAAGGCTCAATACTTCCGCCACGCCGTCGGGAAAAACAGCACCAGCAACGCGAAAAGCTCCAACCGCCCGAGAATCATCAACCACGCCAGAAACACCTGCGTCGGCTCCCGCAAATGCGCGAAATTCGAGGTCGGTCCCACCGTCCCGAATCCCGGCCCGATGTTCGAAATGGTCGCCAGCACCGCCCCGCCGCACGTCTCCAGCGAGATTCCCGTTCCCGCCTCGAAGAATCCCACCACCGCCGTCGAGAAGACCACGATCATGAAATACAGCGTCAGGAAAAACATGGTCCGCGCCCGCGCCGCGTCATCGATCCGGTTGCCGTTGACGACGATCCGCGCCACCCGGTTCGGCCGGAAGGTCCGCACGATCTCATGCCGCGCCGACTTTAAAAAGACCAGCAGCCGCCCGACCTTGAAGCCGCCCGCCGTCGATCCCGCGCAGCCACCCATCAGCATCAGCAGAGCCAGCAGCACCTGCGACCACGCCGGCCACGTTTGGTAATCCGCCGTCCCGAAGCCGCACGTCGAGGCGATCGTCACCACCACGAACAACGAATCCCGCAGGGCTTCGAGAAATCCCGCCTCCCCCACCCAGGCACGCCCCCCGGCGATCGCCAGGATCACCGTCCCGCAGATTCCGAGAAACCACCGCGCGTCCTCCTCTTTCACAAAGCGCCGCCAGTTTTTCCTCAAGATCACCACAAACAGCAGGAAATTCAGGCTGCACAGCACCATGAACAGCGCGATCCAGAGCTCGATCAACCACCCGTTCCCCCAGCCCGAGTAGAACCCCACGCTCTTGTTGTGCGGGCTGTAGCCGCCGGTCGAGACCGTTGCCATCGCATGGCAGACCGCGTTGAACCACGTCATCCCCATCAGCCGCAGACCCACCACGCACACCGCCGAGAGGGTGAAATAAATCCGCAGCAACGAAGCCGCGGTATCTTGGATCCGCGCCAGCCCCGCCTCCCCGCTCCGGAAGGACGACTCGTTCTGAAACAACGATTTCGACCCCATCCCCAAATACGAGAGCACCGCCACGAACAGCACCAGAATCCCGATCCCGCCCAGCCACTGGATCACCGACCGCCACATCAGCAAACCGCGTGGCCACAACTCAAGATCTCGGATCACAGAGGATCCCGTCGTCGTGAAGCCGGACGCGGCTTCGAAAAACGCCCCCGCCGGATCCAGCCCCGGCGGACAAAGGATAAATGGCAAGCCCCCGAACACGCTGCTCAACAACCAGCCCAATCCCACCACCACCACCGCCTCCCGCCGGGGGATCCGGTCGAACTTTCCCCTCAATCCTCCGGTCAACACCATCACCAGGGCCACTCCCGCGGTCACCCCGCCGCTGATGAAAAGAGCCGACATCGCCTGCTCGTCGCCCGCCACCACATCGAAATAGGCGAAGCCTCCGCAAAGAACCATCGCCGCGGCCTCCAGCAACAGGAGAAACCCCGTGATCCGCGCGACAAGAGGGAAATTCATGCGAAAAAATCAGGCTTCCAACAATTTCACGAACGCCTTCCGCGCGTCCGCCGCGACCATGGCATAGATGTGATCCCCCGCCAGAAGCACCTCGTCCGGCCCCGGCACGCCGGCGTGGATGCCCCTCAGCTGACCCACCAGAACCACCCCCGCCGGCCACCGCACCTCGTGAATCATATGCCCTGCCGCGATCGATCCCTTGCCCACCCGGATCTCGATCAGATCCGCTCCCTCGAAGGTCTGCTGCACGTGGAACCGGTCAGTTGTCAGAAATCGCTGGATTTCCCGCAACGTCGCCTCCCGCGGGCTCACCGCCGCCCGGATTCCGAAATGATGGCCGCTCGCGGAAATCGCCGCCGCGTAGTCCGCCCGGTGAATCAGCGTCAAACAGTGCTTCACCCCCAAGGTATGAGCCTGCAGACATGACATCACGTTGTCCTCATCGTCCGAGCTCGTGCCGATGAAAAAGTCCGCATCGCCCACCTGCTCCTCCTCCAGCTCCGCCACAAGGGTCGCGTCGCTGTTGATGATCGTGGTGTTCGACAGCCGGTCCGCCAAGCGCGCGCACAGCTCCCGGTCCTTCTCAAAAATCCGCACCGTGCAATCCACGCTCTCCAGCATCTGGGCCAGCGTGAACCCATATTCATTGCCACCGAAAATCACCACCCGCAGCCCCTCCCGCTTCCGCAGCTTCCCCTGCAAGCGTCCGGAAAACTCCCGCAACTTTCGCGGTTCGCCGAAAATCGTCACCACATCCCCCGCCCGCAGAACGGTTTCCGCCGTTGGCACCGTCTGCTTTCCGTCCTGCGCCACCATCGCCACCCGGATCCCGACCGGCGTGTTCAATTTCTTCAGGCTCAGTCCGTCCGCATCCGCCCCTTCCTTCACCCGGACCTGCTGCAATTCGATCCGGCCACGCGCCAGCTCCTCCACCGCCAGCGATTCCGGATTTCTCACGGATTTCGCCAGTTCGATCGCCGTCAGCCGTTCCGAGCTGAACAAGTGGTCCACGCCGAAATGCCCCTTGAAATCGAACAACCACTCCTCCCGCTGCAAGCCCGGATGCACCCGGCTGATCACCTGCGGCACCCCCATGTTCTTTGCCATCGAGGCCGACATCAAATTGGCCGTATTCGACGAGGTCAGCGCCAGGAACAGCTCGCACTCGCCCACATCCGCATCCACCAGATCCACCACGCTCGTCCCGTCGCCGTGGATCACCTTGCCGTCGATCGTCTGCTCCAGCTCCTCCGCCAGCCGCTGGTCCGCCTCGATCACCGAGATGTTGTGCGCCAGCCGCGAGAGCGACGACGCCAGATGCCTCCCGATTTCCCCCGCTCCCACGATGATGATGTTCATAAAAGAAACCGCCCGGCTCACGCCGTCCGGCCCGCAACCTAGCCACCCCACGCCCACCGGGCAAGACCTTCGCTCCAGCGTCACGAGCCGCCTTCCGCCGGAACACCCGGCGCCGTCTTCAACTTGCCACGGTGGGGATTGAGTGACGACGGGTCCAAAGAAAGGAATTGCTACTCCAATGGAACAAGGTAAGATTTTCCCACCATGACCACCGTTCTTTCGCAAAAGGGTCAGATTGTCCTGCCCAGCGCTGTGCGGGAGCAAATGCATCTTGAGCCGGGGCAGGATTTTGAAGTCTTCATCGACGATGAAGACACGATCACGCTCCGCCGCATCAACCGCCCCCCCAATCATGGCTTGGTGGATCATCTCCTCGCCTGTCCCTACCCGTTCGTGATCCCTCCACGGGCCAAAGACGCCACCAGCCCGCTTTCTCTGTGAGCTACCTCGTGGATACCAATGTCATCAGCGAACTCGCCAAGTCGAAACCGGACACTCAAGTCATCAACTGGCTGCGCGACCACGAGACGGAACTCTACTTGAGCACCATCACCATCGGCGAACTCCGCCGTGGAATCGAGACCCTTCCTGCCGGAAAGCGAAAAACGGCCCTGCAATCCTGGTTCACCGGCCTCTGCAAGCGCATGGAAGGCCGCATTCTCAGTTTCAACACCAGCACCGCCCACGTTTGGGGCCAACTGGTCGCCGCATGGGACAAAAAGGGCACAAACGTCCCTTCGTTCGATAGCCAACTCGCCGCCACCGCTCATCGCCACAACCTGACGATGGTCACGCGGAATGTCTCTGATTTCCAGAACACGGGGGTGAAGCTCTTCAATCCGTTTGCGCCCTAGCAGCTTCTCATAACGCAAGATTTCGCGGAACTTCCGGGCTATTTTCTGAACCGGTGCGTCATTCGCTGCCATGCAGATTAGTGGAAATCGATCCTGCGGGCAGAGTCATGGTTTTTCCGAGTTTGGCAAGAGGACCGAACGCAGAGGATCGAACGCATGGCCGTGAAACTGGCACACAAAGGCGTTCTCGAGCGATACACCGCCACCTTTGCGCCTTTGCGCTGATCCCATCCCCCGCCACCATCTCCCCATGCCCGTCCCGCTCAGCCGCGAAAGCCTCCCCGAAAATCCCACCGCGGACGACATCCTCAACGCCTTTCTCGACTACCTCACCGCCACCGGCACCGAGCCCTACCCGCACCAGGAAGAAGCGGTCCTCGAGCTTTTCCAGGACAAGAACGTCATCCTCGACACCCCCACCGGCTCCGGCAAATCCCTCGTCGCCCTCGCCATGCAGTTCAAGTCGCTCTGCCAAGGCCGCCGCTCCTACTACACCGTCCCGATCAAGGCCCTAGCCAACGAAAAATTCCTCTCCCTCTGCCAAACCCTCGGCGCGGAAAACGTCGGCCTGCTCACCGGCGACGCCACCGTCAATCCCTCCGCGCCCGTCCTCTGCTGCACCGCGGAAATCCTCGCCAACATCGCCCTGCGCGACGGCGCCGACGCCCGCGTGGACGACGTCATCATGGACGAGTTCCACTACTACTCGGACCATAGCCGGGGCGGTGCCTGGCAGATCCCGCTGCTCAGCCTGCCCCGTGCCCGCTTCCTGCTGATGTCCGCAACCATCGGCGATTCGTCTTTTTTCTCGAAACAACTCACCGCCCTGACAGGCGCGGAAACCACCCTCGTCCAGTCCGAGCACCGCCCCGTCCCGCTCGAGTTTTCCTACTCCACCACCCAGCTCGTCGATCAGGTCGCCGAGCTCGCCGAGGCCGGCCGCGCGCCGATTTACCTCGTCCACTTCACCCAGAAAGCCTGCGCCGACACCGCCCGCGATCTCCTCTCCACCAACTTCTGCACCAAAGAGGAAAAAACCGCCATCGCCCGCGCCCTCGACGCCGCCGACTTCCGCTCACCCTACGGCCGCGAACTCTCGAAAATCCTCCGCCACGGCATCGGCATCCACCACGCCGGCCTGCTGCCGAAGTATCGTCTGTTAGTCGAGAAACTAACCGCCAAGGGTCTGCTCAAGGTCGTCTGCGGGACCGACACCCTCGGCGTCGGCGTCAATGTCCCCATCCGCACCGTCATGCTCACCGGCCTCTGCAAGTACGACGGACGTGGTACCAAGATCCTCCCCGTCCGCGACTTCCGCCAGATCTGTGGTCGCGCCGGCCGCCGCGGCTTCGACACCATCGGTTACGTCGTCGCCCAGGCGCCCGAACATATCATCGAAAACCTCAAGCTCGAAGCCAAGGCCGCCGCCAACAAAAAGAAGTCCTTCCAGAAGCGCAAACCGCCTGAAAAAGGCTTCGTCCACTGGGACGAAGCCACCTTCGAGAAACTCCGCAATTCCCCGCCCGAACCACTCAGCTCGCAGCTCACCATCACGCTCGGCACCCTCCTCAACGTCCTCTCCCGCCGCGAAGAGGACGGCTGCGCGGCGCTGCGGAAACTCATCAACGAAAGCCACGAAACGCCTCTCAAAAAACGCGCACTCCGCAAGCACGCCTTCAAGCTCTTCCGTGGCCTCGTCCAGGCGAAAATCCTTCACATCATCCCGCCCGCCCGGCGCAGCGGCCCCGCCAAGGTCGCGCTCGACGTGGAACTGCCCGAAGACTTTTCCATCAACCACGCCCTCGGCCTATGGTTGTTAGACGCGATCCCCCAGCTCGACCGCGAAGCCGACGATTTCGCTCCGAATGTCATTTCCCTCATCGAGGCCATCCTTGAAAACCCCGACGCCGTCCTCCGCAAGCAGGTCGATCTTCTCAAAAACGAACTCATGGCAAAGCTCAAGAACGAGGGCGTCGAATACGATGACCGCATCGCGCAACTCGAACTCGTCGAATGGCCCAAACCAGGCGCTGAATTCATCTACTCCACCTTCAACGAATTCAAACTCCGCCATCCCTATCTCGACGGCGAAAACGTCCGCCCGAAATCCATCGCACGCGAGATGGTCGAAAACTACCAGTCCTTCGAAGACTACGTCAAAACCTACAAAATCGAGCGCACCGAGGCGGTCCTCCTCCGTCACCTCACCGAAGTTTACAAAGTCCTCGCCCAAACCGTCCCCGACACCCTCAAAACCGAGTCGCTTCAGGAAGTCGAATCCTTCCTCGAACTAATCGTCCGCCACACCGACTCCAGCCTGTTAGATGAATGGCAAAACCTGAAGGAAGGGGGCACAGGCATCTTGCCCGTATCTTCATCCCCGGACCCCCAAGCCGCCCTAACAGCCCTCCAATCCAAAATCCCCTACCTCAAAAACAAATCCGTCTTCCACCGCCATCTCCGCAACCACCTCCAAACCCTCGTCACCGCCCTCTCCCGCTACGACCTCGACAGCGCCCTTTCCCTCATCGAGCAAGCCGACAGCGACGACAGACCCTGGACCCCCGAGCGCCTCCGCCGCGAGCTCGACGCCTACCACGAGGCGCGCCACCAGATCCGCCTCGATCCCGAAGCCCGCAACGCCCGCCACACCCACCTCTCCGAAGACGCCCTCACCATCCACCAAACGCTCATCGACCCCGAAGACCTCAACGACTGGTCTCTCCACCTCACCCTCGACCCCGAGAAATCAAACCAATCCAGAACCCCCATTCTCCACCTTCAATCCCTCGCCCCGATCTGATCCAAGAGCGCGGAAATTCACCCAAGTATGAAGAAGGGGATTTCCTCCCTGGCCACCCTCACCAGTTGGCGTGATCCGCGGGCGCGTGGTTAAGGTCGTCCGCGTGCGAGCACTTGACGACGAGTCCGCCCGTGGGAGGGACCGTGGCACTAAACTCATAGCTTCCGCCGGCCGGGCAGCTGAGGGCCGACGCCCGGCTGGCGATGGCCTCCTCAATGTCGAGCGGATCCCCGGGCGCCAGTCCGATCTCGTTCTGGTAAGCGCGGACCTCCTGCTGGAGGTTTCGCTGCGTAATGATGCACGCCGCGCGGTCTGAGCCCGCCTTCCACGCCCGGGCCCCGATAAACATGGAGGGAATCAAAAACAGATAAGAAGCGAGTCCGAGATAGCCGAGAACCAGACCCGCGATCGCCATCCCGCGCCCGCCGAGGCGGCCGTCCGAGCTTTTGATCCGCGAGAGTGCGATGTGGCCCATGATGATGGCCGCAGGAGCAATGCAGGTCACACCGCTAACAAGGCTGCCGATGGCAAGACCTGAAGTGGCGGTCTTCGGTGGGGCAGCTGACGGAACGGCTTCGGGCGAGGGCATGTCCCAGCAAGGTGACAGGCTACAAGGTGATCCTGAAGGTGACCTTCGGCCTGGCGGACTGAGCGCAGCACATGCGGTCGACAGAAAGGGCGTGAACGGGTCGGCGCTTCCGTAAACGGTTTCACCGGGACCGCGCATGCAGCCCTGGCGCGAGCCGCCCCCGAGCCGCAGGCGGTGCCGTTCAGCGCGTCTGGGAGCTCTCCTTGCCGGAGCTTTCTTTCCTTGGAATGTCCTTTTCCTGGGTGTCCTGCGCCGGCATCTCTGCCTTCGGCTCTTCGACGGGCGATTCGTCCGCGGGATCCTGGTCACGGGCGAGCTTTTGCCCCGCGTAACGGCTCAGCAGCGGCCCGATCAGGCAGGTGACGAGAATGACGATCACCACGGCGTCAACCACGGTCTCGTCGAAAGCACCGGCCGCGCTGGCCGTCACCGTGACTGCCAGGGTCGCGGCCGCCTGAGGCACCGTGAGACCGATCATAAGCGTCCGCGCAACCGGTGAATAGCCATAGATCCGACCGGTGAGCCAGGCCGCGGCCGACTTGCCGGCCAGGACTGCGGCGATCATCACCGCAGCCAGCAGCCATACCCGAGCCTGCCCGACGAGGACGTCCGCATCGATGCGCATGCCGGTATCGATGAAGAAGAAGGGGATGAAGATCATCCGGCCGACGAACCCCAGATGCTCATGCAGTTCGTGGCGATCGCGCAGCGCGTTGTTCAGGCAGAGCCCCGCGAGGAAGGCGCCCAGGATCGATTCCGTGCCGATCAGCCGGGCCACCGAGGCCAGCACCAGCAGGATCACCAGCACGAACAGCGCCTTTTCGGCGCGCGAAACCCGCTCCTGCGCAAACAGGACGCGCGCCAGTCGGGGGACCGTCAGCAGTGCCAACGCAACGACGACTGCGAGCAGCGCCAGCGGCATCAGCGAGGCTAGGAAGCCGTCGCCTCCGCTGTTCGCGCGCTGGATCAGGATCGCCAGCAAGACCAGGGCCAGCGTGTCGGTGATGAGCGTGCCGCCGACGGCAGTCACCACCGGCTGCCGGTTGAGAAGCTTCAGTTGCTTGACCACCGGGTATGCGACCAGGGTGTGCGAAGACAGGGCGGTGGCCAGCAGCAGTGCGCCGATCCAGGAGAACTGCATCAGCAGCGCCACCGCCAGGGCGATGAGAAAAGTCAAACCCAGGCTGAGGATGCCGAAAAGGCTCACCTCGCGCTTGTGTCTGCTTAGCACGGCGAGATTGATCTCCACGCCTGCCAGAAACATGATGTAGACGAGGCCCACCTCTCCCAGCAGTTCCGCGACCGGTTCGCGCGGCAGCACGGCAAGCCCTCCGGGCCCGATCAGCATGCCGATCAGCAGCAATCCGATCAATCCGGGAAGGTGGACGCGCTCGACCGTGAGCTGCACCAGCAGCGCGACCGTCGCAAGGACGGTGAACTGAAGAATGTGATTTTGCAGGGGAAGGTCGAAGTCCATGATCGTGAACCCCTTGAGGGCGTGGTGTTTCAAAAGCACCGGAGACGGTTGAGACTGTTGAAATTCATGAATTACCTTGGAACACTGGTTTAGCAAGGTCCGAGGCTGCGGGCGCGCTTTCCGCCCGTGGCCGGCATGAAAGAGAAAGCAATCCGGGGTAATTCGAAGGCGCCTGGAGAACGCGCAGAGGCATTCTTGGCGGATCCGTGGGGGCCGGACGGCCTGCTTTGATTCAATGATAGATCATCTTCCGGGTCATGCCGCCATCGACGATGAGTTCCGCGCCGGTGATGAAGCCGGCATTTTCCGAAAGCAGGAAAGCGGTGGCCGCAGCGATGTCTTCCGGCTTTCCCACGCGACCGGCCGGGTGCTGGGCATGGTTCTCGGCGGAGAGCTCATCCCCGGAGACATGGATCCAGCCGGGGGAGATGCAGTTCACCCGGACTTCGGGGCCCATGCTGATGGCGAGCGAATGGGTGAGGGCGACGAGGCCGCCCTTGGTGGCGGAGTAGGCGTGGGTGTCCGGCTCCGACATGTGGGCGCGGGTGGAGGAAATAAGCACCATGGCGCCACGGACGCTGCGGAGCATTTCCTCGGCGGCTCGGGCGAGAAGGAAAGCGGGGGTGAGATTGGTGGCGAGGATGCGGTTCCACTCCGCCAGGGTGCAGTCGGCGAGCGACTTGAACTCGCTGACGCCGGCATTCGAGACGATCGCGTCCAGCCGGCCATAGTGGTCACGGGCGAGAGAAACGAGCGTGGTGAGGTCGTCCTCGCGAGTGACATCGGCATGGGCGATTTTTACGCCTGCGACGCCGGAAAGTGAGGCGAGCGCGTCGTCGTCCTGGTCTGCGGCGATGACCTGCCAGCCAGAGGACGCGAGGTGGAGGGAAATGCCGAGGCCGATGCCGTTGGCCGCGCCGGTGATGATGACGGTGGGGAGAGAGTGCATCGGAGGTTTTTCCATCATGTCGCGGAAGTGAGCGCGGTCAAACGTCTGCGCAGATGGGACGATCGACCAAAAAGTTCCATGCGACATCCGCAAAAACTGCTACGCTGCCCGGTTGTCCGGATTTTTCGGGCCGTCCCCTCGCCTTTTCCACCACCAACCCCTGCCCTCCATGCAAGATCCCCATGACCCACCCCGCTGCGGCTCCGGCTGCGGCCAGACGCCGCCCGATCCCCTTTCCGAGGATGAGAGCGCCCTCTTCGCCGAGCTCTCGCGCGGCTCCATCCCGCGCCGGGATTTCCTGAAACTGGTGTCCAGTACCGGCGCGGGAGTCTTCGGCATGCAGCTCATGGCCGAGCAACGCGTTTACGCGGAAGCCGCCACGCTCGACAGCGGCATCACCCACGTGGCCGCGGCCGGCGTGCCGACGCAGAAAATCGATCTAACCATCAACGGCAAGGCGCACGCGCTGGAGTTGGACACGCGGGTGACCCTGCTGGACACGTTGCGCGACCGCCTCCACCTGACCGGCACGAAAAAAGGCTGCGATCACGGTCAATGCGGCGCGTGCACGGTCATCGTCGATGGCCAGCGCGTG